>JAQUDN010000125.1 GCA_028685665.1 Burkholderiaceae bacterium | reverse complement strand
CCGTGGCGGCTGATGCCGGCTTTGCGCATGTGGCTGCTTTGGCAGCGGGGGCAGTTCTGGGTCATCGGATCAATATCGCAGAATCGCTGGGTCCGTATAGAAAGTTACCTATTTAGCAATCCCCAAATTACCGCAACAGTGGCACGTCGTACGGTGCTTCTTCCATGGCAGGATCGGTCAGCGTGAACAACTGCTGTATGAAATGGATGCGCAGCATCGTCTGCACGGCAAAGAGCGGACGATCGCGTCTGCATTCGAGCGCATAGGACGCGATCAGATCGACCAGCACAGCCTACGGCACTACACATGACATCTCTGCCAAGAACTCCCGCTTGCGCGTGCGCTTGGTCGTCGGGTTCAGGCCCAGATCGGCTTGTTTCATAGCTTGAATTGTCTTTGCGCCTCAGGCCGATTGAGCACATCAAGATCGGATTTATCCAAAGCTTCCTCAGAGGATGAGGAGCTATCTTCCTGGAAATAATTGGTCCAGAAAATCCGGGCAGGTCACAGGCGCCGTCACATCTTCTTGTCTTCAGCGCGTTTACCGTGGGAGTGAGCGGCCAGATCGGCGGTCCCTTCGATCACCCGCTTGCCGGCCTCATCGGCGGCCTGGTAGTTGTCTACCAAGGCCCGGACACGGGGCGCGAGCGTTTCTGTGGGGGAAAGCGGCAGGCCACGCTGTCCGGTGACGACGTACATCACGTCAAACCCTGCCTTGGCCAAGGCCTCCAGCTGAATGGCTGTAGGAGATGACGCGCCTTTCTCCCAGTTGATCACGGTGGTTTTGCCCACCTGGGTCAACGCCGCAACCCCGGGCTGGGTCCACCCCAAGCGCTCGCGCTCAGATTTCATGCGTTCGTAAACTTCCATAAAAATGGATCAATTTGTTGCATGGTTCAAATTATTGAACCATAATTTGTGCCAACAACGACAGTTGTTAACAGGTTTTAAAGCCAATCAACAAGCCATAACTTGTGATAACAAAAAAGGACGCGCCACCATGCCTCTCAAGACACGTGAACAGGTCCGCGAAGAGTTCGCTCAGCACGGATGGACCTACTCTGCATGGGCCAAGCAGCGCGGCTACTCGCCAGTGCTGGTGAGCTACATCGTCAATGACAGCGATACCCAGCCCAAGCGCAAATGTCTGCGTGGAGAAAGCCACAACATTGCGGTCGAACTCGGACTCAAGCAGGGCAAGGTGTCTTCGCTACAGCCCAGGCTTTTCGTACCCACCAGGGGCGAATCTTAATGACACTGGCGCAAAGTCCCTCAACCCCGAAGCGCTTTGAATCGCTGGGCCAGACACAAAGACGCCGGTGTCCAGCAAATTCTCTCCCTAAGGGGGTGAAGCGCAGCTGCCTGGGCTGGTGGATGTGGGGGCTCGGTTGCTCTCTGCAAACGGGCTTGTGTCCCAGCGGTACGTTGGAGCCCAGACCACGAGCCTGGGTATCTCCCAACCTCTGACCCAGGCGGGTTGGGGTGATTTTTTCTGCTACGAACCGAAGGTGTGGATCGCTCCATTTTCAAGCACCGCGCTCATGCGTCCTCTTCCGTCGGAGTGCCACTGGGCTTGTGCCCCAGGAATTTTTCAACAGCTTTGTAGATTTTGATCAAGGTTTTCAATTGAAATTCTTTCCTCATTTTTATTCTGAAGCACCTATCAACAAGAAAGCTGGCATTCCTCCAACGGACAGGCATGCCAAACCGGTGGGTGAAATCCAGGTATCCAGGAAGCGGGTGATCCATGTCCAGAAAGCATTTCACAGAGCGGCCCATTTCAGTGGGACTTTCTTGTTGACGGAACAGGCGGCTGGTGAAATGCCCAATGCGGGGGAGCATTTGGTAGAGGTTTATTGCCTCTGGTTTGGACACCGATTGCAGACGAGAGGTCCCATTATTAAGGTGAACATGGGCTCAGCCACCATCGACAATGATTATTCGGGCATGGTGGTCCGAAATATCGAGCGTCCTCGTTGAGCCGGGTTATGGCGTAGGGAAATTCATCGACCGAATGGAGTGGGCGAAAAATGCGTGATTACTTTCTTGAAAAATTTCCAATTCAGCTCCAAGGTTTGAAATACCAGCAACCCCACCGCGTGGTGCGTCAGCACATCCTGCGCGATGAGGCGGTGGTCTTTTTTGGGGGCAGGGATTGGACGAGCGTTTCTGACGATCTTTCGAAGATTCCGTCAGAAGACCGACCTCCGTTTATCTTGAGCCTCTTCATGGTGGTTTTGGCAGACCAATGGTGGTATTACTACCGACCCAATCTCTATGACTTGTGGCGCAAGGAAAATTCGATTCCAAAATTTGGCTGGTCTGGTTTAGGTCCGCACAATGAAAACCCATTCAAACTGCTGTGGGCTCCTGAAAAAGCCGGGCTTGTCGTCGTGGACGATGTTCTTGCATTGCTGCCCCATTTCGTGTTGTTCATGTTTTGGAAGGCGCAGCAATTCCGGTATGACGATTTGATGTGGCGAGATTCCCTGTTTTGTTTTGAGTCCATCAAGCGGGACCGCGCTTACCAATTCAGCCAGGGAAGGATCGTTCATGCCCTGAAAAAAGAATTGGATGCGTTCAGAAAAGAGCCGTTCTTCCCTGCGGGGCGCAGTCGATTGGCGCCGATCGATACGCTGCGCGAAGGGGGATTTGATGCGATCGGCCCCTGGGGCTGATCCCGTTGCACAGGCCTGGCCTCGCCTTTGCGCCCTGCCATTTTGAATTTCTCTGTGTCCATTGCCTACCACCCAAGAAAGCCCCATCGATGTCTGCGACGCCCCTCCAGGACACTCTGCCAAAACGCCAGGAGCACCACTATTTTTTTGCCCATGTCTGTGCCTACCCGCTTTGCGAAATGGACCCCATGGCACTTTTTGACTGGATTCACGTGAATCCACAAGATGCACTCGACAACATTTGGGCCATGACGGAGATGCCGGACTTCGATTTTGACCCTCCCATTGTGGACGTCGACACCGCTGAATCGGCGGTCACGCTGTGTGCCATCCAGGGCTACCCGTCTGCTGTGTTCACCATGCCACCTCCCAGGCTGAACAGCGAGCCGAACGGGCGCGCGACCGCGCCCTACTCGAAAACGCCCAAGGCCTCCCCAAGGAGACCCCGCATGAACGCCCCGATGCCCAGAGCCACATGCCCGTCCATTTCCCCTCGCAAGGTCGATTCCAGAAGCGTGCTTGAACGCTGCTGCGCCTCTACCTCCAGATCAGGCCCAAACATTTTGATAGCTACCAAGGCACGCCTGTATGGGCCTGGAAGCACTTTAGACGGCTGAATGGCGATGGGGTCTGTTCCCCCGCGCTGGCCCCCGGCGCATCGCGCAGGACCGGGGCGAAGGGGCAGAAACGCTCCGGGTGCGGGGGGTCGTTCAGCCCGCCATTGTTTCTTCAGATAAAAAAGTAGCCGGCGTTTTTGCGCATTTATTGCGCCTGTGCAAATCCCGATAATGGGCTTTGTTGCGGCATCCGGGCCAGTGGAGTTCGGTGCAGCCGCTGTTGTTTGACCCCTCTCCCGAGGAATCGGGTGCCCTGCCATGTCCCTTGAACACCCTGCCCTGCCCTTGCCCCGTTTGCGCCAGATCCTGGCGGACTTTGGCCCGAGTTACGCGGCCAATGGCCTGATTGCCTTCATCTTTGCGGCGACCGGGCCGCTGGCCATCATCCTGTCGGTGGGGGTGCGCGGCGGGCTGTCGCCGGCCGAGCTGGCGTCCTGGGTGTTTGGCTCGTTTTTCATGAACGGCCTGGTCACGCTGGTGATGACCTTGCGCTACCGCACGCCGCTGGGCTTTGCCTGGACGATTCCGGGCACGGTGCTGGTCGGGCCGGCGCTGCAGCACCTGAGCTTTCCCGAAGTGATTGGCGCCTTTTATGCCACCAGCGCCCTGGTGCTGGTGATGGGCGCCAGTGGCTGGGTCAAGCGGATCATGGCGCTGCTGCCCATGCCCATCGTGATGGGCATGGTGGCCGGGGTGTTCCTGCGCTTTGGCTTGGACCTGGTGCGGGCGCTGCACAGCAACCTGGCGATTGCCGCGCCCATGGTGGTGACCTTCGTGGCGCTGTCGGCCAGCCCCGGGCTGGCCAAGCGCCTGCCGCCGCTGATTGGCGCGCTGCTGGTGGGCGCCGTGGCGGTGGCCCTGGGCGGGCAGATGAACCCCGCGCTGCTGGGCAGCCTGAGCTTTGCGCAGCCCGTGGTGCAGGCGCCGGCCTGGTCGGTGGCGGCGCTGGTGGAGCTGGTGGTGCCGCTGGCCATCACCGTGCTGGTGGTGCAGAACGGCCAGGGCGTGGCCGTGCTCAAAGCCGCCCAGCACGAGCCCCCGGTGAACGCGATTGCCGTCGCCTGCGGCATGGGCTCGTTCCTGAGCGCGGCGGTGGGCTCGGTCAGTACCTGCCTGACCGGCCCCAGCAACGCGCTGATGACCTCGTCCGGCACCCGCGAGCGCCAGTACACCGCCGCGCTGACCTTTGCCGCACTGGCGCTGCTGTTCGGCCTGATGGCGCCCACCTTCACCGGCCTGATGCTGGCCACGCCCAAGGAATTCATCATGGTGCTGGGCGGCCTGGCCATGCTGCGCGTGCTGCAAGGGGCGTTTGTGGCCTCGTTTGGCGGCGGGCGCTTCACGCTGGGCGCACTGATCAGCATGCTGGTCACCGTGGCGGACCTGGGCATCTGGAACATCGGCGCCGCGTTCTGGGGCCTGGTGGCGGGTTTTGCGGTGTCGTGGCTGATGGAAAAGGCCGATTTCAAGGCGCTGGCCGGCAAGGCCTGAGGCCGCCCCGCTCAGCCGCCAGCGGCTGGCGGCGCCCTGCCCGGCCCGTCCGGGCGGGCGAACAGCGCCAGCAGCCAGTCGATGAACACCCGCACCCGCGCGGGCAGTTGCCGGTTGGGCGGGTACAGCACGCTCAGCGGCAAGGGCGGCGGCCGCAGGGCGGGCAGCACTTCGCACAAGCTGCCCGCCGCCAGCAGCGGGGCCACAAAGGCATAGGGCGTCTGGACCAGGCCAAAGCCCGCCAGGCAGGCGCTGATGTAACTGTCGCCGTTGTTCACGGCCATGCGGGACGGCAGCTTGCGGGTCAGCAGCCTGCCCTCCACCACGAACTCCAGCGGCACCGGCCGGCCGCTGGCCGCCGAGATGTAGTCCACCACGCTGTGGGCGGCCAGCGCATCGAGCGTGCGGGGCACGCCCTGGCGGGCCAGGTAGTCGGGGCTGGCGCAGGTCACTTGCGGCAGGTGGGCCAGGCTGCGGGCCACCAGGGGCACGTCGCGCAGGTCGCCCGCGCGCAGCACGCAGTCCACCCCCTCGCGCACCAGGTCGATGGGCCGGTCGGTCACGCTGACCTCCAGGCGGATCTGCGGGTAGCGCGCTGCAAAGTCCGGCAAGGCCGGCGCCAGCACGTTGCGGAACATGGCGGCAGACAGGTCCAGCCGAATCCGCCCCTCCGGCGCCCGCGCCGCCTGGGTGAACTGCGCATCGGCCTCGTCCAGGTCGGCCAGGATGGCCACGCAGCGCTCGTAATACGCCGCCCCCTCCACCGTGGGCGTGACCTGCCGCGTGGTGCGCGCCAGCAGCCGCACACCCAGGTGGCGCTCCAGCTGCTGGATGCTGTGCGTGGCGGCGGCGCGGTTCAGGTGCAACTGCTCGGCGGCCCGGCTGAAACTGCCCAGGTCCACGATGCGGGTGAACAGGCGCAGGGCACGGAAGTGGTCGATCATGGGGAAACGGGAAGTGAAGACATGTGCCTGGAACAGGGTCTTCAGAAAACAAGGGGGACGGTGCCAAGGATTATGGCGATGGACGATCTTCGCCCTTAATAATAGGGATCGCCCCTGGCTCCAAGACCTCACACCCATGCTGCTGAACCATATCCGTCTCAAGAACTGGCGCAATTTCCAATCGCTGGATGTGCCCCTTCGCAATGTCACCTACATCCTGGGCCCCAACGCCTCGGGCAAATCCAATCTTCTGGACGCCCTGCGGTTTCTGCGGGATGTCAGCAAGACACAGGGCGGTGGATTGCAGGCGGCCATGGTGGAACGGGGCGGGGTTTCGAAAGTGCGCTGCCTGCATGCGCGGCGCGACCCCGAGGTGGAGATCGACATTGAACTGAGCCACAGTCCGGATCAGGCAGCACCCTCTTGGCGTTACATCTTGGGGTTCAAGCCTGAGGGCAAGGGGGCTCAGCGCCTGCTGGTGTCACGGGAGGAGGTCTGGAAAGACGGTCAGGTGCTGATGAGCCGCCCTGACCGGAAAGATCGCCAGGACGCACTGCTTCTCACCCAGACGCACCTGGAACAGATTCAGACCAATCGGGAATTCCGGGAGTTGGCAGACTTTCTGAACAACATCACTTATTTGCACCTGGTCCCGCAGTTATTGCGCTTCGGGGAAAAAATCGGTGGCAACCGGCTCACCGATGACCCTTTCGGGCAGGGTTTTCTGGAACGCTTGTCTAAAACTCCGGAAAAAACCCGCAAGGCCCGTTTGCGGAAGATCTCAGAGGCATTGTCTCTGGCCGTTCCGCAATTCGCGGATCTGCGCTTCGAGAAGGACGACATGGGCCACCCGCACCTGGAAGCGCGTTACCAGCACCACCGGCCCAATGCAGGATGGCAGTCGGAAGAACATTTTTCGGATGGCACGCTACGGCTGTTTGGGCTGCTGTGGTCTTTGCTGGAGGGAGGGCATTCCATGCTGCTGCTGGAAGAACCCGAGATTTCGCTCAACGATGCCATCGTCCGGCAGATACCGCTGATCATCGAGCGCTTGCAACGGGGCCAGAAAACCCGACGCCAGGTGGTGCTGACCACCCACAGCGACGCGCTCCTGAGCAACCCCGGTATTGATGAACGGGGCGTGGTCTTGCTGGAAACCGGCTCACAAGGCACTACGGGCCGTGTCGTGAATACCGATGAAAACCTGGCGCTGAGCGCAGGCCTGAGCGTGGCGGAGGTCCTGCTTCCCAAAACCCGGCCGGTTGCGGTTTCGCAACTGGGGCTTTGGCAATGACCCCGATTGCCATTGCCACGGAGGATGAGTTGAGCGAAGCCGTTGCCCTGCGGCTGGTCGCTGAAGTGGACGAGCCCCACGAGGTCAAGCACCTGTTGCGCAGGAATGGCTTTGGCTACCTGCGCTCAAGGATGGACAGCTGGTGCCAGATGGCCCAACGCCAGGTGGTGCTGGTGGTGACGGATCTGGACCAGGGAGCCTGTCCTGTGGCCCTGTCCCAGCAATGGCTGGCGGGCCAGCCAACCGCCCCTCACCTGGTGTTGCGCGTGGCGGTCCGCGAAGTGGAATCCTGGGTGCTGGCCGACCACAAAGCCATGCGCGAACTGATCGGCCCGCGCGGGACCCTGCCGCCCCAACCCGACGAGCTCCCAGATCCCAAACAAGCGCTGTTGCGCCTGGCCAAAGGGGCCCCTCGGGCAGTCCGAAACGATCTTTTCAGGGAAATGGCGGGCCAGCCCGCACAGGGACTTGGCTACAACGCCCGCCTGACAGCGTGGGTGCGCACGCAATGGAATCCTGAACAGGCCGCAGAACGCTCACCCAGTCTCGCCCGGGCACGCAAGCGGCTGCAGCAGACCGTGCGGGATTTCGCGCAGGCATCGTGATGCTTGCCGGCCACCAGGCACGGCCCCCTCACCACGGCAGCTTCTCCCCGCTGTAGGCATAAAACCCGCCCGTGGCCTCAGGACTCAGGCTGTCGAGCACGCGCAGCAGGTCGGCGGCGGCGTCGGCGGCGGGGCGGCCGATGGTGGCGCCGTTGAAGGGGGCGGACAGGGCCGAGTCCACAGTGCCGGGGTGCAGCGCCACCAGCGTGGCCTGGGGGTGGGTGCGGGCGACTTCGATGGCGGCGGTCTTGAGCAGCATGTTCAGCGCGGCCTTGGAGGCGCGGTAGCTGTACCAGCCGCCCAGGCGGTTGTCACCAATGCTGCCGACCTTGGCCGAGAGCACGGCCAGCAGGCTGCGGTCGTGGCGGGCCAGCAGCGGCGCGAAATGCGCCAGCACCAGCGCGGGGCCAAAGGTGTTGGCGCGGAAGGTGGCTTCCAGCTGCGCGTAGTTCAGCTGCGCCAGGCGTTTCTCGGGCGGGAACTGCGGCGTGTGCAGCAGCCCGGTGGCGTTGACGATGCAGTGAAACGGCCCCTGCGCCCGCAGTTGTGCCGCCGCGCGGGCCACGCTGGCTTCGTCGTCGAAGTCGATGGCCGGATCGCTGCGGCGGCCCAGGCCCAGGGCCAGGGCGCAGCGGGGGTCGGCTTGCAGCTGCTGCAGCAGGGCCGCGCCAATGGCGCCAGAGCGGCCCATGACCAGGGCCCGGTAGCCGTCGGGAAGGGAGTGCATGGCGGGGGCTCCAGACAGGAAAGGGGTCACAAGGTGTCCAGGCGCGCGCGCAGGTCGGCAGCGTGCTCGCGCAGGGATTGCAGGGTGGCGGGGTCCATCTTGTGCAGGTTGCGGTAGACCATGCCGAGGCGGAAGTTGTGGCCCAGTTGGGCTTCGTGGCGGGCAAAGAAGTCCCAGTACAGCGCGTTGTAGGGGCAGGCTTTGGGGCCGGTGCGCTGCTTTTTGTCGTAAGCACAGCCCTTGCAGGTGTCGCCCATGCGGTCCAGGTAGGCGGCGCTGCTGACATAGGGCTTGGTGGCCAGCAGGCCGCCGTCGGCAAACTGGCTCATGCCCAGGGTGTTGGGCAGTTCCACCCACTCGAAGGCGTCGGCGTACACGCCCAGGTACCAGCGGTGCACGGCGGCCGGGTCCAGGCCGGCCAGCAGCGCAAAGTTGCCGATCACCATCAGCCGCTGGATATGGTGGGCGTAGGCGTTGGCCAGCGAGTTGCCAATCGCGTCCTGCAGGCAGCGCATGCGGGTGTCGCCGGTCCAGAACCAGGCGGGCAGCGGGGCGTGGTGGCCCAGGGCATTGCGCTCGTCATAACCGGGCATGTGCGCCCAGTAGATGCCGCGCACGTACTCGCGCCAGCCCAGAATTTGGCGGATAAAGCCCTCCACCGCAGCCAGCGGCGCGTGGCCAGAGCGATAGGCGGCCTCGGCGCGCTGCACCACTTCCTGCGGGGACAGCATCTTGAGGTTCAGCGAAAACGAGAGCAGCGAGTGGAACAAGCGCGGGGCCTGCAGGCTGATGGCGTCTTCAAAGTCGCCAAAGTGCGGCAGGATGTGCGCGATGAAGGCATCGAGCTGCGCCAGCGCCTCGGCCCGGTTCAAAGGCCAGCGCAGCGCGGCGGCCTGCGGGTCGCCAAAGCTGTTCACGCCCGCGGCCACGATGGTCTGCCAGAGCGCGGCATGGTCGTGCTGCGGGCGCGGGTCGGGCGGCGCGGCGGGGTGGCCGGGCCAGGGCTTGCGGTTGTCGTGGTCAAAGTTCCACTGCCCACCCTCGGGCTGGCCCTCGGCGTCGAGCAGCACGCCGTGGCGCTGGCGCATCTGGCGGTAGAAATGCTCCATCAGCCACTGCTTGCGGCCTTGGAAGATCTGGGCCATGTCGCCCCGAGCGGTGTAGAAATGGGCGCTGTCCACCACCGTCACCTGCACGCCCGGGGGGCGGAAGGCGGCCAGCTCGGCGTCCAGCCGGTATTCGTCGGGCGCCTGGTACTCCAGCGCCATAGCGCCGTAGTGCGCCAGCAGCGCGGCCAGGTTGCCGGGGAGGGACTGGCGGTTGCTGGGGTCGTCGATGGCGACGTAGCGCACGCGGTGGCCGGCCTCGCGCAGCTGGCGGGCCAGGTCGCGCATGGCGGCAAAAATGGCCAGGATCTTTTGCGCGTGGTGCAGCACGTAGTCGGTTTCTTGCCGCACCTCCATCAGCACATAGACCACCTGCGGATCGGTCTGGTCAAACCAGGGGTGCCGCGGGTTGAGCTGGTCGCCCAGGACCAGGCGCAGCGTGTGGGCGGGTGCGGGGCGTGCGGACGGTTCGGCGACCGTTGCCGGGGCCGTGGGTACAGCGCCGCCCAAAGTGGCGCCGGCGCTCATGCCGTGCCCCACAGGCGGCGGTAGGCGCCGTGGGCGTCGTGGTCCTGGGTCTGCTTTTGCGGATTGAAGCGGCGCCCGCCCCGGGGGTCGGTGCCGCGCCCCGCCACGTAGAGCCAGTTGCCCTGGTTGCTGTACGGGTCGTAGTCGAGCAGTTGCGACTCAAACCAGGCGGCGCCCGCGCGCCAGTCGCCGCGCACGTCGTGCAGCAGGTAGCTGGCCACCACCTGGCGCAGGCGGTTGCTGAGATAGCCGG
>JAQUDN010000124.1 GCA_028685665.1 Burkholderiaceae bacterium | reverse complement strand
TGGGCATCGCCACCCGCCTGTCGGGTTACGGCGTCGGCCCCGAGGTGGTCGATCTGGCGGTGGCCCTGCTCCAGGCCCACGGCATGTCGCAACTGGGCGAGCAGCGCGAGATCACCCCCGAAGTCAGCCGCCGCATTCTGGAAGCGGCGCTCTGAAGCGGGCAAAGACCCTTGCGCCGCGCGCCAGTGGGGCTCGGGTTTGCCCTTATCCCTCTTCTGCACCGAAAGACATTGCATGCCAAAGATATTGATGGTTCTCACCTCCCACGACCAGCTGGGCAACACCGGCGCCAAAACCGGCTTCTGGTTGGAAGAGTTTGCCGCGCCCTACTACGTGTTCAAGGACGCGGGCGCCGAAGTGACGCTGGCCTCGCCCCAGGGCGGCCAGCCACCGCTGGACCCCAAGAGCGATGACCCCGGCGCGCAGACCGACGCCACGCGCCGCTTCCAGGCCGATGCCGCTGCGCAAAAGCAGCTGGCCAGCACCCAGCGCCTGGCCGGCGTGAATGCAGCCGACTACGACGCAGTGTTCTACCCGGGCGGCCATGGCCCGCTGTGGGATCTGGCCGAAGACGCGCACTCCATCGCGCTGATCGAGGCCACGCTGAACGCCGGCAAGCCCGTGGCCGCCGTGTGCCACGCGCCCGCCGTGCTGCGCCACCCCAAGGGCAAGGACGGCCAATCGGTGGTCAAGGGCAAGAACGTGACCGGTTTCACCAACACCGAGGAAGCCGCCGTGGGGCTGACGGAGGTTGTGCCGTTTCTGGTGGAAGACATGCTCAAGGCCCATGGCGGCCACTACGCCAAGCTGGGCGACTGGCAGCCTTATGCGATCACCGACGGCCTGTTGATCACGGGGCAAAACCCGGCCTCATCCGAGCCTGCGGCGCATGCGCTGCTGAAGACGCTGGGCTGACGGCGGCGGCGTCAGACGCGGGCGACAAGGATTGAAGTGAATATAGGCTCTAGCGCTTATTCAGTCAGCGCTGGCAGCTATTGTTTTTGAGGCAGCCTTCGGGCGATTTTGGGCGTCCAAAGCCTGCCGGTCATCACGCTGCGTGCGGGGTTTCCGGTGCCTCTGGGTGGGCACAGGCTTCCACCTCCACCAGGCAGTCGTAGAACGTGGGCGCGCGGCCCAGGTCGGTGAGGGCCTGGCTGGTGACTTCGTTGACGTTGGTGCCGTTCAGGCCCAGCTTGCGCCACCAGATGCCCAGGCCCACGACCATGCCGGGCCGGGCGCGGGTGCTGACCTGGGCGTGGCAGGCGTAACTGCCCCGGTCGTTGAACACGCGCACCGGGGTGCCGTCGGTGATCTGGCGCGCGGCGGCGTCTTCGGGATGGATTTCCAGCAGGGGCCGGCCTTCGATGTCGCGCAGGCTTTGCACGTTCACGAAGGTCGAGTTCAGGAAGTGGCGCGCCGGCGGCGAGATCATGGCCAGCGGGTAGCGCGCCGAGTCGCCCACGGTTTCGTGGTTGGGCAGGTGGTCGGGCAGGCCATCCAGGCCCTGCGCGGCCAGCCGTTCGCTGTAGAACTCGCACTTTCCGCTGGGCGTGGGAAAGCCGCCCTCGGCAAACGGCGCATCGGGCAGCGCCAGCGTGGCAAAGCCCTGGGATTCAAGCAGCGCGTAGTCCACGGCGTCGCCAAAGGCCTGGCGGCACAGCGCCTCGTCGCTGTCCGCAAAACAGGGCTCGGAAAAACCCATGCGCGCAGCCAGGTCGCGGAAGATGTCCGCATTGCTGCGGGCCTGGCCCAGGGGCGCAATGGCGGGGCGGTTCAGCAGCACGTCGGTGTGGCCGTAGCTCAGGTGCACATCCCAGTGTTCGAGCTGGGTGGTGGCGGGCAGCAGGTAGTCGGCGTAGTCGGCCGTGTCGGTGTGGAAATGTTCCAGCACCACGGTGAACAGGTCTTCGCGGGCAAAGCCCTGCACCACCTTGCCGGAGTCGGGCGCCACGGCCACGGGGTTGCTGTTGTAGACCACCAGGGCCTCGACGCGGGGCCCAAAGCCGGGTGCGGACGGGCGCAGCAGGTCGTCGCCGATCGTGCTCATGTTGACGGTGCGGGGCAGCCCCTGGGGCAGCAGGTCGGGGCGCTGCAGCCCTTGGCGCTGCACCGGGAAGTGGCCCGAGCTGGACATCAGCAGCCCGCCGGCGCGGTGGCGCCAGGCGCCGGTGAGCGCCGGCAGGCAGGCCACGGCGCGCGTGGCATTGCCGCCGCCGCGCACGCGCTGCATGCCGTAATTCAGCCGGATCGCGGCGGGCCGGGTGGTGCCGTAGTCGCGCGCCAGTTGGCGGATCTGTGCCTCCGGCACGCCGCAGACGGCCGCCGCCCGTGCCGGTGGCCATTGCAGTGCGCGGGCGCGCAAGGCCTCCCAGCCCAGGGTGTGTTGGGCGATGTAGTCGTGGTCCAGCCAGTCGTTTTCGATCAGCTCGTGCACCAGCGCCAGGGCCAGGGCGGCGTCGGTGCCGGGGCGCAACGCAAGGTGCTCGTGGCATTTGTCGGCGGTTTCGCTGCGGCGCGGGTCGATGCAGACCAGGCGCGCGCCCCGGCGCTTGGCTTCTTGCGCCGCGCGCCAGAAATGCAGATTGCTGCCCACGGAGTTGCTGCCCCAGATCAGGATGAGCTGCGATTCGGCAAAAAACTCCACCCTCATGCCGACCTTGCCGCCCAGGGTGGTGTTCAGCCCTTCACCGCCCGCCGAGGCGCAGATGGTGCGGTCCAGCAGCGAGGCGCCCAGCCGGTGAAAAAACCGCCGGTCCATGCTTTCGCCCTGCACCAGGCCCATGGTGCCAGCGTAGCTGTAGGGCAGGATGGCCTCGGGGTCGCGGGCGGCAATCGCCTGCAGGCGCTGGGCGATGTCGGACAGCGCGGTGTCCCACGACACGGGCACGAACTGCCCGCTGCCCTTGGGGCCGCTGCGCTTCAAGGGTGCCAGGATGCGCTCGGGGTGGTAGCTGCGCTCGGCATAGCGCGACACCTTGGTGCACAGCACCCCGCCGGTGTGCGGGTGCGCGGGGTTGCCCTGCACGCGGGTGGCAACCCCCTCGTCCACGGTGGTCAGCAGGGCGCAGGTGTCGGGGCAATCGTGCGGGCAGGCACCGCGCACGGTGGTGCGCTGCAGGGGTTCGGCAGGGGAAGAGAGGGGCATGAAGGGCCTTGGTTCCAAATAACCCCGGCTGGCGCTTGGCGGTGGCCCGGGCTAGACTGTCCACAAAGGAAAGCGAGACATGAAAGTCATCGACGCCATTGTTGCCCAAGCGCCTGGCATTGCCGCCGTGCGCCGTGATATCCATGCCCACCCCGAGCTGTGCTTCGAGGAGGTGCGCACCGCCGATCTGGTGGCGCAAAAGCTCACCGAGTGGGGCATTCCCGTGCACCGGGGCCTGGGCGTGACCGGCCTGGTCGGCGTGGTGCAGGGGCGCGACGGCGGGGCCTGCGGCCGCGCCATCGGCCTGCGCGCCGACATGGATGCCCTGCCCGTCACCGAAACCAACACCTTTGCCCACGCCAGCCGCCACGCCGGCAAGATGCACGCCTGCGGCCACGACGGCCACACCGCCATGCTGCTGGCGGCTGCCCAGCACCTGGCCCGGCACCGCGACTTCGACGGCACCGTGTACCTGATCTTCCAGCCCGCCGAAGAGGGCGGCGGCGGCGCCCGCGAGATGATGCGTGATGGCCTCTTCGAGCGCTTTCCGGTCGAGGCCGTGTTTGGCATGCACAACTGGCCGGGCATGCCGCGCGGCACCATGGCCGTGAGCCCCGGGCCGGTGATGGCCTCGAGCAACGAGTTCAAGATCACCATCCGGGGCAAGGGCGGCCATGCGGCCATGCCCAACACCACCATCGACCCCGTGCCGATCGCCTGCCAGATGGTGCAGGCCTTCCAGACGATCATCAGCCGCAACAAGCGGCCCCTGGAGGCCGGCGTGATCTCGGTCACCATGATCCATGCGGGCGAGGCCACCAATGTGGTGCCCGACCACTGCGAGCTGCAGGGCACGGTGCGCACCTTCACGCTGGAGTTGCTCGACCTGATCGAGGCGCGCATGCGCCAGGTGGCCGAGCACCTGTGCGCCGCGCACGAGGCCACCTGCGATTTCGAGTTCGAGCGCAACTACCCCCCCACGATCAACGCCCCTGCCGAGGCCGCGTTTGCGCGCCAGGTCATGGTGGACATCCTGGGGGCGGCCCAGGTGCTGGACCAGGAGCCCACGATGGGCGCCGAAGACTTTTCCTTCATGCTCCAGGCCCGGCCAGGGGCCTATTGCTTCATCGCCAATGGCGATGGCGACCACCGCTCCCTGGGCCATGGCGGCGGTCCGTGCACCCTGCACAACCCCAGCTACGACTTCAATGACGAGCTGATCCCCCTGGGCGGCACTTTCTGGGTGCAGCTCGCCACCCAATGGCTGGCGGCGCCCAAGGCCTGAGGTCGGAGGGGTTTGGGGCTTTACAAGGCTCCAGCCCCGGTCCTGCCTGCACAGGCTGCTCTCTTTTTTGATGTTTTGGGGCCCGTCCATCCGGGCCCTGGCCTGGGGGCGTACCTGAGGCGACTTATTCGGCGAACTGCGGCGGGCGCTTGTCGATGAAGGCGTTGACGGCCTCGTGGTGGTCGGGGCTCATGTGGGCAATCGCCTGGTAGCCGGCCGACAGTTCCAGCAGCGATTCGAGCGAGCTGCGTTCGCCTTCGCGCAGCAGGCGCTTGGTCATGCGCAGGACGCCCCCCGGGTTGGCGGCGATCTTGCGGGCCAGCGCCAGGGCTTCGCCGAGCAGGGCCTCGTGCGGCACCACGCGCGACACCAGACCGCAATCGAGCGCCTGCTGGGCGTTGAGGGCTTCGCCCGTGAAGGCCATCTCGGAGGCCTTGGACATGCCCACGGCGCGCGGCAGCAGCCAGGCGCCGCCGTCGCCCGGCACGATGCCGACCTTGACGAAGCTCTCGGCAAAGGTGGCTTTCTCCGAGGCGATGCGGATGTCGCACATGGTCGTCAGGTCCAGGCCGGCACCGATGGCCGGGCCGTTGATGGCGCAGATCACCGGCACGTCCAAGTTGTAGAGCGCCTTGGGAATGCGCTGGATGCCGTGGCGGTATTCCTGGCGGATCACTTCGGGCGGCAGCTGCTCGGTCTGGTAGCGCTTCATGTCCTTGACGTTGCCGCCCGAGCTGAAGACCGGGCCTTCGGCCGTCAGGATCACGCAGCGGATGCCGGGGTCGCGCGCAATCTGCTCGCAGGCCTGGACAAACTCCTCGGTGGCGGTGTTGCCGGTCAGCGCATTGCGCGTCTCGGGCTGGCTCATGGTCAGGATGAGGATGCTGCCCTCGCGGGTGCTTTTCAGAAACGGGGTCATGGGGTTCCTTGGGAAAGAAGGGCGCAAAGGTCGGCAAGGCGTGCGCAGGGGTCTCAGGCGGGGGTGTCGGTCAAGGTGCGGACCAGGTCCAGGCTCAGGCCGTCCGGGCGGTCTAGCACGGCCCGGCCCATCACGTCGTGCCAGTAGGACTCGGAGCCCGCGGCCTGGCGCCAGGCGTGCAGGCGGCGCGTGAACAGTTGCAGGTCGAATTCGACCGTGAAGCCGATCGCCCCGTGGATCGAGTGGCTCAGGCCCGCCACTTCGAGCGCGGCTTCGCTGGTGCGGGCCTTGGCCATGGCCACGCGCAGGCGGTCGGGCACCAGGCCGTCGGCGCGCAGGCCCAGCATGGCGGCCATGCGGGCGGCAAAGGCGTGCTCCGACACCACGCTCAGCTGGTGCTGGATGGCCTGGAACTTGCCGATCGGCTTGCCGAACTGCTGGCGCTCGTTGGCGTACTGCAGGGTGCGGCTGAACACCGCCATCAGGGCGCCGGCCAGTTGCGCGGCATAGAGCGCGGCCTGCAGGGTGTGCAGGTCGTGCGTGCCCGGCACCGGCAAGGCGCTGTCCCAGGCCCCGGCGGGCCAGACCATGTGGACATCGAGGCAGAAGCCGGCGATGTCCCTGTGGGCCGGGGCGGCGGGCAGCAGGCGGGTTTCGCCCTGCAGGGCCACCAGCACCGCATCGGCCTGGGCACCGCAGCGCACCTGGGCGCAGCGCAGGCCGCCATCGGCCTGCAGTCGGCCCTCGCCGAACACGATGCTGCCCTGGGGCACGGCCACCCCCGCGTTGGCGATGAGCCCGCGCGCCAGCAGGGTCTCGCCCAGGGGCACCGGCACGGCGTGGTGGCCGCACAGCTCCAGGATGGGGTAGACCTCGGCCAGCGACAGCCCGGCGCCGCCAGCGGCCTCGGGCACCAGTGCGTCGCAAAAGCCGGCGTCTTCAAGGGCCTGCCACAGCGTGGCAGAGGAGGCGCCGGCCTCGATGGCCCGCACCACGGCGGGGCTGCAGGCGTCCGTCAGCAGCTGGCGGACGGCGTCGGAAAAAAGAGCATCCATGGTGTTGTCCTTGTTTTTTCAGCGCAGGCCCAGGCCGCGCGCGATCATGCCGCGCAGGATGTCGCGCGTGCCGCCGCGCAGCGAGTAGCTGGGGGCGACCTGGGTGACGTAGTTCAGGGTGTGCAGCAAGGCGGCGGGCACCTCGGCGGCATCGCGCGAGAACAGGTCGTCGGCGATCGCGGCTGGAATCGCCTGCTCCACGCCCGTGCCCAGGTCCTTGACCAAGGCGGCCTCGACCACCGGGCTTTCGCCGCGCGTGAGCTTTTCGGTGATGGCCACCGACATGGCGCGCAGCGGCGCCAGCTGGCACAGGATCTTGCCGGCCAGGCGCTCGGCCTGCGGCGTGCGGCCCTGGGGCGTGCGCACATAGGCCAGCCATTCGTCGAACAGCACGATGCTGGAGAACAGGCGCTCGGGCCCGCTGCGCTCGAAGGCCAGCTCCGCCGTCACCTGCTCCCAGCCGCCGCCTTCGCCGCCGACCAGCGCATCCGGGCCGAGTTGCACGTTGTCGAAGAACACCTCGCAGAAATGGCTGTCGCCCGACTGGTCGGTGATGGGGCGCACGGTCACGCCCGGCAGCGACAGGTCCACGATCACCTGCGACAGGCCTTTTTGCCGGTCGCCGGCTTCGCCGCTGGTGCGCACCAGGGCGATCATGTAGTGGCAGTGGTGGGCGTTGGTGGTCCAGATTTTCTGGCCATTGAGCAGCCAGCCCAGGTCGTTGCGCACGGCGCGGGTGCGCACGCTGGCCAGGTCCGAGCCCGAGCCCGGCTCGCTCATGCCGATGCAGAAAAACGCCTCGCCCCGGCAGATGCGGGGCAGGTAGAACTGCTTTTGCGCCTCGGTGCCGTACTTGAGCAGCAGCGGGCCGCTTTGCCGGTCGGCGATCCAGTGCGAGCCCACCGGGGCCCCGAAGTTGAGGAACTCTTCGACCAGCACATAGCGTGCGAAGGCGCTGCGCGCGGCCCCGCCGTAGGCTTGCGGGAAGGTGATGCCCAGCCAGCCGCGCCGGCCGAGTTCGCGGCTGAATGCGGGGTCGTAGCCCGACCAGGAGCGCGCACGCACGGCGGCGGGCAGGTGGCGGATGGCGTCGGTCAGGAAGGCGCGCACCTCCTGGCGCAGCGCCTCGTCTTCGGCCGGAATGGCACAGGGGTCCAGGGAGTCGAGCTGGCTCATCGGGGCAGTCCTTGGGGGAAAGGCGTGGTCATGGGGATCGGGCGTGCAGGGAGCGGGGGCTGCTTATTGCAGCTCCACCTTGGCCTGGGCGGCAATGCGCTTCCAGAGCTTGATTTCGGCGTTCTGGAAGGCGCGCATTTCCTCGGGGCCGCCGTTCATCACCTCGGCGCCCGTGCGTTCATAGAACTCCCGGGTTTCGGGCAGGCGCTCGATGGTGCTGAAGAGGCTGGCCAGCTTGTCGGTCTCGGCCTTGGGCGTCTTGGCCGACACCATCGCCGCCACCCAGGCATAGGCGGTGAAGCCGGGCAGGCCCGCTTCGCCCGCCGTGGGCACGTGGGGCACCGCGGCGGGGCGGCGCTCGGAAGCCACGGCCAGTGCGCGCAGCTTGCCGGACTTGACCAGCTCCAGCGCGCTCATGATCTCCACGAAGGAAAAATCCACGGTGCCGGCGGACACGGCGGTGACGGCCTCGCTCGCGCCCTTGAAGGGGACATGGGTGGACTGCACGTTGGCCGCCTCGTTGAAGGCCTCGGCCATCAGCTGGTAGCCGGCCGAGCCCGCGCCGAAGTTGAGCTGGCCCGGCTTGGCGCGGGCCGCGGCCGCCAGGTCTTTCAGGGTCTTGTGCTCCGAGCTGCCCGGCACGATCAGCAGCGCGGGCGTGCGCGTCAGCATGCTCAGCGGCGAGAAGTCGGCCACCGGGTCGTAGGGCAGCTGCTTGAACAGCGCGGCGTTCACGGCCAGCGTGGAGTTGCTGCCGATGAACACCGTGTAGCCATCGGCCGGCGCGCTCAGCACCGCGCGCACGGCGATGAACCCATTGCCGCCGGCCTTGTTGTCCACCACCACCGTCTGGCCGGTGATGTCGGTGAACTTCTTGGCGAAATACCGTGCCGAGGTGTCGGTGGCGCTGCCGGGCGGGAAGGGGACGATGAACTTCACGGTCTTGGACGGGAAGTCCTGCGCCAGGGCCGCGCCGGCAGGCAGCAGGCCGGCGAGGGCCAGGGTGCCGAGGGTAGCCAGGTGGGTCAGCAGAGGGCGGCGGTGGGGCATCTTTGTCTCTTTCTTGTGGGGATCGCAGGGGTGAATCTCAGGGGGAGGGGCTCATGGGTCCAGGCTGACCCCGGTGGCCTTCACGACGCCGGCCCAGCGGGCCAGCTCTTTCTTGACGTAGACACCGTATTCCTCGGGGCTGGAGCCCAGGGCCTCGGCGCCTTGCTGGGCCAGTTTTTCGAGCACCTCGGGGCTCTTGAGGGCCTTGAGGAGCTCGCTGTTCAGGCGCTGCACCACGGCCGCCGGGGTGCCGGCGGGCACCATCACGCCCTGCCAGGCACCGGCCTCGAAGCCGGGCATCACGGTTTCGCCCAGGGTGGGCGTGTCGGGGAACAGCGACATGCGCTTGGAGGTGGTCACGGCCAGCAGCTTCAGGCGCTTGTCCTTGATGAAGGGCATGACCGAGTTGATGGTGTCGGTCATGAACTGGATCTGGCCGGCCACCAGGTCCACGTCGGCCGGGGCGCTGCCCTTGTAGGGGATGTGCGTGGCGTCCAGGCCCTGGGACTGCACGACCTGGTAGGCCGCCAGGTGGGTGACGTTGCCATTGCCCGCCGAGCCGTACGACAGCTTGCCCGGGTGGGCCTTGGCGTAGGCGACGAACTCGCGCACATTGTTGGCCGGCACGTTCGGATGGACCACCAGCGCCAGCGGCACCACGGCCGTCAGCGCCACGGGGGCCAGGTCGCGCTGCACGTCGTAGCCCAGGCTCTTGTAGAGCGCCGGGCTCAGCGTGATCGACGAGGTGTTGTAGAGCACGGTGTAGCCGTCGGCCGGGGCCTTGACCACCGCCATCGCCCCAATGTTGCCGTTGGCGCCGGGCTTGTTGTCCACCACGATGGGCTGGCCCATCTGCTCGCTCATTTTTTTCGCCAGCACCCGGGCGACCATGTCGGTGGGGCCTCCGGGCGGGAAGGGAATGACCATCGCGATGGGCTTGCTCGGAAAGGACTGGGCCAGGGCCGAACCCAGCGGCGCGGCGACGGCGAGCGTGGCGGCCAGGCCGAGCAGGCTGCGGCGCAGCAGGGAAGAAAGGGGGTTGTCTCGTTGCTTCATTTTTTATAGCTTGTAGTGCGCTCGTGGCGTGGTTTGGAGGGGGTTTTGAGCCTGCTTTTACCCTCCGGGCCGGCCGGCCAGCAAGCGGGTGGAGGTGTAAGTCATGACCAGGGTGCCATGCTGGTTGAAGACGTCAATCCGGGAAGTCACCACGGCGCGGCCGCTTTGGGACGTGGGCCGGATACCGGTGACTTCGATCTGCGCCTCGATGGTGTCGCCCACCCCCACGGGGGCCAGGATCTTCTGGTGCAGTTCCAGCATCGCCAGGCCCGTGCCCTGGATCATGGTTTGCAGGATGAAGCCCTCGATCAGCGTGTAGGTCAGCGCGCCGGGCACGGGGCGGCCGGCCATGGCGGCGCCTTCGTAGCCGTCTTCGATGAAGATGGCTTCGAGCATGCCGGTCACGCCGATGAAGTTCACCAGGTCGGTCTCGGTCACGGTGCGGCGGAAGGTGCGCAGGCGCTGGCCGACCTGCAGGTCCTGCCAGACAGAGCCCTGGCCCAGGCGGGGCAGGCTGCGGTCCAGGGTGGGGGGTGTGGCGGAGTGCGTCATGGGGTC
>JAQUDN010000123.1 GCA_028685665.1 Burkholderiaceae bacterium | reverse complement strand
CGCTTTGCCCAGCCGCCCGCCTGGACGCCGGAGGTGGTGCAGGAGCGCAGCTTCTCCAGCCGCCCCCCCGCCCTGGCCGCCGTGCTGCTGGCCATCGTCCTGCGCGAGGAGCCTATGGTGCTGCTCACCGAGCGAACCGCCCACCTGTCCACCCACTCCGGTCAGATTGCATTTCCGGGCGGCCGGGTCGATCCCGAAGACGCTTCGCCCGCCGACACGGCGCTGCGCGAGGCCGAGGAAGAGGTGGGTTTGGCGCGCCGCTTTGTCGAGGTGCTGGGGGTTCTGCCCACCTACGTGACCGGCTCGTCTTTCATCATCTCGCCCGTGGTGGCCTTGGTGCAGCCGGCCTGCGTGCTCCAGCCCAATCCGCACGAGGTTGCCGATCTGTTCGAGGTGCCTTTGGCGTTTTTGCTCGACCCCTCCCACCACCAGCGCCATGCGTTCGAGTGGGAAGGGGTGCGCCGTGAATGGTTTGCCATGCCTTACCAGGACGGGGAGAGCCTGCGGCATATCTGGGGGGCGACCGCGGGCATGCTCCGCAATTTTTATCGCTTCCTGCAGGCGGAATGACCGTGGGCCGACTGTGCCGTGGCGGGTGCCCCCAGTATCATCCGGACCCATGAGTTTCTTTGCCATCCTGTTCGCTCTGCTGATCGAGCAGGCCCGTCCTCTTGCCCGCCGCAATCCCATTCATGCGGGACTGCGTTCCTGGGCGCTGTGGGTGAGCCGCAATTTCGATGCGGGCAAGCCGCACCACGGCTGGATCGCCTGGGGCCTGGCGGTGCTGGCGCCCTCGGTGCTGGCGCTTGCGATCCATGGCCTGTTGTTCTGGGGGCTGGGTTGGCCCTTTGCCATGCTCTGGAGCGTGGCGGTGCTGTATGTCACGCTGGGTTTTCGCCAGTTCAGCCACCATTTCACAGGGATTCGCGATGCCCTGGAGGAGGGGGATGAAGACGTGGCCCGGGAGCGCCTGGCCGATTGGCAGCAGGTCGAGGTCGGCGCCTTGCCGCGCAGCGAGATCGTGCGCCATGTCATCGAATATTCGGTCCTGTCGTCGCACCGCCATGTCTTTGGGGTGCTGGCCTGGTTTTCGGTGCTGGCGGCGGTCGGCCTGGGCCCCACGGGGGCGGTGCTTTACCGCCTGGCGGAGTTTGTGGCGCGCTACTGGGCGGGCAAGCCGCGTGCGGGGGTGCAGCCGGTCAGCGATGCCTTGCGCAGTGCCTCGGCGCGCGCCTGGCAGAAGATGGACTGGTTGCCGGCCCGCTTGACCGCGCTGAGCTTTGCGGTGGTGGGCAGCTTCGAGGAGGCCATCGATGGCTGGCGCTTCCATGCCCAGCGCTTTCCCAACGACAACGACGGGGTGCTGCTGGCGGCCACCGCCGGGGCCATCAATGTGCGTTTGGGGGGCGAGGCGCTCAAGGCCCGTCCCGAGCTGCCCCTGTTGCAACAGGGCCTGGAGATCGATGCCGATATCGGCGACAGCGGGGCCACGCCCGGCCGCGACCCCGAAGTCGGCCATCTGCGCAGCGTGGTCGGCCTGGTCTGGCGCTCCGTGGTCGTCTGGATGCTCTTGCTGGCCTTGCTCACCCTGGCGCGGTTGCTGGGCTGATCGGTGGGCCGGGGCCATGCCCCGGCGCGGTCAACGGCCAACGGTCAATAGCGGGTGTGGCTCAGCTCTTCAAATAAATCACTATATATTTTGTAGCGATTAGGGCTTATCCCGTCTGGGCTAGAGCCCTTTTTGAGGGCTTCAATCACCCTGCAGCCCGGCTCGTGCAGGTGCGTGCAGTTGTAGAACTTGCAATCCGTCGCGTGGGCGGCGATATCGGGCATGCACGAGGCCAGCTGCATCGGGGCAATGTGGTGCAGGCCAAATTCCTGAAAGCCTGGGGAGTCGATCAGGGCGGTGGTCCGCTCCGGGTCCATCCAGTACCAGTGGGTGCTGGTGGTGGTGTGCTTGCCGGAATTGAGGGCTTGCGAGATTTCACCCGTCAGCACGGTCGCGCCGGGAACCAGCAGATTGATCAAGGTGCTCTTGCCGGAGCCGGACGGGCCCAGGACCAGCGTGGTCTTGCCCTGCAGATGCTGCGTCAGCAGCGCCCGATGGACGTCGCTGGACAGGGTGAGTGAAAGGGGCAGCACCCCGTAATGCCGTCCCTAGCCCATGTGCCGGTAGGGCAGCAGCCGCTCCCAGGCCCGGGCGAAGGGCTCGACCAGGTCGCTTTTGTTCAGGGCGATCAGCGGGGTGATGCCGGCCGCTTCGGCCGCAATCAGGGCCCGCGAGAGCTGGCTTTCGGAAAAGACCGGTTCGGCGGCAATCAGGATCAGCACCTGGTCGAGGTTGGCGGCAAACGATTTGGTGCGGATTTCGTCCTGGCGGTAGAACAGATTGCGCCGTTCCAGCACTTTCTCGATCGTGCCTTCTTCGCCCTGGCCGGAGGGCGGTGCCTGCCAGAGCACATGGTCGCCCACGACCGACTGGCTTTTCTTGCCGCGTGGGTGGCAGATGCGGCGTGCGCCGTCGGGGGTTTCGACCATGCAATGGCGGCCGTGGCTGGCGACCACGATGCCTTCCATGAGGGCGCTGCGTTCAGCCATGGGAATGTTCCGGGTTCATGCCAGCAAAGCGTCGTAGCGCGACGCGCAATCGAAATCGGCGGCCGACAGGCCTCCCACGTCGTGGGTGCTCAGACGGACCCCGCAGCGTTGGTAATGCACCGACAGATCGGGATGGTGGTTGTGTGCATGGGCAATGAAGGCCAGGGCGTTCACGAAGGCCATCGTTTCATAGTAGTTGGCAAAGGCGTAGGTTTTCTCGATCGCCCATGCCGGGCCTTCCTGGTTCAGGCTCCACCCGGGAGCCTGGGCCAGATGGGCTTCTATTTCGATAGCTGTCAATGCACGTCTGGCGTGCTCTGGACTCGTTTTGGAGTGGGATGGGGAGATCATGAAGAGGCCGGAGCGGGCATGCGTGCCAGCCGCTCGCTGGCAGGGGGGTGCGAGTAGTAGAACTTCACGTACACCGGGTCGGGTGTGAGGGTGGAGGCGTTGTCTTCGTAGAGCTTGAGCAGGGCCGAGGCCAGATCGCTGCCCTGGGCATGGGCCGCGGCATAGGCATCGGCTTCGAACTCGTCGCGCCGGGAGCGCAGGGCGAACAGCGGGGACAGAAAGACGGTGAACACCGGCACGGTCAGCAGAAACAGCAGCAGCGCCAGCGCATCGTTGGGCGCGGCAGGCAGGGCCGGGTTCAGCGAGATGTTCGGGCTCACGCCCAGTCCGGTGTAGAACCAGACCTGGGTGGACAGCCAGCCCAGCAGCGCAAATCCGGCCAGCGTCAGCGCGAACAGGCCCGCCATGCGCTTGAGGATATGGCGGTGCTTGAAATGCCCCAGCTCGTGGGCCAGCACGGCCTCGACTTCGCCGGGGGTCAGCTGGCGCAGCAGGGTGTCGTAGAACACCACGCGCTTGGAAGCGCCAAAGCCGGTGAAATAGGCATTGGCATGCGCACTGCGCCGGCTGCCATCCATCACGAACAGGCCTTTGGCCGAGAAGCCGCAGCGCTGCATGAGGGCAGTGACCCGGGCTTTCAGGGTCTCATCTTCCAGTGGCTTGAATTGGTTGAACAGCGGGGCAATGAAGGTGGGGTACACCCCCATCAGTAGCAGATTGAAGCCCATCCAGAAGCCCCAGGCCCACAGCCACCACAGGGGGCCGGCCGCCCCCATCAGCCAGAGAATCAGGGCGGCCATGGGCAGGCCGATGAGTGCGCCCACCAGGGTGTTTTTCAGCAGATCGGTGAGCCACAGGCGCAGCGAGGTCTTGTTGAAGCCAAAGCGCTGCTCGATCACGAAGGTCTGGTAGAGCGTGGCGGGCAGATCGATCACCCCACTGATCAGGACAAAGCCCACCAGCAGCGCCAGTTGCTGTGCCATGCCGCTGCCCAACTCGTTCAGCAGGACCTGGTTCAGGGCGTGCAGCCCGCCCAGCAGGGTCCAGCCCAGCAGGATGGCGGCGCCCAGGGCCCCTTCCAGCAGGCCGAAACGGGTTTTCACCACCGTGTAGTCGGCGGCCTTCTGGTGTGCGGCCAGCGGGATGCGGCGGGCAAAAGCGGAGGGGACGCTGGCGCGGTGCCGCGCCACATGGCGGATCTGGCGCGATGCCAGCCAGAATTTCAGCAGCAAACCCGCGGTGAGGGCCACGGCGAAAGCCAGGGTCAGTGCCAGGGAAGGGGAGAGAAAGGGGGCGGTAGGCATGTGGGACGAGTTTAGGCCATCGGCGACAATGCCGGCCATGTCAGAAGCCAACAACCCTGAAGCCCCCCTGCTTTCCAAATCCGACCAGAACCTGGTCTGGCTCGATTGTGAGATGACGGGCCTGCAGCCCGATACCGACCGCCTGATCGAGATTGCCGTGGTCGTGACCGGCCCCCAGCTGGAGCCCCGCATCGAAGGCCCGGTGTTTGCCATCCACCAGGCGGATGCCGTCCTGGACAAGATGGATGCCTGGAACAAGGGTACGCATGGCCGCAGTGGCCTGATCGAGAAGGTCAAGGCCTCCACCACCACCGAGGCAGACGCCGAGGCCCAGATCCTGGCCTTTCTCGCGCAGTACGTGCCCAAGGGCAAGGCGCCGATGTGTGGCAACAGCATCGGGCAGGACCGGCGTTTCCTGGTGCGTTACATGCCCAAGTTGGAGGCGTTTTTCCACTACCGCAATGTGGATGTGAGCACGCTCAAGGAACTGGCGCGGCGTTGGAAGCCCGAGGCCTACGCCAGCTTCAAGAAAGCGCAAAAACACACGGCGCTGGCCGACGTGCACGAATCGATCGACGAATTGGCGCATTACCGCCACCACTTGCTCTCGGTCTGAGTCCGGCCTGGAGGGGGGTGTGCAGGGCTGTTGCGTGAGTGGCGCTTGCGGGGAAACCCTTAACCATGCAATAATCGTGGGCTGCGCAGGAGTGAACCAAAAACTGACGCAGATTGTGCATCTCCCCTCACACACTGGGCTTGCCAGCCGGCTGCTTCACGCAGCGCAGGACTGGCGATCAATGTCCACCCGCACTGGCACGCAGCCAGCGCAGGTTTCGTTTGATGGTTGATGTTTTTTAACCATTGACGAAGCCATCGCAGGCGCCGCCCGCGATCCTCTTCGTGTGAGGAAAATCATGACCGACGCTATCCAAGCGCAGGGCGACTTCGCGCCTGCTGACCTTTCTGTTGCTGCTGAATTCTTGGCACAACCTTCCCCAGAGTCTTCCAGCGAAGCGGTGACCGCAGAACCCAACGGTTTTGTGGAACTGGGCCTGGCCCCGGAGCTGGTGCAAGCCGTTGCCGACCTGGGCTACACCCAGCCAACCAGCGTGCAGCGCAAGGCCATCCCCCTGGCCATGGGCGCCGGAGACGATGCCGCACGCTTCATCGACCTGATGGTGTCCAGCCAGACCGGCAGCGGCAAAACCGCCGCCTTCCTGCTGCCCGTGCTGCACACGCTGATCAACCAGCAAGCGCAAGCCGAAGCCGCCGCCCGCGCTGAATACGAGCAGGCCGCAGCAGAAGCCCTGGCCCGTGGCGAAGAGCCACCCAAGCGGGCCAAGCGCAAGGACCCCACCAGCTCGCGCAACTTCAAGGCCGCCACGCCTGGCGCACTGATCCTGTGCCCCACCCGTGAACTGGCCCAGCAAGTCGCCCACGACGCCATCGACCTCGTGAAGCATTGCCGCGGTTTGCGTGTGGCCAACGTGGTGGGTGGCATGCCTTACCAGCTGCAAATCGCCAAGCTGCAAAACGCCGACCTGGTGGTGGCAACGCCTGGCCGTTTGCTCGACCTGCAGCGTTCCATGCAGATCAAGCTCGACAAGGTGCAGTTCCTGGTGGTCGACGAAGCCGACCGCATGCTGGACCTGGGCTTCTCGGATGATCTGGCAGAGCTCAACCAGCTGACCAGCCAGCGCCAGCAGACCATGATGTTCAGCGCCACTTTTGCGCCCCGCATCCAGCAGCTGGCCATGCGCGTGATGCACGATGGTGGCTCGTCGGTGCAGAAGGTCACGATCGATTCTCCGCAAGAAAAGCACGCCAACATCAAGCAAATGCTGCACTGGGCCGACAACGCCCAGCACAAGCGCAAGATGCTGGACCACTGGCTGCGCGATACCACCATCAACCAGGCGATTGTGTTCGCCAGCACCCAGGTGGAGTGCGATGGCCTGGCCAACGACCTGCAGCAAGACGGTTTCTCGGCGGTCGCTCTGCATGGCGCCCTCAGTCAGGGTCTGCGCAACCGCCGCCTGATGGCTTTGCGGGCCGGCCAGGTGCAAATCCTGGTGGCAACCGATGTGGCAGCCCGCGGCATCGACGTGCCCACGATCACCCACGTTTTCAACTTCGGTCTGCCCATGAAGGCCGAAGACTATACCCACCGCATCGGCCGTACCGGTCGTGCGGGGCGTGATGGTCTGGCCGTGACGTTTGCCGAGTTCCGCGATCGCCGCAAGATTTTCGACATCGAAGGCTACAGCCGCCAGCAGTTCAAGGCCGAAGTCATTCCAGGTCTTGAGCCATCGCAGCGTTCGCCCCAGGCGCCGCGCGCCGATTTCGGTGGCCGGGGTCGCTCCGGTGGCGGTTACGAGGGCCGTGACAACCATTCGCGTGACCGCAAGTTTGGCGGTCCTGCACGGGGCAATGACCGTGGCGGTTTCGGGGGTGGTTTTGCCGACCGTGGCGGCCGCGCTCCTGGCCGTCCTGGTGGAGAAGGTTTCCAGGCCGGTGGCCACCCTCCCCGTGAAGACCGTGGTTTCGCGCCGCGCCGCGATGCAGGTGATGGTTATGGCCGCAAGGCCGGATTTGGGGATGCGGGCCGGGGCTTTGCGCCCCGGGGCGATGCGGGTGCAGCCCCCCGTGGTGATTTCGCTGGCCGCAAGCCTGCGTTTTCCAAGCCTGCGGGTGCGGGGGGTGGCAAGCCTTTCGTGGCCTATGACGCCCGCAAGCGTCCTGCGCGTCCAGCGCGTTGATCTGCGCTTCAGCGCAGCGCACACGGGGGCTGATACCGAAAGGGTCAGCCCCTTTTTCGTGGGGGTGACCTGCTGGGGTGTGGGAAGGCATCGCCAACTCCCGGGTCTGTGCGCCGGTGTGGCATTCTGGAAAAACAATGGGGCCCAGGCGGCCCTGAGGATGGACCTATGATCGATGGATTGGTGGCAGGAAAGTTGTACGGTCGGCCCGTGGAGCGTGTGGGCAAGGGCGGCAAACCCTTTGCCGTGGCGCGCGTGCGTGCGTCGAGCGGGGAGGGCGAGCCCCTGTTTGTGAACGTGATTGCCTTTGATGCGGCACCTGCGGCGGCCTTGTGGGCGCTGGAGGACGGTGACAGCGTGGCGCTGGCGGGCAGTTTGACCCCCCGGGTCTGGACGGACAAGCAGGGCAATACCCGGCCCAGCCTGGACATGGTGGCGCACCAGGTGTTGACGGCCTACCAGGTTGCGCACAAGCGCTATGCCATGGACCCCGATGGGGCGAGGGCGCAGGACGACGAGGCCGCGCCTGGGCCCTGGAATGGCGAGTGAGGGGAGGGGTGGTGGGTCGTGACAGGCTCGAACTGCCGACATCCTGCGTGTAAGGCAGGCGCTCTACCAACTGAGCTAACGACCCTGGGTCGCATCTGGCTGGGCGTCTGCCGCCCTGTAAAAAAAAGCCTGCTACCGTTGTGATAGCAGGCTTTGCTGCACCCAGATGGGTTTGTTTGGTGGGTCCTGAGTGACTCGAACACTCGACCTACGGATTAAGAGTCCGCTGCTCTACCAACTGAGCTAAGAACCCAAACTTTTATTTGTATCGCTTGCTGCGAAGACCTGAATTATGCACTATTTTTGACGATCCTGGCAAGCCGCCTGGATTTATTCCAGGCCATTGCGGCGGGCGATCTCCAGAAACAGGCTGCTCTGGTCCAGCTCGCCCCAGCCCTGGGCGACACCTTGGGCGTAGAGCTCGCCCAGCAAGGCGGTGATGGGGGCGTCGAAGCCGATCTGCCCGGCGGTGGCCAGAGCGTTGTGCATGTCCTTGAGCTGCACCGCCAGCCGTCCACGCGGTGCGAAGTCGCGTTCCATCATGCGCTGACCGTGCAGCTGCAGGATGCGGCTGTCGGCGAAGCCGCCCGTGATGGCTTCGCGCACCTTGGCCATGTCGGCGCCTCCCTTGGCCGCGAACAGCAGGGCTTCGGCCACGGCCCCGATGGTGACGCCGACAATCATCTGGTTGGCCAGCTTGGCATATTGCCCGGCGCCGTGGGGCCCGACGTGGGTGGCGCGGCCCAAGGCGGCGAAGACGGGCTGCGCCCGGGCAAAGTCCTCGGGCGTTCCGCCGGCCATGATGGCCAGGGTGCCGTTTTCGGCGCCCACGGTGCCGCCCGAGACGGGGGCGTCCAGGTGCGCCAGGCCCAGGGCTTCGAGGCGCGCTGCGTGCGCACAGGCTTCGCGGGGCTGGATCGAGGCCATGTCGATGCACAAACTGCCAGGGGCCATGGCCTGTGCCACCCCCAGGTCGAACAGCACCTGCTCCACGATGGGGCCGCTTTCCAGCAGGCTGACGACGATGTCGACCGCTTGCACCGCTGCGGTCGGCGTGGCGTGCACCGTGATGCCGTCCGCCGCGAGGGGCGCGGCTTTGGCCTGGGTGCGATTCCAGGCATGGACGGTGTGGCCGGCGGCGCGCAGGCGCCGGGCCATGGGCAAGCCCATCATGCCAATGCCGAGCACGGCGATGCGAAGGGGGGTGGAAGACGTCATCGTGGCAGTGGGGGCGGTAGAGCCCTCCATTGTGCCGGGGCCGGAGCGCCCCGGGCCTGGGCCGTTGGTGGCAGCCGGCTTCCTACAATGCCGGCATGTTTTCAAAAGACCTGTTTTCCGAGGGCCCCGCTGCAGCGCAGGCCTCCGTGTCCGCCGCTTCTCCGCTGCTGCAGCACCTCAACGCCGAACAACTGGCCGCCGTCACCTTGCCAGCCGGCCATGCGCTGATCCTGGCGGGCGCCGGCTCCGGCAAGACCCGGGTGCTGACCACGCGCATTGCCTGGCTCTTGCAGAACGGCTATGCCACGCCCGGCGGCATCCTGGCGGTCACGTTCACGAACAAGGCCGCCAAGGAAATGGTCACGCGCCTGTCGGCCATGCTGCCGGTCAATGTGCGCGGCATGTGGATCGGTACTTTTCACGGGCTGTGCAACCGCTTGCTGCGCGCCCATTACAAGGCGGCGGGGCTGCCGCAGGCCTTCCAGATTTTGGACACGCAAGACCAACTCTCGGCCATCAAGCGCCTGTGCAAGCAACACCACGTCGATGACGAGCGCTTTCCGCCCAAGCAGCTGGCGTATTTCATTGCGGGCTGCAAGGAAGAGGGCCTGCGCCCCTCCGATGTGCAGGCGCACGACAGCGATGCACGCAAGAAGGTCGAGATCTACCAGCTGTATGAAGACCAGTGCCAGCGCGAGGGCGTGGTGGACTTTGGCGAGCTGATGCTGCGCAGCTACGAGCTGTTGCGCGACAACGATCCGATCCGGGCGCACTACCAGCGGCGTTTTCAGCACATTCTGGTGGACGAGTTCCAGGACACCAACAAGCTGCAGTACGCCTGGCTCAAGCAACTGGCCGGTGAGGAGGTCGACGGGCGCTTCGAGGCCCGGGGCAGCGTGATCGCCGTGGGCGACGACGACCAGAGCATCTACGCCTTTCGCGGTGCACGCGTGGGCAATATGGCCGACTTCGTGCGCGAGTTCGAGGTGGAGCGCCAGATCAAGCTGGAGCAGAACTACCGCAGCTACAGCAACATCCTCGACTCGGCCAATGCGCTCATCAGCCACAACAGCCGCCGTCTGGGCAAGAACCTGCGCACCACGCAGGGCCCGGGCGAGCCGGTGCGTGTCTATGAAGCCAGCAGCGACTTTGCCGAGGCGCAGTGGATGGTCGATGAGATCCGCCAGCTGGTCAAAACCGATGCTTTCGAGCGCAAGGAAATCGCCGTGCTCTACCGCAGCAATGCGCAAAGCCGGGTGATCGAATCGGCCTTGTTCAATGCCAGCGTGCCCTACCGGGTGTATGGCGGCCTGCGCTTTTTCGAGCGGGCGGAAATCAAGCATGCGCTGGCGTATTTGCGCCTGCTGGAGAACCCGCACGACGACACCAGTTTTGTGCGCGTGGTCCACTTTCCGCCTCGTGCCATCGCGGCGCGCAGCATCGAGTTGCTGCAGGATGCCGCCCGCAGCGCGGCC
>JAQUDN010000122.1 GCA_028685665.1 Burkholderiaceae bacterium | reverse complement strand
CTTCCGATCTGGGCTTCCATGGGCCGGTCGCGCACGTCCTGCACGCTCAGGGAACTGGCAATCACCAGCACTTCGTCGAGGGCGCGGCGATCGCGGGCCTCCAGAATCATCCGGCCCACGCGCGGGTCCAGCGGCAGGCGGGCCAGCTCCTGGCCCATGGGGGTGAGTTCGTTGTCGTCGTGCACCGCGCCCAGCTCGGCCAAAAGCTGGTAGCCGTCGGCAATCGCCCGGCCCGAGGGCGGCTCGATGAAGGGGAACTGCACCACATCACCCAGGTGCAGCGATTTCATGCGCAGGATGACGCCCGCCAGCGAGCTGCGCAGGATTTCCGGGTCGGTAAAGCGCGGGCGGCCAATGAAATCGGCCTCGGCATACAGCCGGATGCAGATGCCGTTGGCCACCCGCCCGCAGCGGCCGGCGCGCTGGTTGGCGGCCGCCTGGCTGATGGGCTCGACCAGCAGCTGCTCGACCTTGCTCCTGAAACTATAGCGCTTGACGCGCGCTGTGCCTGCGTCAATGACGTACCGGATGCCGGGCACCGTGAGCGAGGTTTCGGCCACGTTGGTGGCCAGCACGATGCGCCGGCCGGTGTGGCCGTCAAAAATGCGGTCTTGTTCGGCCTGGCTCAGGCGCGCAAACAGCGGCAACACCTCGGCGTTGCGCAGCGTGGGCTGGTGCGCGAGGTGCTTGCGCAGGTGGTCGGCGGCCTCGCGGATTTCGCGTTCGCCGGGCAAGAAAATCAGGATGTCGCCCCCGGCATTGCCCTGCCACAGCTCGTCCACGCCGTCGGCAATGGCTTCGTTCAGGCCGTAGTCGCGGCTGTCTTCAAACGGGCGATAGCGCTGCTCCACCGGAAAAGTGCGGCCCGAGACCAGGATGACCGGCGCCGGCCCTTTGGCCGATTCAAAGTGCTTGGCAAAGCGGTCGGCGTCGATGGTGGCCGAGGTGACGATGATCTTCAGGTCGGGCCGGCGCGGCAGGATCTGGCGCAGGTAGCCCAGCAAAAAGTCGATGTTCAGGCTGCGCTCGTGGGCCTCGTCGATGATCAGGGTGTCGTAGGCCTTGAGCAGGGGGTCGGTCTGGGTTTCGGCCAGCAGGATGCCGTCGGTCATCAGCTTGACCGAGGCGTCGCGGCCCAGCCGGTCCTGGAAGCGCACCTTGAAACCCACCACATCGCCCAGCGGGGTCTTCAGCTCCTCGGCAATGCGCTTGGCCACGCTGCTGGCGGCAATGCGGCGCGGCTGGGTGTGGCCAATCAGCTGGCCCTTCTGGCCGGGCGCCGCATTGCACTTGCCGCGCCCCAGGGCCAGCGCGATCTTGGGCAGCTGGGTGGTCTTGCCCGAGCCGGTTTCACCGCAGACGATGATGACCTGGTGCTGGCGCAGGGCCTGCATGATTTCGTCGCGCTTGCCCGACACAGGCAGGGATTCAGGAAACTCGATGTGCAGCGATGGGGAAACAGTAGGCGCGTTCAAGGCAGAAACTTCGTAGAGAATCGCGAATTATCCCAGCGCCTGCTGGTTTTCACCGATTCCACCTGCCCCCGCCTCCATGTCCACCGTTTTCAACTTCACCTTCGTGCCCTGGTTCCGTTCCGTGGCGCCCTACATCCACATGCACCGGGGCAAGACTTTCGTGGTGGGAATTGCCGGCGAAGCCATCGCGGCGGGCAAGCTGCCCCACCTGGCGCAGGACCTGGCCCTGATCCAGAGCATGGGCGTCAAGGTGGTGCTGGTGCATGGCTTTCGCCCCCAGGTGAACGACCAGCTCCGGGCCAAGGGCCACGAGCCCAAGTACTCGCACGGCATCCGGATCACCGACGAGGTGGCGCTCGACTGCGCCGAAGAAGCCGCGGGCCAGCTGCGCTACGAAATCGAGGCGGCCTTCAGCCAGGGCCTGCCCAACACCCCCATGGCCGGCTCCACGGTGCGCGTGATCTCGGGCAACTTCCTCACCGCCCGGCCGGTGGGCATCGTGGACGGGGTGGATTTTCAGCACTCGGGCGTGGTGCGCAAGGTCGATGTCGAGGGCATCGTCCAGACCCTCAACATGGGCGCGCTGGTGATGCTCTCGCCGTTCGGCTTTTCCCCCACCGGCGAAGCCTTCAACCTGAGCATGGAAGAAGTGGCCACCTCGGTGGCCATGGCGCTGCGGGCCGACAAGCTGATTTTTGTCTCGGAAATCCCGGGCATCCGCATCCATGCCACCGAGCCCGGGGGCGAAGACAACCCCATCGACACCGAGCTGCCCCTGGCAGCCGCCGAATTGCTGCTGGCCCAGTTGCCCGAGCCGCGCCTGCCCACCGACACGGGTTTTTACCTGCAGCACTGCGTCAAGGCCTGCAAGGGCGGCGTCGAGCGCAGCCACATCGTGCCCTTTGCCGTAGACGGCTCGCTGCTGCTGGAGGTGTATATGCACGACGGCATCGGCACCATGGTCGTCGATGAAAAGCTCGAAGAACTGCGCGAGGCCACGGCCGACGACGTGGGCGGCATCCTGCAGCTGATCGAGCCCTTCGAGCAGGACGGCACCCTGGTCAAACGCAGCCGCACCGAGATCGAGCGCGACGCCGACCACTACACCATCATCGACCACGACGGCGTGATTTTTGCATGCGCCGCCCTCTACCCCTACCCCGAGGCCAAGACCGCTGAAATGGCCGCCCTGACCGTCTCGCCGCACAGCCAGGGCCAGGGCGATGGAGAAAAAATCCTCAAGCGCATCGAACAACGCGCCCGCACCATGGGCCTGCGCAGCATCTTCGTGCTGACCACGCGCACCATGCACTGGTTCATCAAACGCGGCTTCCAGCCCGTGGACCCCGACTGGCTGCCCGAAGCCCGCAAGCGCAAGTACAACTGGGACCGGCGCAGCCAGGTGCTGGTCAAGAAGCTCTGAGGGCGCGCGCGGTGAGGGCCGTCCAATCGCGCAGCAGGGCCAGGGCATCCGCCTGCGCCCAGGGGGCAAAAAGGCCGGCCAGCACCCAGGCCGTGCCCCCCACCAGGGCGATGGCCAGCAATTGCTCGAAGATGCCTCCCGTCTGAAACGTCAGGGGCAAGGAAAAACGGCGCTTCCAGGGCCACAGCAAGGGCACCCCGCCGTGGGTGGCAAAGTCGCCGCCCAGGTGGCTCAGGTAGCCCGCCGCCACGCCCGCGGCCACCCAAGTCCAGGCTGCGCCCAGCGTCCAGGTGGCCAGCCCGTGGCGCAGCGCCAGCGCCACGCCCACCACGGCCAGCAGGCTGTGCGTGATGCCCCGGTGCCCAAACACCGCAGCGATGGGCCGGGAAACCCAGGGAATGCGGCGACCCAGCCAGCTTTGGGGGTGGTCGATGTCCGGCAAAAGCGCGCCCGCCGCCGCGCCCGCGAGCAGCCACACCGCCGCCATCCCGTTCAAATGCAAGAACTGGACGGCCTGCGCCCCGGCAAAGAGGCCAGCGACGACGTGCGTAAAAACCATCATGGTGGGCAGCGTGAAAAAAGTGCGAACGGTGGAGCGCCACGGACAACGCCCGCCCCGCTCCGGGGATCATCTCAAGCCGCCTTACAGGGCTCCAGCCCAATCAAATCAAGCGTCAAAAGCTCTTATTTTAGGAGCAAACAGAGGGACCCAAACCGGGTTTCAGGCCCCCAGACGCGAAAGCAGCAGCCAAACCGGGCCCAGCCCGGGCCTGCCCTGGTGGGCGCTTCATAAAATAGGCCCTTGATCGCCCCCCTGCCCCTCCACTTCCTGCCCGCCTGCGCGGCCCCCTGCCTGTGTTTCTGACCGCTGCCCTCTACCAATTTGTGGATTGGCCTGACTTTGCTGCGCTGCGTGCGCCGCTGCAGGCGCTGTGCGAGGCGCAAGACGTCAAGGGCATGCTCTTGCTGGCGCCCGAAGGCATCAATGGCACCATCGCCGGCCCGGGCGCCGGGGTGCATGCCGTACTGGCCTGGCTGCGCAGCGACCCGCGCCTGGCGCAGCTGAAGCACAAGGAGGCCCCGGCCGAACGCCAGCCCTTCTACCGCATGCGCGTGCGCCTCAAGCGCGAAATCGTCACCCTGGGCGTCCCCGGCCTGAACCCGGCGCGCCATGCTGGCACCTATGTCAAGCCCGAAGACTGGAACGCCCTGATCGACGACCCCGATGTAGTGGTGATCGACACCCGCAACGCCTACGAAGTGGGCATTGGCACCTTTGCGCGGGCCATCGACCCGCACACGAACCGCTTCAGCGAGTTTCCGGCCTGGGTCGCGCAGCAATCCGCGCCCGGCGGGGTGCTGGCCGGCAAGCCGCGCGTGGCGATGTTCTGCACGGGCGGCATCCGCTGCGAGAAATCCACCGCCTTGCTCAAGTCACAGGGCTTCAACGAAGTCTTCCACCTTGAAGGCGGCATCCTCAAATACCTCGAAACCATGCCCGAGGCCGACAGCCGCTGGCAGGGCGACTGCTTTGTCTTCGACGAACGCGTCTCGGTCGGCCACGGCCTGGCGCCCGGCCACCACCAGCTGTGCCGCTCCTGCCGCATGCCGCTGGGCGCAGCCGAGCTGGCCGCGCCACAGTATGTGGCCGGCGTGAGCTGCCCCTACTGCCACGGCACCCGCACCCCCGAGCAGGAACGCGCACTGGCCGAACGCGAGCGGCAGATGCAGCTCGCGGCCCAGCGCGGCCAGGACCACCTCGGCGCACGCCAGCCAGGCACCCCGGCGCGGGCCCTGCCCCGGCACGCAGGGGACCCCGGAGACCGCGCCCCATGAGCGCCCTGCCCGTTCTGTACTCGTTTCGCCGCTGCCCCTACGCCATGCGCGCGCGGCTGGCCCTGGCCGTGAGCGGCCAGGCCTGTGAACTGCGCGAGGTGGTCTTGCGCGCAAAGCCCGCCGCCTTGCTGGCCGCCTCCCCCAAAGGCACGGTGCCAGTGCTGGTGCTGCCCGGCGGCCAGGTGCTGGAACAAAGCCTGGACATCATGCAATGGGCCTTGCAGCGCCACGATCCGGCCCAGTGGCTGGCGCCCTCGGCGGGCACGCTCGACGCCATGCGGGCGCTGATCGCCGAATGCGACGGCCCCTTCAAACAGACGCTGGACCGCTGCAAATACCCCAACCGCTACCCCGAAGCCGACCCGGAGGCCGAACGCGCCCAGGCCCTGGCCTGGCTCGGCGCCCTGGACGCGCGACTGTCCGACCAAGCACATCTGTTTGGCACCCACGCCACGCTGGCCGACATGGCCATTGCCCCGTTTGTGCGCCAGTTCGCAGGCATCGATGCCGACGAATGGAAAGCCCAGCCCTGGCCCCGTCTGCAGGACTGGCTTGCAAGGTGGCAGGCAAGCCCCCTGCTCGCCAGCGTGATGCACAAACTACCGGCCTGGGTGGAGGGAACAGAAGGGGTGAAGTTTCCGCACGCCGACGTGGACTGGGCGCTGGCAGGGAGTGTGGGGAGCTGAGGGGTGGTTTGGGGCGAGGAGCAGCCGGTGGCAGAGAGGAAAAACCGTCAGTTAGTGTGAAAGAAACTGGCGGGTCATAGGTACGTACGCGGCCGGCGGACCCGTCTTGCTCAGGATCACCACGTCTGTTTGGTGAGCCAAGCGTTAGTCGCTGCCGGCCAACCTACCGGAGCACGAACCTGTAAACAAGGTATGTGTGTACGCGAAGGCCGCACAAAAAGATAGCAGAATGAAGCTCATTTCGCTGAGCGTGCCGAGACTCGCAAGATTGCGATCAAAGGCGAAGAAATGAATCTCATCGCGAAGATTTTCTCAGCGTCGGACGGCATCCTGCGCCTGTTGTAATCGAGGGAAAGTGGCCCCGATCCGAACAACTTGCAAGGAATTTCCGACGACTTGATCTCGCATTTAAACCTGTCATAGGAGACTGAGTTGGTTAATTTCGCTAAGTTGAGTAATCACCGACGGCCTGCACAAACGCAGGGTGAAATCGAGAAGAAACCGTGGTTAGCGCACTTCGCAAAACCGACTAGTAAGCAGGGCCCTTCTGGATTTTCTAGACAGCAGTTTGTTGGGATAAGGCTAAGGACAGCGCTCTTTGCGATCGGGGCCATGATTTGCTTAGTAAAGCCGGTGTGGTCGGCTCTTGAAATGAACCATAGCTGCTATGCGGGGAGCGATTCAGTAAATTTAAACTTAGCTCTCAAAGGCGAGATCATCGAAAGTGATGTCAGTGGTTTGCAACGGCGATTAGATATCGTGACCGGCAAGCTACAACCTACCGATGGATATGCCAGCTTGATAACTTCGCCAAATGGTCATGATAGTAGTCATGCTCATTGCAACGCTAAACGTGTTTACATCAACGCTACTCTGAATTCCACAGGCGGTAGTGTAGACGCAGCTATTCGGCTCGGCGAAATCATTCGGAGCGCGAAAAGCAACGTCATCGTGCAAGCGGACGCCATCTGCTACAGCTCCTGCGTACTCGTGCTTGCCGCAGCTCCGCGACGACACATAGAGAGCACAGCCAAAATTGGTATCCATCGGCCTTACTTCAGGAAGAGCCTCAGCGCTTCGTACGAGGACATGGACGATACGTATCGGAAGCTGACAACGAGAATTGAGAATTTTCTGAGCTTGAGCGGAGTTCAACCGCAACTTGCCTCGGAGATGATGCGGATCCCACCTGAGCAAATCCGGATTCTGACGCGCGCGGAACTGGACGACTACGGCTTGGGAACAGACAACATTGCCGTGCAAGAGGCGGATGCGATGCGTGAAGCAAGCAAGTACGGCGTCAGCCGGCAAGAGCTTGTGAGGAGACGCCAGAATGCCTTACGCATCTGCGGTCCCACACCATGCCAGGACATAGCGAATATCGACGCGTGCGTTATGTGGACATTCTGCAAGGACAAAGCCTTGAAAAATCGTTGACCGGGGCCGGACTTCACCGCGACTATCCGAGTTTTTGTGTGCGAGACTCATTGAACCTTCACGGACTTGGGGCGTGTCCGAACTTTTGTGTAAACGGGTCGGACTTCAGTTGACGGAGATGCGGTATCGGAACTCAATAGTAAAGCGGGTCAGCGCAGCCTTCCAATCGCGGATGGGCATAGTCCAGTTCTGGCTGATGTTGCGTAAGCCAGATAGAACAGCTTGGTCAAAGCCTCGTCACCGGAGAATGAGCCCCGGTTCTTGCTTAGCTTCCTCAACACTATGTTCACCGACTCGATGGCGTTGGTCGTGTAGATGACCTTGCAGATTTCCGGCGGGTAATCAAAGAACGGTGTCAGCCGACTCCAGTTTCTGCGCCAAGATTGGCTGATGGGCAGGTAGTACTGCATCCCATTTGGCCTCGAACTCGCCCAGGCGCAGGTCCGCTGCCACCTCGTTTCTGCGCTTCCACGAGACGTAGTTCAGGCTGTGGCGCACCATGTGCACGATGCACAGTTGAACCACCGCCTTGGGGAACACCGCCTCTATGGCATCGGGGAAGCCCTTGAGCCCATCAACGCAGGCGATGAAGATGTCCTGCCCCCCTCCCCTCACAAACACTCACACATCCACAGACTCCCATGTCCCCCACCGCCAAACCCGCATAAAAAAAAGCGCTCCGAAGAGCGCCTTTGGCCGGGGAGACGCGTGTCGCGAATATCAGGCTCCAAAGCCGCCGCGGCGGTCGGCTTGGAGGGCGCGCACGAGCAGCGTCACGAGCACCCCGCCGAAGCCGACGAAGCAGACGAAGGACCAGTTGGCGATCGAGCCGCCCAGGAAGGTCCAGTCGATCGTGGTGCAGTCGCCTGAGCCGCGGAAGATCATCGGGATGGCGCGGCTGATGGGGTAGTTTTCGATCATTCCGTAGAAGTCGCGCCCGCAGGTGGCGATTTCAGGGGGGTACCACTGCAACCAGCTTTGCCGGGCGGCCACGAAGGCCCCGAAACCCGCAGACAGCAAGCCCAGGCCCGCGATCAGCATCCATGCGGCTTTTTTGCCTGTAGCGCTTGCCAGTGCTGCGAAGACTGCTACACCTATGAGAGCATAGCGCTGGACAATGCACATGGGGCAAGGCTCCAGGCCCACGCCATATTGCAAGTACATCCCGAAGGCCAGCATGGCCACGCAGGCCAGGCTGATCAGCGCCAAGACCCGGCGAGGGGCCCGATCGATCCAGTTCAACACCATTGACTCATCCTTGTGGCCGCCGGAAGGCCGTCCCGACCGGCAAAGGCCTTCGGAACGTCAAATACCAGCGGCTTGGTCCAAAAATACGCGGGCGCGCCGGGGGGTGACCACCAGCGTTTCGCCCTCTCGGAAACCCATCTCCCGGAACTGCTGCGCAGGAATCTGCGCTTCGATCAGGGCGTCGGGCTTTGCATTGTCCGGGGGATTGGAGTCTTCGGACGGAATAAGTTCCAGCCGCGCGATGGGGCCGACCACAATCGCCCGGCTGAGCTGGGCCACGATGCCGCTGGGGCGACCGGCCGCGTCCAGGCTCGCGCCTGGCGAATAGCGCTGCACATCCAGGTCGTGCGGGCGCACATAGGCGAAGGCCTTGGCGTTTTGCGCTGCCGCGTGCTCGGGGGCTTCGATCTGCATGCCGTCCAGGTGCACCAGGCCTTCGTGCGCCCGGCCGTGGAACAGGTTGACATCGCCCAGAAACCCATAGACGAAGGGGCTGGCAGGGTGGTCCCAGACCTGCTGGGGCGAGCCGCTTTGCTCGATCCGGCCCTGGTTGATCACCACCACGCGGTCGGCTACTTCCAGGGCTTCTTCCTGGTCGTGGGTGACGAAGATGCTGGTGACGTGCAGCTCGTCGTGCAGGCGGCGCAGCCAGCGGCGCAGTTCCTTGCGCACCTTGGCGTCGAGCGCGCCAAAGGGCTCGTCGAGCAGCAGCACCTTGGGCTCCACGGCCAGAGCGCGCGCCAGGGCAATGCGCTGGCGCTGGCCGCCCGAGAGCTGCGAGGGGTAGCGGTCGGCCAGCCAGTCGAGCTGCACGAGCTTGAGCAGGTCGGTGACCTTCTGGCGGATCTGCGCCTCGCTGGGGCGCTCGCTGCGGGGCTTGACGCGCAGGCCAAACGCCACGTTCTCGAACACGGTCATGTGGCGAAACAATGCGTAGTGCTGGAACACGAAGCCGACATTGCGGTCGCGCACATGGACGTCGGTGGTGTCCTCGCCCGAAAAGTGGATGGTGCCCAGATCGGGGGTTTCCAGGCCGGCGATGATGCGCAGCAGGGTGGTCTTGCCGCAGCCCGAGGGGCCGAGCAGCGCGATCAATTCGCCGGAGTCGATGTGCAGGCTCACGTCGCGCAGCGCCTGAAAATCGCCAAACTGCTTGCTGATGTTGCGGATTTCAATGCTCATGGGGGGTCCTTCAGCGCCCGGGCGCAGGGGGGGCGGGCCGCTCTGGCGGGAGGTCGATGGCGGCCTTCTCGGCCTGCTCGTTGCGCCATTCGGCGATGGATTTGATGACCAGGGTGACCAGCGCCAGCAGCGCCAGCAGCGAGGCGGCAGCAAAGGCGGCCACCGACTGGTACTCGTTGTAGAGGATTTCGACGTGCAGGGGAATGGTGTTGGTCTGGCCCCGGATATGGCCCGACACCACCGACACCGCGCCAAATTCGCCCATGGCGCGGGCATTGCACAGGATCACGCCATAGAGCAGGCCCCACTTGATGTTGGGCAGCGTCACATGCCAGAAGGTCTGCCAGCCGGTCGCTCCGAGCACGATGGCGGCCTGCTCCTCGTCATTGCCCTGGGACTGCATCAGCGGGATGAGTTCGCGGGCGATGAAGGGAAAGGTCACGAACACCGTGGCCAGCACGATGCCCGGCACGGCAAAGATGATCTTGATGTCGTGCGCCTGCAGCCAGGGGCCGAACCAGCCTTGCGCGCCGAACATCAGCACGTAGATCAGGCCCGCCACCACGGGCGACACCGAGAACGGCAGGTCGACCAGGGTGGTCAGAAAGGCCTTGCCCTTGAATTCGTACTTGGCAATGCACCAGGCCGCCGCGACGCCGAACACCAGGTTCAGCGGCACGGCGATCAGCGCCGTGATGACGGTGAGCCGGATGGCCGACCAGGCGTCGGGTTCGCGCAGGCCTTCCAGGTAGGCGCCAAAGCCTTTGCGCAGCGCCTCGGCAAACACCGCCGCCAGGGGCAGCACCAGGAACAGCAGCATGAAGCCCAGGGCCAGCATGATCAGGGTGTAGCGCACCCAGGGCGCTTCCGTCGTGCCCGCTTGCGCGCGGCGAACAGTGCGGGTATTCATATCAGGGGTCCATGGCGCGTTGCGCAGGAAGCGGGAGCGGCATCCGCCAGCGGACGGCCCGCAAGGGCCGCCCTGCAGCCAGGGCCGTCGTCCCCCTTAAGG
>JAQUDN010000285.1 GCA_028685665.1 Burkholderiaceae bacterium | reverse complement strand
CTGCCCACCGGCCTGCACCTGGGCCTGGGGGTGCGCACCGTGGCCACCAGCCGCAACTTCACGCAAGGCGGCCTGCAGGAGTCGCAAAACCGGCTGGATGTGGCCATCAATGGCAACGGTTTCTTTGAAGTCACCCAGCCCGACGGCACCATCGGCTACACCCGCGACGGCTCTTTTGAAGTCGACTCCCAGGGCCGCCTGGTCACGGCCAGCGGCCAACCCATCGCACCCGGCATCACCATTCCGCAGGGCGCCACCAGCGTGACCATCGGGGCCGATGGCGCCGTCTCGGCGGTGATCGCGGGGGGCGCAGCACCCCAACCCCTGGGCAACCTGTCGATGGCCAGCTTCATCAACCCGGCCGGCCTGGAGCCCATCGGGGGCAATCTGTACAAGGAATCGGCCGCCTCGGGGCAGCCGCAGCAGGGCACGCCGGGCACCAACGGCCTGGGCATCCTGAAGCAGGGTTTTCTGGAAACCTCGAACGTCAACGTGGTCGAAGAACTGGTCACGATGATCCAGACCCAGCGCGCCTACGAAATGAATTCCAAGGCGATTTCCACCTCCGACCAGATGCTGGCCAAGCTCGCGCAGCTCTGAGGCGGCACGACCGTCCCACCGATCCGCGCTTCGTTCTCGCCCCTTCGCGACCTTTGCCATGACCACCACCCCTCGCTCCCTTCGCGCGGCCTGGCCGCTGCCGGCCGGCATCCTGCTGGCTGTGCTGCTGTGCAGCGGCTGCGCGCCCCTGTCGCCCCCCCCACCGGTCGATGTGCTGCCCACCACGCCGCCGCCGATGGCCGTCGTGCCCCGGGTGGCGCCCCCCGTCACGGGCGGGCTGTTCCAGGCGGTGCGCTACCGCCCGGCCTTCGAGGACCGGCGTGCCCGCATGGTGGGCGACACGGTGACGGTGCAGATCGTCGAAAACATCACCGCGAGCCAGAAATCGACCTCCACCGTGGACCGCAAGTCCGAGATCGGGGCCAATGTGTCCGCCCTGCCCTTTGTCAGCAAGAACTTCACCGGCAAGCTGGGCGTGGGGGCCGACACGAAGAACACCTTCGAAGGCAAGGGCGGCACGGAAAGTGCCAACACCTTCTCGGGCTCGATCACGGCCACGGTGGTCGATGTGCTGTCGAACGGGCACCTGGTGGTGAGCGGCGAGAAGCAGATCGGCGTGAACCAGAACGTCGATGTGCTGCGTTTTTCCGGCACCATCGACCCCCGGGCCATGCAGCCGGGCAGCATCATCAACTCGACCCAGGTGGCCAATGTGCGCATCGAGTCGCGTGGCCGGGGCCAGCAGAGCGAGGTGCAGGCCATGGGCTGGCTGGGCCGGTTCTTCAACACCGTGGCCCCATTCTGAGGGCCCCAGCGCCTCTGCCCTGGGCCTGACTGAAGGGCCATCCGCCGCAGGGCACCCTCAAAAAAGTGAGCTAACAGCGCTTGCTGGATGGGCCCTGGAACCCCTTTTGACCTCAACATCGGGGGCATCCAGGCCACGGCCTGTCCCGGTGCAGCCACGGCGCCGCAGCGCCCCGCCCTGGCCGCAGCCAGGGCAAAAAGCCGGTAATCGCCGTCCTTTTCACCCATTGCGAAACCGGGGCTTGCGCTCAAAATGGGCCGCATGAAAGCCCCGCTGTTCCTCTCGCGTTGTGGTCTGTGCCTGCTGATCCTGCTGGGGCTGGCCCCGTCGGCCCATGCCCTGCGCATCAAGGAAATTGCCGCCGTGCAGGGCGTGCGCAGCAACCAGCTCACGGGCTATGGCCTGGTGGTGGGCCTGGACGGCACGGGTGACCAGACCACCCAGATGCCCTACACCACGCAGGCCATGGCCAACTACCTGCAGCAAATGGGCATCAGCCTGCCACCGGGCACCAATACCCAGCTGAAAAACGTGGCGGCGGTCATCGTCACCGCCCAGCTTCCCGCTTTTGCCCAACCCGGCCAACAGATCGACGTGAGTGTGTCGTCGATGGGCAATTCCAAGTCGCTCAAAGGCGGGACCTTGATGGCCACGCCCTTGCGGGGGGCCGACGGCGAGATCTACGCACTCGCCCAGGGCAACCTGGTCGTGGGGGGCGCGGGCGCGTCGGCCGGGGGCAGCCGGGTGCAGATCAACCACCTCAGCGCAGGCCGCATTCCCCAGGGAGCCCAGGTCGAGCGCTCGGTGCCCACCCCGCTGCATGAAGGCGATTCGATCAACCTGGGCCTGAATGCCTCCGATTTCCAGACGGCCCGCAAGGTCGCGCAGGCCATCAACGCCAAGCTCGGCGGGGGCCTGGCCATGGCGCTGGACGGGCGCACGGTACAGGTCCGCGCCCCCAACGACCCGGGCGCCCGGGTGAACTTCATTGCCGACCTCGAAGAACTGGCCCTCGAAGACAGCGTGCCCTCGGCCAAGGTGGTCATCAATGCGCGCACCGGCCCCATCGTGCTCAACCAGGCCGTCACGCTGGGGCCCTGCGCCGTGGCCCACGGCCATCTGTCGATCACCATCAGCCGCCCGCC
>JAQUDN010000008.1 GCA_028685665.1 Burkholderiaceae bacterium | reverse complement strand
CGGTGTGGCTGGCCCTGCTCACCGGGCTTTTGCAGGTGGGGCTGGGTTTCTTGCGTTTTGGCTGGTTGCTGAACCTGGTCAGCGCCCCGGTGCTGACGGCGTTCACCCAGGCGGCGGGGGTGCTGATCATCGGTTCGCAGGTGCCGGCGCTGCTGGGCTGGCAAGGCGGCTGGGCAGACATGCTGTCTGCGCCGCGCGTGCACGGGGCCTCGGCGGCCTTTGGCGTGGCCAGCCTGGCGCTGCTGGTGCTGGTGCGGCGCTGGCGACCGGCTTTTCCCTCGGTGCTGCTGATCGTGCTGGCGAGCGCGGGGCTGTCGGCGCTGCTGGGTTTCGAGGCTTCGGGCGGCAAAGTGGTGGGGGACCTGCCCTCGGGCCTGCCGGCCCTGCACCTGCCCCGCTGGCCGGGCTGGGCCACGCTGGGGCAGTTGCTGCTGCCCACGCTGATCATCACGCTGGTGAGCTTTCTGGAAACGGCCTCGAGCGCCAAGGTGGACAGCGAACGCGCCGGCAAACGCTGGGACCAGGACCAGGACCTGATCGGACAGGGGCTGGGCAAGGTGGCGGCCGGCCTGAGCGGCGCCTTCCCGACCAGCTCCTCGTTCTCGCGCTCGGCGCTGAACCTGTATGCGGGCGCCCAGACCGGCTGGGCCACCGTGGCCTCGGTCGGGGTGGTGCTGGTGGCGCTGCTGCTGTTCACGCCCGTGCTGCGCTACGTGCCAGGCGCGGTGCTGTCGGCCATTGTGGTGGCGGCCGTGGTGGGGCTGATCCAGCCGCAGGCCTTCGTGCGGCTGTGGCGCATTTCACGGGTCGAGGCGGCGATTGCCGGCACCACCTTTGTCGTCACGCTGTGGGCGGCGCCGCGCCTGTACTGGGGCGTGCTGGCCGGGGTGTTGATGGCGCTGAGCCATTTCCTGTACCAGCGCCTGCACCCGCGCATCATCGAGGTCGGCCAGCACCCCGACGGCAGCCTGCGCGACCGCCACCTGTGGCACCTGCCGCCGCTGGCGCCGCAGCTGCTGGCGCTGCGCATGGATGCGGCGCTCGACTTTGCCGCGGCCAGCAGCTTCGAGCGCGCCATCGTCGAGCACCTTGCCCAGCACCCGGACACGCGCCATCTGTGCCTGTTTGCCCAGCCCATCAACCGCATCGATGCCACCGGGGTCGAGGTGGTGGTGAAACTGTGTGCGCAGCTGCAGATGCAGCACATCACCCTGCACATCAGCGGCCTGAAGCTGCCCGTGGAAACCGCGCTGCGCCGCGCCAACGCCCTGCCCTCGGGGCCCTTGCTGCGCCTGTACCGCACCGAGGGCGAGCTGCTGGCCGCGCTGGCCCGCCTGGACGAGGGGCCGGACGACATCGCGGGGGCGGCGATTTAAGCGCCCGTTCACGTTGCGGGCAGAACGGCGGCCATCCGGGACAATAGCGCCCCATGTCCGACCCGCTCCATCTGCTTGTTCCCTACGCCGTCTGCCGCTCCGAAGGCGGCCAGCACGCCCTGCAGGGCCTGGCCCTGCCCCACCTCGACGGGCTGCTGGCCCGGCTGCAACCCGCAGCAGAAGCCTCCCTCTCCCTGGACGAAGACAGCCCCGACATGCCCCACGAACGGGCCCTGGCACGCGCCCTGGGCCTGCCCGAGACCCCCGGGCGCACGCCCTGGGCCGCCTGGCAGGTGCAGCAGCAAGGGCAGGCCCTGGGCGCCGAAGCCTGGGCTTTTGTCACCCCCTGCCACTGGCAGGTGGGCACCGACCACATCACCCTGGCCGACCCGCAGGCCCTGGGCCTGGATGAAGACGCCTCGCGTGCGCTGCTGGACATCGTGGGCCCCTGGTTTGCCGAAGACGGCATCACCCTGGCCTACGACCAGCCCACGCGCTGGCTGGCCCAGGGCACGCTGCTGGCCGAGGTGGCCACGCCCTCGCTGGAGCGCGTGCAGGGGCAGGACGTGCGCGCCTGGATGCAGCAGGCGGGCCGGGCGCCCGGCCTCTCACCCCAGGCCGTGCGCGCCGCCCAGACCTTGCAGCGCCTGCACAGCGAGATGCAGATGCTGCTCTACACCCACCCGTTCAACGATGCGCGTGCCGCCCAGGGGCTGGCGCCGGTCAACGCCTTCTGGGTCCACGGCGCCGGCCGCCTGCCCGACGCGGCGCGCGCCATGGCCCTGCCCGTCCCGACCCAGCCCCAGACCCTGCGCGACGCCGCCCTGCGCGCAGACTGGCCGGGCTGGGCCCGCGCCTGGCAGGCCCTGGACGCCGGCCCCCTGGCCCAGATGCACGCCCATGTGGCGCGCGGCGGCAGTGCCCGGCTGACGCTGTGCGGCGAACGCAGCGCCCTGAGCTGGCACAGCGCACCGCGCAGCCTGCGGCAGAGGATTCAAGGCTTTTTACGGCCCCAGCGCTTTACCAGCCTGCACAACGTGCTATGAAAATCAAAGTAAGAGACATCCCCCCCCGCGCGGTCTGGGCGCTGGAGCAGGCCGGCGTTCACCCCCTGCTGGCGCGCCTGTATGCCGCGCGCGGCGTGTGCGGCACAGACGAGCTGGACGATGGCCTGGCCCGGCTGCTGCCGCCGCCCGGCATGAAGGGCATCGACACCGCCGCCCGGCTGCTGGCCGATGCCATGGAACGCCATCTGCGCCTGTGCATCGTGGCCGACTACGACTGCGATGGCGCCACCGCCTGCGCCGTGGGCGTGCGCGGCCTGCGCCTGCTGGGCGCGCAGCAGGTGGACTACCTGGTGCCCGACCGCGTGGTCGACGGCTACGGCCTCACCCCCGCCATCGCCCGCCGCGTCCAGGCACGGGGCGCCGATGTGCTGATCACCGTGGACAACGGCATCGCCAGCATCGAGGGCGTGGCCGAGGCCCGGGCCCTGGGGCTGCAGGTGCTGGTGACCGACCACCACCTGCCCGCCGAGCAACTGCCCGAGGCCGATGCCATCGTCAACCCCAACCAGCCCGGTTGCGGCTTCGAGAGCAAAGCCATCGCTGGCGTGGGCGTGATGTTCTACGTGCTGCTGGCGCTGCGCTCGGAGTTGCGCGCGCGCGGGCGCTTCGATCTGGCCCCACAGCCCAAGCTCGACGCCCTGCTGCCCCTGGTGGCGCTGGGCACGGTGGCCGATGTGGTCAAACTCGATGCCAACAACCGCCGCCTCGTGGCGCAGGGCCTCAAGCGCATCCGCGCGGGCAGCCTGCCCGCAGGCATGGCCGCCCTGTTCACCGCCGCAGGGCGCAAGGCGGCGCAGGCCACCACCTTTGATTTCGGCTTTGCCCTGGGGCCGCGCATCAACGCCGCCGGGCGCCTGGCGGACATGACGCTGGGCATCGAATGCCTGCTGACCGAAGAGGCCGGCCGTGCCGCCGAACTGGCGGCCGCGCTGGACGGCATCAACCGCGAACGCCGCGAGATCGAAGGCGGCATGCGCGACCAGGCCCTGCGGATGGCCGAAAGCCTGTTCGACGAGGGCGAAGACCCGCCCCCCGCCATCACCGTCTTCGACCCCGACTTCCACGAAGGCGTGGTGGGCATCGTCGCCTCGCGCATCAAGGACAAGCTGCACCGGCCGACCTTTGTGTTTGCGGCCAGCAGCGCCCCCGGCAAAGGGCATGAACTCAAGGGCTCGGGCCGCTCGATTCCGGGTTTTCACCTGCGCGATGCGCTCGACCTGGTCGCCAAGCGCCACCCCGGGGTGCTGCTGCGCTTTGGCGGCCATTCGATGGCGGCGGGCTGCACGGTGGATGCCGCGCAGCTCGGCACCTTCGAGCAGGCCCTGGCCCAGGTGGCCCAGGAAGGGCTCGATGCCGCCACCCTGACCCGCCGGCTCGACACCGACGGCCCGCTGGCCCCCGAGTACCGCCGCGCGGACCTGGTGGACACCCTGCACCGCGAGGTCTGGGGCCAGGGCTTTGCCCCGCCCACCTTCAGCGAAGAGGTGCAGGTGCTGAGCCAGCGCCTGGTGGGCGAGGGCAAGAACCACCTGTCCCTCAAGCTCATGCACCAGGGCCAGCCCGTGGACGGCATCTGGTTCGGCCACACCGACCCCCTGCCCTCGACCGTGCTGCTGGCCTTTCGCCTGGATGTCAACGAATGGAAAGGGGAACGCAAGGTGCAGTTCCTGGTCGAAGGGGCCCAGGTGTAAGGCGGCCCCCCGGCAAGCCCCCCGCCCGATCCGACCGAAACCGTAGAATGAAACCGTGACCACCTACCTCAACGCCGACCTGCATTGCCACTCCGTGGTGTCCGATGGCACGCTCACGCCCGAAGCCCTGGCAGCACGCGCCAAAGCCAATGGGGTCGAGCTGTGGTCCTTGACCGACCACGACGAAATCAGCGGCCAGCACCGCGCCGCGGCCGCGGCCGCCGCCCAGGGACTGGCCTACCTCACGGGCACCGAAATCTCGGTGACCTTTGCCGGGACCACCGTGCACATCGTCGGCCTGGGCTTCGACCCTGACAACGCCCCACTGGCACGCGGCCTGGCGGCCACACGCGGCGGCCGCAGCGAACGCGCCCAGGAAATGGCCGCGCAGCTCGCCCAGGTGGGCATCCCCGGCGCCTACGAAGGCGCGCTGCAGTTCGTGGGCAACCCCGAGCTGATCTCGCGCACCCACTTTGCCCGTTTTCTGGTGGAAACCCGGGTCTGCAAAGACACCTCCGAGGTCTTCCGCCGCTTCCTGACCGAAGGCAAACCCGGCTTTGTGCCGCACCGCTGGGCCGCCCTGGGGGATGCGGTGCGCTGGATCACCGAAGCCGGCGGCATGGCCGTGATGGCCCATCCGGCCCGCTACCGCCTCAGCACCAACGAGGAATTCGCACTGTTCTCGGAATTCAAGGAACACGGCGGACAGGGCGTGGAAGTGGTGACGGGCAGCCACAGCGCTGCCGAATTCGTCACCTACGGCGCCATGGCCCAGGAGTTCGGGCTGGCGGCTTCGCGGGGGAGCGACTTCCACAGCCCCGACGAATCGCACACCGACCTGGGCGCGCTGCCGCTCCTGTCGGGCGCCCTGACCCCCGTCTGGGAAAAGCTCGCCGAGCGCGTGCGCCCCGCCCCCTGACCCCCTGCTGTCTGCTTGCGCCATGGCCCAGTACTTCGAAGTCCACCCCGACAACCCCCAGCCCCGGCTGCTCAAGCAGGCCGCCACCCTGCTGCAAAAGGGCGGCATCCTGGCCGTGCCCACGGACTCCAGCTACGCCCTGGTCTGCCATCTGGACGACAAAGAGGCCGTCGACCGCCTGCGCCGCATCCGCCAGGTCGATGAAAAACACCACCTGACGCTGCTGTGCAAAGACCTGTCCGAACTGGCCAACTACGCCCGCGTGGACAACCGGCAGTACCGGCTGCTGAAGCTGGGGACGCCCGGGCCCTACACCTTCATCCTGGAAGCGACCAAGGAAGTGCCCCGCCGGGTGAGCCACCCCTCGCGCAAAACCATCGGCCTGCGGGTGCCGGACCGCAAAGGCCTGCAGCTTCTGCTGGACCTGCACGGCGCCCCCCTGCTGGCCACCACCTTGATCCCCGCCGGAGAAACCGAGCCCCTGAACGACCCCCAGGAGATCCGCGAACGCTATGAAAAGCTGCTCGATGCCATCGTGGATGCCGGTGCCTGCCCCCACGAACCCACCACGGTGATCGACCTCACGCCCATGGGCGCCGGCGGCGAGCCCGAAGTGGTGCGCGCCGGCCGCGGCAGCCTGCAGACGCTGGGCCTGCAACACCCCACCTGACCCTCGCACAGCCCCGGCTCAGACCGCCTGCGCCAGACGGGCCTGCTCTTTCTCGAAGTCCCACACGGCCTGGAAACCCATGAGCTGGCTGAACGCCTGAAAATCCTCCAGCGGCGTGGCGCTGGTGTGGCTGGCATCCCCGCTGTGCAGCAAGGAGCCATAGGCGGCCCGCAGCGCATGCCCCGCCGCCAGAAAGCCCAGTGCCGGGTAGATCGACAGCTTGAAGCCCATGGCTTGCAATTGCCGGGGCGGCAAGATCGGGGTTTTACCGCCCTCGACGTTGTTCACCAGCAGCGGCACCCCTCGGAAAGTCTGCCCGATGGTGTAGAGCTCCTCTTCGGACTCGGGTGACTCGATAAACAGGATGTCGGCTCCGGCCTTCAGGTAGGCCTCGGCGCGGCGCAGGGCCTCGTCCAGGCCCAGGGCGGTGCGGGCGTCGGTGCGGGCAATGAGGAGCATGCCGTCCTTCTGGGACGCGCGGCTTTGCGCAGCCACACGCACCTTGGCCACCATGTCTTCACAAGGAATGACGCGCCGCCCCGGTGTATGCCCGCACTTCTTGGGCACCTCCTGGTCTTCGAGCTGGATGGCTGCTGCCCCGGCTTTTTCGTAACCGCGCACGGTGTGCGCCACATTGAGCAGGCCGCCGTAGCCGGTGTCGCCGTCGCAGACGATGGGCTTGCGCGAGGCGGCGCAAAAACCCTGCACACGGTTGAGCATGTCGCTGTAGGTGGCCAGGCCCGCATCGGGCAGGCCCAGGTGCGACGCGACCGTGCCGTAGCCGGTCATGTAGAGCGCGTCGAAATCCATCGACTCGGCGATCTTGAGCGAGATGAAGTCGTAAATGCCGGGCAGGCAGCAGAGCGTGTCCTCGGCGAGGAGCTGGCGCAGGATCTTGGGGGGCTGGGGAGTCATGTGGGGAGTTCCATCGCGGTTTCATGGGCCAGGCGGTGCACGAACTGGCGCGCCTGCTCGGTGATCTGGGTGCCTTTGAAGCCACCGCGCACGGAACGCGGGGCGACGCTCTTGTAGGCGGCCTTCCAGCTGTCGGGCAGCGCCGGGCCGTCATAGGACGCCAGCCACAGGCGCAGCAGATGGCGCTTTTCGGCCGGGTCCTCGAAATCCACGTATTCGGTGCGCGAATGCAGCACGGCATGGTTGTTGAGCAGCTGGATGTCGCCTTTCTCCAGGCGCATGCAGTACATCAACGCCGGTCGCGTGAGCACTTCATCGAAGTAGTCCAGGGCCTCGTTTTGCGCGGGGGTGAGGCACGGGATGTCATCAAAGGTCTTTTGCGCCGAGTTGATGTGGTTGCGGATATGCCGGCAAAACAGCTGGCCCTGCTTCTCGCCGAAGATGCTGGCGCGGTAGTACGGCGTTTCGTCCGGGGCCTGCTCGCCCTGGCGGCTGAACACATAGTCATCAAACAAGCGCTCGGCCAGATCGGGACGCTCTGCCTGCATGACCTGCAAGGCCCGAATCGAGCTGGTCACCATGGAATCGCCCCCCTCCCTGGCCTGCTTGATGCAGATCAGACCGACAAGATCGCTGCCGTCCGCATGGAAATCGAGCTTGGCCTTGGTGTTGTAGCCGCGCCCCTGGGTGCTGCGGTACGTTCCCCCTGCGTCACGCACATCGGAGATGAACTGGCTGAGCTTGCCCTGCGGGCGCGGCACGCCCAGGTGCAGGCCCAGGCCCCAGTAAAGCAGGGTGATGGTGGACAGATCCAGGCGGTCCACAGGCACCCCCTTGAACAGCACCATGCCACTGCGGTGGTTGACTTCCTCGGCGGCCTGGGCGATCTTGGCGCGCAGGCGGGGGGAAAAATCGAAATCCTTGCGCGTGAGTTCAAAAAGATCGGTGCTGCGCGCTCCCGCCTGGCGCGATGCGTCGAGCAGGTCCTGGATATCGGGGCCATCGAAGCGCAGAACCCAGGAGGTGTCGTGGGCGATGTCGGCGGCATTCCAGCCCGACTGGGTGGTGAAGGCGGTCACGGCTCAGTCCTTTTCCAGGTTGTTTTCAATGGCGAGCTTTTTCCAGAACTCGAAATCGGTCTTGATCTGCCGGTTGAAGTCGGCCACCGAGTTGCCCAGCGGCAGGGCCGCCTGGGCCGCCAGGATCTGCACCATCTCCGGACCGTTGACCACCTCTGTGACCATGGTCTGCAGTGCCGCCAGGGTCTCGGCGGGCGTGGCGGCGGGGGCGTAGAGGCTGTAGGAGGTGGTGATCTTGTCGAAGGTGTCGAAGCCCATCTCCTTCATCGTCGGCGTGTGGGGCAGGATCTTGGAGCGTTCGGTGCCCGTGATGGCCAGGGCCTTGAGGCGTCCGCCGTCGATCAGCTGCTTGGCCGAAAGCACGCTGGTCACCCCGATCGTCGTCGTGCCTGCCGCCACGTCGGTCATGAGCGGCCCTCCCCCCTTGTAGGGGATGTGCACCGCATCGATGTCCATGGCCTTGACGAACATGCTGCCGACAAGGCGGGTCATGTTCTCGGAACTGCCGTAGGAGTAAGGGAGTTTGGCCGCACGCGCCTTGGCCGCGAAGTCTCTGGCCGTCGCCCCCTCGTTCTTGACGCTGGTCACGACCACCAGCGGGGACACCGCCACCTGCGTGACGCCCATGAAATCCTTGAAGGTGTCGTAGGGCAGCTTGCTCATGAGCAGCGGATTGAGCAGGTGGGTGTTGACCACCAGCACGATGGTGCTGCCATCAGGGGGAGACTTGGCCGCAAGGTCGGTCCCGATCACGCCATTGGCCCCCGGCTTGTTGTCCACCAGCACGGACAGCCCAGTGGCCGCACGCAGCTTGTCGGCCAGATGGCGCGCAATGATGTCGGTGCCGCCTCCTGCCGAATAGGGCACGATGATTTTGAGAGACTTGGGGAAACTGGCGGGCACCGCAGACTGCGCCCCTGGCGCCAGTGTCCAGGCCACCCCCAGCGCGACGAAATCGCGCCGCGAAACCGGACCGGAATCAACCATGAATGTCTCCTTGCATCGTTTTTGATGCGGTGGGTTGGATGGTGCTCACATAGCGGAAGGTCTCCGCGTTGTAGGCGGTGACCGTGATTTCATAAGGCGTACGGTCCTGGCCGTAATAGACCCGCGTGATTTCCAGAATCGGACGGTGCTTGCGAATCGAAAAATAGGCCGACTCGGCCGGAGAGGCGGCCCGGGCGGCAATGTGCTGCTCGATCTCGAGCGTCGGGCCGTTCTTGCGCTCAATCAGCTTGAACAACGGGTGCTGGCCCTGGGCAAATTGCGCCACTTCCGCGAAATAGACCGGGCGCGCGTACACCGTGGCCCGTGAAATCGGCCGCTGGCTGGTTTTGGAAGAGCGTTCCACGGTCACGGCCAGCCATTTTTCGCCACGGCGCAAACCGATCTTCAGGTTTTCGTCCGAGAGCCTGAGGACCTGCTCCTGGCAGGAAACGATCTGGAAGGCCGTGTCCCCGGTGTGCATGAGCAGGTCATCGGTGGAGGTAAAGGACTGGGTGTATTGGGGTTCTTCACAGCCATCGCGCATGAAACTTCCCACCCCATGCCGTGTGTACAGCAGTCCCTCTTTCTTGAGCTGCTCAAGGGCTGCACGCACGGTATGCCGGCTGACGCCATAGGCATCGGCAAACGCCAGCTCGCCCGGCAAAGCCGTGCCCTTGGGATAGACCTCTCGCAAGAGATCGTTGCGGATCACATCGGTGATTTGTTGTTTCTTGCTCATGCGCTGGATGTTCTGATGTACGTACATCTTAAAAATCCAGGGGGGCGGGGTCCAATAGGTGTAAACACCGACTCCGCCTGCACATCCAAACGCCGCCCAGCCCCATCTCCCGGGGTCTGAGACAATCGCCGGGTGGACATCTCCAACCTCATCCAAACCGTTCTGATCTACGCCCTGCCTGTGCTGTTTGCCATCACGGTGCACGAGGCGGCCCATGGCTACGCCGCGCGCTACTTTGGCGACAACACGGCCTACATGCTCGGGCGCATCACCCTCAACCCGCTCAAGCACATCGACCCTGTCGGCACCATCCTGATGCCGTTGCTGCTGTATTTCGCGACCTCGGGGGCTTTTCTGTTCGGCTACGCCAAGCCGGTTCCGGTGAACTTTGGCCATCTGCGCAACCCCAAGCGCGACATGGTGTGGGTGGCGCTGGCAGGGCCCGCCTCCAACTTCATCCAGGCCGTGGCCTGGGCGGTGCTGCTGGTGCTGCTGGTGGCGGGCGGTGTTCACGAGCGCTTCTTCCTGGAAATGGCGCGCGCCGGGGTGCTGGTCAATCTGGTGATGTGGGCCTTCAACCTGTTCCCGATCCCGCCCATGGACGGCGGACGCATTCTGGTCGGCCTGCTGCCCTGGAAGCAGGCGCAATGGGTCGCACGCATCGAGCCCTGGGGATTTTTCATCGTGATGGGGCTGGTGATTGCCGGGCTGGTGGGCTCCCTGTGGCTGCGCCCCCTGATGTCGCTGGGCTACAGCACCATCAAGCTGCTGCTCACCCCCCTGACGGCCCTGCTGCGCTGAGCCAGCCGGCGGCTCCGTTTTCTGTTCCTTTCTGTTGATTTCGTTCCCATGAGCACCACGCGCTTTCTTACTGGCATCACCACCACGGGCACGCCCCATCTGGGCAACTTTGTCGGCTCGATACGCCCTTCCGTCACGGCCAGCCGCACTGCCGGCGTGGAAAGCTTTTATTTTCTGGCCGACTACCACGCCCTCATCAAGTGCGAAGACCCGGTGCGCATCCAGCGCTCCACCCTGGAAATCGCGGCCAGCTGGCTGGCTGCGGGCCTGGACCCGGAGCGCGTCACTTTCTACCGCCAATCCGATATTCCGGAAATTCCCGAACTGACCTGGCTGCTGACCTGCGTCACGGGCAAGGGCCTGCTGAACCGGGCCCATGCCTACAAGGCCGCTGGCGACAAAAACGCCGCGGCAGGCCGTGATACTGACGAGGGCGTGACGGCCGGCCTGTTCATGTACCCCGTGCTGATGGGCGCCGACATTCTGATGTTCAAGGCCCACCAGGTGCCTGTGGGGCGGGACCAGATCCAGCACATTGAAATGGCGCGCGACATGGCGGCCAGCTTCAACCACCTCTACGGTGAGCATTTTGTGCTGCCAGAGGCCGCCATCGACGACCATGTGGCCACCTTGCCCGGCCTGGATGGCCGCAAGATGAGCAAGAGCTACGACAACACGATCCCGCTGTTCAGTGCGCGTGAATCGCTGCGCAAGCTCATCGGCGGCATCCTGACCGACTCGCGGGCGCCCGGCGAGCCCAAGGACGTGGAAGGCTCGGCCCTGTTCCAGATCTACCAGGCCTTTGCCACCCCCGAGGAAACCGAGGGGCTGCGCAAAGCCTACGCCGATGGCATTGCCTGGGGCGATGCGAAACAGCTCTTGTTCGAGCGCATCGACCAGGTCGTGGCCCCGATGCGCGATCAGTACGAAGACCTGATCCAACACCCTGCCCGTATCGAGCAAATCCTGCTGGCGGGCGCCGACAGGGCACGCGCCCTGGCCACACCGTTCATCCGGGAACTGCGCTCGGCCGTGGGCTTGCGCAGCCTGGTGCAGACTTCGGAGAAAAAGGCGGCCAAAGCGAGCAAGGTAGCCCTGCCTTCTTTCAAGCAATACCGCGAGTCCGATGGCAAGTTCTACTTCAAGTTCATGTCGGCCGAGGGCCAGCTGCTGCTGCAAAGTACCGGCTTTGACGCGCCCAAGGAGGCAGGACAACGGATTGCCCAACTGCAGCAGCAAGGCACCAGTTTCCTGGAAACCCTGGGCGACGGACGGCTGTCCCTCCCGGCAGAGGTGAGCCCACAAGCGGTGGCCGACGCCCTGGCGCAGTTGCGCGAAAGCCGTGAAAACGCCGCATGAGGCAGAGGCACGGATTGCCAAGCCACTGAACAGCGGCCTCTGAAACACCAAGGCGGACCCGGGGTCCGCCTTTTTCATGTCCGCCGTGCGTGCCGAAACACACGGCGGGCAGGGTGAGTGCGCCTGTTACTCGCCCAGTGCCGCCTTGTTGTCACGGCGCAAGGCCACGGCATCCAGCTGGGACAGCGAAGTCTCTCCCCGGGCGAGTCGGAACAGGCGCATCGAGTTGTTGACGCCCTGCACCTGACCATGCAAAGACTGGGCGGCAGCCGCCAACTCTTCGACCATGGCCGCGTTCTGCTGGGTGATCGAGTCCATGTGGGCCACCGCCTCATTGATCTGGGACATCCCGATTTTCTGCTCGGACGCCGCAGAGCTGAGCTCATCCAGCACCATGCCGACCTTGCTGACGGAGTCGAGCACTTCGTTCATCCGGACCCGCGCCTCTTCGGTGGTCAGCTTGCCGGAATTCACACGCTCGCCAGACTCGGCGATCAAACCCTTGATTTCCTTGGCGGCATCGGCCGCCCGCTGGGCCAGCGAGCGCACCTCGGAGGCCACCACGGCAAATCCACGCCCGGCTTCGCCAGCACGGGCCGCTTCCACGGCGGCGTTCAGAGCCAGGATATTGGTCTGGAAGGCCACGCCTTCAATCAGGCGAATGATGTCTTCGATGCGGCGGGAAGAATCGGAAATGCCTTCCATCGTCTGTGCGACGGCCTGTACCGCTTCATTGCTGCGGCGCGTGATGGCCGATGTCTGGTGGGCCATCTGGGCGCCCTGGTTGGCAGACAAGGCACTGTTCTGTACCGTGCCATTGATTTGCTCCATGGACGCCGCGGTCTGCTCCAGGCTGCTGGCCTGGGCTTCGGTCCGGGAAGACAGATCGTGGTTGCCCGCAGCGATCTCCTGCACCGCCACTTCCAGGTTGCTGACCTCCTGGCGAACGTCATGCACCACGGTGCGCAAATTGACACTGAGCTGGTTCAGCGCTTGCTGGAGCTGGCCCACCGCCCCGCCCGCACCGGTGGTCACCGTGTGGGACAGATCGCCCGACGCCAGGCTGTTGGCATCGGCGACCAGGTTCACCAAAGGCTTGATCGCCAAGGCCCGGGTCACAAAGACCGACAGCCCTGCCGCCAGCAAAGCCACGACGGCGGTCACAGGCCACCCCACCCCGCCCAGCGCGACGGCCGAGGGCACAGCCACCGCGCCCACCTGGACCATCGCCAGCCGGGTGGGTGTCGAGGGAGAGAACAGGCGCTGGAAACGCCCCAGTACATCGTTGCGAACCACCGCCCCCGCACGCAGGACATGCACCCGGCTTCCCCGCTGGGCTTCCTCCTGCATCGTGGCATAGAGACGCTCTGCCGCCTGCACCTGGTCCCGGCTGGGCACCGTGCGCACCGACAAAAAACCGGTGATCTGGCTGCCATCCATCATGGGAGTGGCGTTGGCCTGCACCCAGTAGTGGTCACCATTTTTGCGGCGATTCTTCACCAATCCCGTCCAGGGCAAGCCCGCCTCGATGGTCTGCCACATGTCCCGGAACGCTTCTTCGGGCATATCGGGATGGCGGACCAGGTTGTGCGGCTGTCCCAGCAGCTCTTCGCTGGAGAAGCCGCTGACATGGATGAAGGCCGGGTTGCAGTACGTGATGCGCCCTTTGAGATCGGTGACCGACACCAGGGTTTCGTTTTCCGGAAACGCAAATTCGCGCTGGCTCACAGGCAGGTTGGTACGCATCGAAATAACCCTTCAGTGTTTTGTGGAATGCTGTGCAGTATGTCAAGTGTCACCGAGCCCTGACAACTGCGCTACCCCATGAACGCCCTGGAGTGGCCCGTCATGCCTTGACATGCCCGCTTTTCAAGTGATGAACCCCAAACAGCGTGTTTATTCTACACCGCAAAAGTGATAGAAATGAAACCTCCCATGCCAATCTCAGCCCCCCTGGGCCGCCAAGGCCTGGGCCAGAAGGACCGGCAGATCCTGGACCAGGCGCGGCTTGTGCACCACAGGCACCCCCGCCAGTGCCAGGTCGTAGGGCCGTCGCTGGGCTTCATCCAGGGCCGTGGCCACGATCAAGCGGCTGGCACTGAACTGCGGATGCGATCGCAAGCTGGCAATCAAGGTCACGCCATCGATGCCCGGCAACAAAATATCGACGATCAGGACATCGGGCTGCAACTGCCCCGCCATGGCCAAGCCGGCAATCCCGTTGTCCACGACATGCAGGTCAATCTCCGGGAAATTCTGGGCCACCAGCAGACGAACCAGGCGCTGGAAATGCGCCGAATCCTCGATCAACAGAACCCTGCGCCGGGAGGACGGCAGACCGCTGGCAGGCGGGGACGGGGATGGGACGGCAGCCGGAGCAGCGCCCAAGGCGCCCCCGGTGCGGCCTTCGCGCTGCGCCAGCCAGCGCTCGACCGAGGCGCGCGCGATGCGGCGATGTCCACCCGGCGTTTTCCAGGCATCCAACTCGCCCCGGTCCACCATGAGCTGCACAGAACGCACCGCCAAGCCCAACACCTGGGCCACATCGCGTGTGCTGCAATCGGAGGGCAAAGAAGACAAAGAGTCCAAAGCAAGCGTCATGGTGTCATTTTATCATTTCAAAGATGCTCAATTTGATAAAAACACACTACCCGATGGCACCGTGCGGACACCGGCGCAGACGTGCCATGCCCCCCAGGCCCGAAAAGCCCCCGCCAACGATCGATAAAATCGCCCGCTTTGCCTCTGGGAATACACGCCGTGCCTGATCGACTGTCCGTTCTGCTGCAGCAGATATTGCCCAAGCAAGCCCTCACCACCTTGGCAGGCCACTTTGCCTCGGCCCACTGCGGCAGGCTGACCACCTTCGTGATCCGCCAATTTGTGGCGCGCTACGGCGTCCATATGGCAGAAGCGGCGGAGCCCGACGTGGCCCGCTATCCGACGTTCAATGCCTTTTTCTCCCGGGCGCTCCAGGCGGGGGCACGCCCGCTGGCCGCTGCCGATCTGATCTGCCCTGTGGATGGGGCCATCAGCCAATTCGGTCCGATCGACCAAGACCAGATCTTTCAAGCCAAAGGGCACCGCTACTCCACCACCGCCCTGGTGGGCGGCGACAGCGCCCTGGCAGCGCGTTTTCAGAACGGCTCTTTTGCCACGCTGTACCTGAGCCCCCGCGACTACCACCGCATCCACATGCCTTGTGCGGGTCGATTGACCCGGATGGTGCATGTGCCAGGCGAGCTGTTCTCGGTGAACCCCGCAACCGCCCGGGGCGTACCCGGCTTGTTCGCGCGCAACGAGCGGGTGGTCTGCGTGTTTGAATCGGCGCACGGCCCTTTCGTCCTGGTGCTGGTTGGAGCGACGATTGTGGGCAGCATGGCCACGGTCTGGCATGGTCTGGTGAACCCCCCACGCACCGGCCAGTTGCGCCGCTGGGACTACCCCGAGGGACAGGTGGAGCTGCAGCAAGGCGACGAAATGGGCCGCTTTCTGCTCGGCTCCACGGTGGTCATGCTGTTTCCAGAAGGCCCGCTGCAGTTCAACCCCGAATGGGCCCCGGCCAAAGGCATCCGGCTGGGTGAAGCCATGGCCCACCGCACAGGCCCGGGGTGAACGGCGGCCACTTCGCGCGGCTGGCGGGGCTACGGCGTTTCTTCGGCAGAAGAGAAGGGCAAGGCCTCCACCGGTAGGCAACCCTCGCTGGGCGCCCGGCTCAGGGCGTTATTCGCATCCACCAGCTTGCGCAGCATCTCCATGAACTGTGCCCGCTCCGGGGGAGGCAAGGGCTCCAGCATGCGCTCCTGGGCCCGGAGCATAGCGGGCTCGATGGCGGCGACCAGGTCCACCCCGGCGGGGGTCAGGGTGAGCAAACGCACCCGCCGGTCGGTTGGGCTGGCGTTGCGCTGCATGAGTCCGCGGGCTTCCAGCCGATCGATCACGCTGCCGATGGTGGACGCATCAAAACCAATGCGGCGGGCCAGCGTGCGCTGGTCCACATCCGCTTGCTGGTGCAGTGCGGCCAATGCGGCGTATTGCACAGGCGTCACCCCCAGCGCCTTCGTTTCCTCAATAAAAACCGCCACGGCAATCTGCTGCAGACGTCGAATGTAAAAACCAGGCTGATTCTCAAGGACAGTGGCAGGAAGGGTCATGGTGCAGGCCAAGGGTTTTCACGGATACAAGGGCTGCATTCTAAAACCGACAATTTAGTAAGCATACTTATCATATGCATACCATTCAAATACCTCCTCTTCATCCCACGCGGCACAGGACCTTGTCATGACCTCTTCTGTCTGTTCGTCAGAACCCGTTTTAGTGGCCGGTGGCGGCATTGGTGGCCTGGCGGCGGCCCTGGCGCTGGTGCGCCAGGGCTTTCACGTCCAGGTGTTCGAACAGGCCCCGCAGATCGGCGAGATCGGCGCCGGCATCCAGCTGGGCCCCAACGCCTTTCACGCCTTCGACGCGCTGGGCATCGGTGACAAGGCCCGCAGCCGCGCCGTGTTCACCGACTACATGGTCATGCACGACGCCATCGACAGCAGCCAGATCGGCAAAATCCCCACCGACGAAGCCTTCCGTGAGCGCTTCGGCAATCCCTATGCCGTGATCCACCGCGTGGATGTGCACAACGCCTTGCTCGAAGGCGCACAAGAAACCGGCCGGGTGGAGTTCATCACCCGCACACGCATCGTGCGCGTCGAGCAAGACGCCCGCGGCGTCACGGCCTACGACGCACAGGGCAAGGCCTGGCGGGGCTCGGTGCTGATTGCCGCGGACGGGGTGAAATCCGTGGTCCGGGAGCAGTATGTGGGCGATCCAGCCCGCGTGACGGGCCATGTGGTCTACCGCGCCGTCGTGGACAAGCAGGACTTTCCCGAAGACCTGCGCTGGAACGCCGCCAGCCTCTGGGCCGGTCCGCACTGCCACCTGGTGCACTACCCCCTGCGCGGGGGCGAGCAATACAACGTGGTCGTGACCTTCCACAGCCGCCAGCAGGAAGCCTGGGGCGTCACCGAGGGCAGCAAAGAAGAAGTGGAAAGCTATTTCCAGGGTATCTGCCCGCAGGCGCGCCAGCTGATCGATCTGCCCAAGAGCTGGAAGCGCTGGGCCACGGCAGACCGGGAGCCGATTGCCCAATGGACTTATGGCCGCGTCACGCTGCTGGGCGATGCAGCCCACCCCACCACGCAGTACATGGCCCAGGGCGGGTGCATGGCCCTGGAAGACGCCGTGACACTGGGAGAAGCCCTGCGGGTCCACCACAACGCCTGGGAACCGGCGCTCGACCTCTACCAACGCTCGCGCGCCACGCGCACGGGCCGTATCGTGCTCTCCGGCCGCGAAATGGGCCGCCTTTACCACGCCAAAGGCATGGAGCGCCTGATCCGGAACGAACTCTGGAAAGGCCGTTCCCCGGCGCGTTTTTACGATGCCATTGAATGGCTGTATGGCTGGAATGTCAGCAACTGCCTCGCCGACCACTGACCCCCAAGGAAACCCCCATGCTCGAACTCGGACGACTCGAAGACCTGCCGCAGGATTACCGCGACGAACTCCAAAGCCACAATCTGGTGCCCCTGTGGCCCAGTTTGCGCGGGGTTCTGCCCCCGCACATCCCCGCGCGCCAGACCCAGGCCACCCACTGGCCCTACCAGTCCATCAAGCCCCTGCTGCTCAAGGCCGGTGAACTCACTCCCATCGAAAAAGCCGAGCGCCGCGTGCTGGTGCTGGCCAACCCGGGGCATGGCCTGGAAAAAATGCAGGCCAGTGCCGCGATGTACCTGGGCATGCAGTTGCTGCTGCCCGGGGAATGGGCGCCATCGCACCGCCACACACCCAATGCCGTGCGCATGGTGGTCGAAGGCGACGGCGCCTGGACCACGGTCGATGGCGAAAAATGCCCGATGGCACGCGGCGACCTGATATTGACCCCCACCGGCCTGTGGCATGAACACGGCCACGAAGGCGACCAGCCGGTGATCTGGCTGGATGTACTGGACCTGCCCCTGGTCTATTACATGGAGGCCAGCTACCACCTCAATGGCGACCGCCAAGCCACCAAACCCGGCCAGGGCGATCGGGCCTACCGCCGCGGCGGCGTGGTGCCGACGCCGGTATTTGGCCGCAGCGGCGCCCGCTACCCCATGCTGCGCTACCCCTGGGCCGATGCGCGCGCCGCCCTCGAATCGCTGGCCGCCGACCGCCCGGACCTGGAGGCCGTGCAGATCACCTACGTCAACCCGGAAACCGGTGAAGATGCGGAGAACATCCTGGGCTTCTACGCCCTGATGCTGCGCCCCGGCCAGACGCTGCGACTGCCGGCACGCTCGCCCGCCATCGTCTTCCACCAGATCGAAGGGGGCACCGAAGTGCAGGTGCCAGCCCAGTCCTTCACCCTGGCCGAGGCCGACACCTGCTGTGCCCCGGGCTACACCGCAGTCACGCTGCACAACCGCTCGTCCTCCGAACCAGCCTTCCTGTTCATTGCAGACGAATCGCCCCTGCACCGCAAGCTCGGCGTGTACGAAGAGCGCGGCTGAACCCTGTTTTTTCCCTTTTTTTCTGCAAGGACCCCATGACCTCCTACCTCTGGACCCCGCCCGCTGCGCCCTCCCTGCCCGTGCGCGGCAAGACCGAACGCCTGCCTGTGAACCGCATTTTTTGCGTCGGGCGCAACTACCACGCCCATGCCATCGAGATGGGCCGCCCCGTGGACAAGGCCGCCGAACGGGCGTTCTATTTCACCAAATCCCCCCAGGCCCTGGTCGAATCCGGCGCCACCGTGCCTTACCCGCCCGAAACCCAGAACTACCACTTCGAGATGGAACTGGTGCTGGTGATCGGCAAGGCCGGCTTCCGCATCCCTGAAGCCCAGGCCCACGAACACATCTACGGCTACGCCACAGGCCTGGACATGACCCGCCGCGACCTGCAACTGGTCGCCCGCGAAAAAGGCCGTCCCTGGGATCTGGGCAAGGATGTCGAGCAATCGGCGGTGTGCAGCGAAGTCGTGCCCATGGCCGGCGTGGTGCTGGACCAGGGCGGCATCCAGCTGGCCGTCAACGGCGTGACCCAACAGCAATCCAACCTGGACAAGCTGATCTGGAACATCCGCGAAATCATTGCCGACCTGTCGCTCTACTACCACCTGCAGCCTGGCGACCTGATCTACACCGGCACCCCCGAAGGCGTGGGCGCCGTGGTGCCAGGCGACGAGATCACCGGCCAGGTCGAAGGCGTGGGCGAAGTCCTGTTGCACGTGGGCCCTGCAGAATAAGGACGCACCGCCATGAAGCTCTACAACTTCTTCCGCAGCGGCACCTCGCACCGCCTGCGCATCGCCCTGAACCTCAAGGGCCTGGACACCGACTATGTGGCCGTGGACCTGCGCACCGAAGAGCACCTCAAGGCCGCCTTCCAGGCCATCAACCCGCAGCAGCTGGTGCCAGCGCTCGACACGGGCACGCACACCCTGATCCAGTCGCCAGCCATCATCGAGTGGCTCGAGGAAAAATACCCGACCCCCGCCCTGCTCCCGGCCAGCCCCGAAGACCGCGCCCATGTGCGGGCCCTGGCCGCCATCGTGGGCTGCGACATCCACCCCATCAACAACCGCCGCATCCTGGAAACCCTGCGCAAACAGTTCGGGGCCAACGAGGACACGATCAACGCGTGGTGCAGCACCTGGATCAGCGCGGGATTCGACGCCTACGAAGCCTTGCTGGCCGCCGACCCACGGCGCCAGGCCGGCTTCAGCTTTGGCGACGCCCCGACCGTGGCCGACGTGTACCTGGTGCCCCAGGTGGAAAGCGCGCGCCGCTTCAAGGTGGACCTGGGCCGCTGGCCACGCATCCTGGCCATCGACACCGCCTGCGCCCAGATCGACGCCTTCCGCAAGGCGGCTCCCGCCGCCCAGCCCGACGCCGGCTGAAGCCCACCACACCGCCCACGGCCTGAGAGCCCCCCGATCGAGGGGGCGGGCCCACGGGGCGGTGCTCCCCCCACCATCCCTTGTCCGCGAGCCCCCGAGGAGACACCCCATGAACCCCTTTGCGTCACCCGCCCCCGTCCGCCGCCGCCTGCTGGCGGCTGCACTGGGCACCGCCCTGAGCGCCACATTCGGCAGCGCCAGCGCGCAAACCGCCAGCGACTTTCCGACCAAGCCGGTCACCCTGGTCACCGCCTTTGCCGTGGGCAGCGGCCCCGACGCCGTGCTGCGCCTGGTGGCCAACAAACTGTCCCTGCAGTGGAAGCAGACCGTGACCGTGGACAACCGCCCCGGGGGCGGCGGCTTCATTGCCATCGAAGCCGCCCGCCGCGGCACCAGCGATGGCTACACGCTGCTGCAGCTCGACAGCGAACACCTCTCGGCCTTGCCCCACCTGTATAAAAACCGCCGTTTCGAGACGCTCAAGACCTTCGACCCGGTCGCGCCGCTGTTCCGCACGCCCTTCATGATCGCGGTCTCGGCCCAGTCGCCCTGGAAGAACGTCGGCGACCTCATTGCGGCGGCCAAAGCCAGCCCGAACAGCGTCAGTTACGGCTCCTGGGGGGTTGGTAGCCCGGGCCACCTGGGCGGCGAATGGCTCGAAATGCTCAGCGGCGCCAAGATGACCCATGTGCCCTACAAAGAAGTCAGCCAGCTTTTCACCTCGGTGGCCAACGGCGATGTGCCCTGGAGCTTTGCCAGCATCCCATCGAGCCAGGGCGTGTACAAGGCGGGCAAGATCCGGTATCTGGCCGTCGCCCGGGCCCAGCGCATTCCCCAATTGCCCGAGGTGCCCACCGTGGCCGAAGCCGGGGGCCCCGCCGGGATGGATGTGAACTCGTTTGTCGTGCTGGTCACGCCCAAGGGCGTTCCTGCGGCCGTGCGCACCAAGATCCATGCGGACGTGCTCAAAGTGTTGGCCGACCCCGAAGTGCGCGAACGCTTCAACACCTTCGCGTTCGAAACCCTGAACTGGTCCGCCGAAGAGATCCTGAAGAACGCCGAGACCAAGTCCAGCCAGTACCAACAGCTGATCACCAACGCCAATATCAGCCTGGAATAGGCCCCCAGCCAGCGGGGGGCGCCGGCAAAAACAGCGGAGTGCGCCCCGCCCCAGGCCCCACTGCGGGCACCGGGACCCGCATGCCGTGTTGGCGGGCCCCTGGCACCCAGGCGAATGCATGGCGGCACAAGGCCAGAAACCAGAAAAGCCTTGCTTCTATTTTCATAGCAGCAAGGCTTTTTGAATACTGGCGGAGAGGGTGGGATTCGAACCCACGGTGATATTGCTACCACGCCTGATTTCGAGTCAGGTACATTCGACCACTCTGCCACCTCTCCTGTGTGTCGAAGCCTGCGATTCTAGCAGGACTTTGAACGCGATGTCAGGGCTGCAAGTGAGTTTGGCCGCCCATATAAGGCCGCAGGGCTTCGGGCACGGTGACGCTGCCGTCGGCCTGCTGGTAGTTCTCCAGCACGGCCACCAGGGTGCGGCCCACGGCCAGGCCCGAGCCATTGAGGGTGTGCACCAGCTCGTTTTTGCCCTGGGCGTTCTTGAAGCGCGCCTGCAGGCGGCGGGCCTGGAAGGCCTCGCAGTTGCTGACCGAGCTGATCTCGCGGTAGGTGTTCTGTGCGGGCAGCCACACTTCCAGGTCGTAGGTCTTGGCGGCGCCAAAGCCCATATCCCCCGTGCACAGGCTCATCACGCGGTAAGGCAGGCCCAGCTTCTGCAGCACGGCTTCGGCGTGGCCGGTCATTTCTTCCAGGGCTTCGTCACTCTTGTCGGGGTGTGCGATCTGCACCATCTCGACCTTGTCGAACTGGTGCTGGCGGATCATGCCGCGCGTGTCGCGGCCATAGCTGCCGGCCTCGGAGCGAAAGCAAGGGGTGTGCGCCGTGAGCTTGATGGGCAGCTCGGACTCGGCCAGCACCACATCGCGCACGAAGTTGGTCAGAGGCACTTCGCTGGTGGGGATGAGGTAGAGCGCGGCGTTGTCGGGCACGGGCTCGCCGTCCTGGCCGCCCTTCTTGGCCGCGAAGAGGTCGCCCTCGAACTTGGGCAGCTGGCCGGTGCCCTTGAGCGAATCGGCATTCACGGCATAAGGCACATAGCACTCGGTGTAGCCGTGCTCGCTGGTCTGCACATCGAGCATGAACTGGCTCAGGGCCCGGTGCAGGCGAGCGATGCCCCCCTTCATGACCGTGAAACGCGAGCCCGAGAGCTTGACGCCCATGTCGAAGTCCAGTCCCAGGGGGGTGCCTACGTCCACATGGTCTTTCACCTCGAAATCGAAATGGCGCGGGCCTTGGTCGCCAGGACTCCAGCGGCGCACTTCCACATTGCCGGACTCATCGCTGCCCACCGGCACGCTGGCGTGCGGCAGGTTGGGCACGGCCACCAGCATGGCCAGCAGCTCGGCCTGGATCTGCTCCAGGCGGGCGGCGGATTGCTCCAGCTCCACCTTGGACGCCGCCACCTGGGCCTTGGCGGCCTCGGCGCCGTCCTTGTCGCCCTTGCCCATCAGCATGCCGATCTGCTTGGAGAGCTGGTTGCGTTGGGATTGCAGCTCTTCCGTGCGGGTCTGCAGCGTCTTGCGCTCGGATTCCAGGGCCTGGAACGCCTCGACGTTCAGGAAGGCCTGGGGCTTTTTACGGGTCTCCAGGCGCGCGATGGCCGAAGCGAGGTCTTTGCGGAGAAGAAGGATGTCAAGCATGGCCGGATTTTAGAGGGGCCGCCAGCAGGGCCGCGCTGCACCGGGCGCCACAACGTGCCGATACCATAGCAACAGGCCCTGCGACGCAGGGGGCCATCAGGAGGCAGCATGTTTTTTGTTTTCGGCCCTGCGGGGCAGGTCTTGCGGGGTGGCCCCGAAAAACTGGGGCAGGTCGGGCTGGTGCCACGGGTCCAGCGCATCCAGGCCCTGCGTCCGCGCGTGCAGGAGGCGCCCGGCGCCGCAGCCCCGCAGCTCCCCACGCTGCGCAGCACCGGGCCGGCCCACCTGCGCGAGCACGAGGCCATCGCTGCCTATGCCCAGACCGAGCAAGGCCCGCGCCCGGTGCGCCTGCCGCTGACCCAGGTCAAGGATGTGATGACCACCGGGGTGATCACCGTGGCGCCCGACACCCAGGTCAATGTGGCCTGGCACAAACTGGCCGAACACCAGGTGGCCGAAGTGCCCGTGGTGAATGCGCTGGGGCGCGTGATCGGCATGCTGCTGTGGGTGGACATGGCGCCCGCCGACCTGCTGCCCGCGCCCGAAGGGGCCCTGTCCGCGCCGCCCATGGGCCTGCGGACCGTGGGCGACGTGATGCTGAGCCCCGCGCCGGCGGTGGCCGCCGACACCGACTTGCGCCGGGTGGCCGCCGTGCTGCTGGACACCGGCCTGACCGGCCTGCCAGTGACGGACGAGGTCGGCACCTTGCAAGGCTTTGTCTCGCGCAGCGACATCCTGCGGGCCGTGGCCGCCGAGCCCCCGCTGGACCTGTGGATCGGCTCGGCGGAGTCGCTCTGAAAATTCAGCAAAAAGCGGCTCTACGGCTTATTCAACGGACGCTGATAGCTATCAATAGATGAGCATCCGCACGCTGACCTTCAACAGCTGGGACGTGCTCAATGCCCGGCCGGACCGGTTTCCGGGGTGCGCTCGGCGATTTCCAGGCCGGTGGCGGCATCGATCTTGAGCCCCTTGGGCAGCGGAAACTTCACCGATTCTTCGATGCCCGCCATGGTGCGCACCGACACGGCGCCCAGGTCCTTGATGCGGTCGATCACCTGGCGCACCAGGATCTCGGGGGCCGAGGCCCCCGCCGTGAGGCCGACACGGGCCAGGCCCTCGAACCACTCCGGGCGCAATTCCTCGGCGCTGTCCACCATATAGGCCGTGGTGCCCAGCTTGGCGGCCAACTCGCGCAGGCGGTTGCTGTTGGAGCTGGTGGGGCTGCCCACCACGATCACCAGATCCACCTGCGGGCTCAGCACCTTGACGGCGTCCTGGCGGTTCTGCGTGGCATAGCAGATATCTTGCTGCTTGGGCTCGCGCACCGACGGAAAGCGCGCGCGCACCGCCGCCGTGATGCCCGCCGCGTCGTCCACGCTCAGGGTGGTCTGGGTGACCACCGCGAGCTTGGCGGTCTGGCGGGGCTGCACGCGCGCCACGTCGGCCACATCCTCGACCAGATGGATGCCCGCGTCGAGCTGGCCCATGGTGCCCTCCACTTCGGGATGGCCCTTGTGGCCGATCATGATGAACTCATAGCCCTCTTTGGCCAGCTTGGCGACTTCGACATGCACCTTGGTCACCAGCGGGCAGGTGGCATCGAACACATGGAAGCCGCGCGCGGCCGCTTCGGCCTGCACCGCCTTGCTCACGCCGTGCGCACTGAAGATCAGCGTGGCGCCGGGCGGCACATCGGCCAGGTCTTCGATGAAGATGGCGCCTTTGTCCTTGAGGTCGTTCACCACATAGGTGTTGTGCACGATTTCGTGGCGCACATAGATCGGGCGGCCAAATTTCTGGAGGGCGCGCTCGACGATCTCGATGGCCCGGTCCACGCCTGCACAAAAGCCGCGCGGCTCGGCGAGCAGGATTTCATGCGGGGCGTTCATAGCACGCCAATCACCAGCACTTCGAAGGTCACGGGCTGGCCAGCCAGGGGGTGGCTGAAGTCGAACAGCACCGCCCCATCCTCGCGCACCTGCAGCACGGTCCCGGCATAGGTGCCCTGGGCGTCGGGGGTGGGAAACTGCACCACATCACCGGCCACATACTGCTCATGGGGGTCGCCCAGCTCATTGAGCAGCTTGCGCGCCACCCATTGCTGCATGTCGGCATTGCGCTCGCCAAACGCCTCGCCAGCGGCCAACGCAAAGGTGGCGCGGGTGCCCTCGACCAGGCCCAGCAGGCACTGCTCCATGGCGGGCGACAACTCGCCCGTGCCCAGGGACAAGGTGGCGGGTTTGTCGTTGAAGGTGTTGATCAAATCCCCCGCCGGGCCGGCCAGGCGGTAGTGCAGGGTCAGGAAGGAGCCCGGCTGAACGGTGGGAAGGGGGGTAGAAGGTGAGGTCATGAAAGTCCCGATAAACTGGCCGCCATTGTAGAAAACCGGGGATCTCCCCACGCAAGCCCGACTTGGCACGCCCTCTCGCCTCTCCTGCCATGCCCCTCAAAGACTTGCCCCCCGACGCCCAGCCACGCGAAAAACTGCTGGCCCGCGGTCCTGCGGCGCTCTCCGACGCCGAATTGCTCGCCCTGCTGCTGCGCACGGGCATCGCCGGCAAGGGCGTGCTGCAGATGGCGCAAGAACTGCTCGATCCGCCCACACAAGACCCCCGCACCGGCCAGATGAGCGGGGGCTTTGGCGGCATCGGCGGCCTGCTGCACACCCGCGCCGACGATCTGCGCCGCATCAAGGGCCTGGGGCCGGCCAAGCGGGCCGAACTGGTGGCCGTGCTCGAACTGGCGCGCCGCGCACTGGCCCAGCAGCTGCAGGAAGGCGAGGTGTTCGAGTCCCCCGAAGCCGTCAAGCACTACCTGCAACTGCACCTGGCCTACAAGGGCCACGAGGTGTTTGCCGTGCTGTTCCTGGACAGCCAGCACCGCCTGCTGGCGCTCGAAGAAATGTTCCGCGGCACGCTCACGCAGACCAGCGTCTACCCACGCGAAGTGCTGCTGCGCGCCCTGCACCACCAGGCCAGCGCCGTGGTGCTGGCCCACAACCACCCCAGCGGCAGCGTGCAGCCCAGCCGCGCCGACGAAGCGCTCACGCACACCCTCAAGACCACGCTGGCCCTGATCGATGTGCGGGTGCTCGACCATGTGATCGTGGCCCCGGGCGCCGCGCTGTCGATGGCCGAACAGGGGCTGGTATGAGCGGCCGGACCGCCTCTGCGCCCCCCGCGTCTGCCAGCGCAGCCCTCACGGTGCATTCGCTGCAGGACCTGAAACGGATCCAGAAACACCTGGCCCAGGAGCGGGCCCAGGCCCTGGCCCGCGAACAGGCCCGGCGCGAAGCCCAGGAGCGTGCGCACCGCGCCCGCCACCTGTTCGAGCTGGCCGTGGGGCCGGTCACCCGCCTGCCCCAGCGCAACGCCGTCCACCTGCTGCCCGACCCGCCCCCGCCCATTGCCGTGCAGCACCAGCTGGACGAGCAACGGGTGCTGCTCGAATCCATCAGCGACGACTTCGACGTCAGCTCCCTGCTCGACACCGACGACGCCCTGAGTTTTCGGCGGCCCGGCGTGGGCATCGACGTGACCCGCCGGCTGCGGCGCGGGGAATGGACGCTGCAGCGCCAGCTCGACCTGCACGGCCTGCGCACCGACGAAGCGCGCGAAGCCCTGGGCGCCTTCATCCGGGAGGCCCGCAAGCAAGGCATCCGCTGCGTGCGCGTGGTGCACGGCAAAGGCCTGGGTTCGCCCGGCAAAAGCCCGGTCCTCAAGGGCCGCGTGCACAGCTGGCTGGTGCAAAAAAACGAGGTGCTGGCCTTTGTGCAGGCGCGGGGCGACGAGGGCGGCGCCGGCGCCCTGGTGGTCTTGCTGCGCTCGGCCCGCAAGCACTGAACCCGCGCGCGCACGCCCCCCGCACCGGCCACGGCACCGATAATCAGCCCCCGCCCGCCGCTGGCGGCCCCTCGCCCCGCCCGACACCATGACCGCCCTGCCCCTTCGCGTCCTGTCCGTCATCCCCCCGATGACGCAGCTCAACACGCCCTACCCGTCCACCGCCTACCTCACCGGCTTTCTGCGCTCGCGCGGCCTCACGGCGGTGCAGGAAGACCTGGCGCTGGCGCTGGTGCTGCGCCTGCTCTCGCCCGAAGGGCTGAAAGAGGTCGCGCAGCACATCCAGGCCCTCCCGGCGCGGCAGCACAGCCCGGCCGTGCAGAGTTTCGTGGCGCAACAAGACCGCTACCTGGCCACCATTGCGCCCACCATCGCCTTCCTGCAAGGGCGGGACAGCACGCTGGCGCACCGCATCGTGGGCCGGCATTTCCTGCCCGAAGGGCCGCGCTTTGCCACGCTCGATGTCTATGTCGATGACGAGGGCGGCGACCCGCTGGGCTGGGCCTTTGGCGCCCTGGGCCTGCACGACAAGGCCAAGCACCTGGCCACGCTGTACCTGAACGACCTGGCCGATGTGCTGCGCGATGCGGTCGATGCGCGCTTCGAATTCGTGCGCTATGCCGAGTCCCTGGCCGGCAGCCAGGCCACCTTCGAGCCGCTGGCCCAGGCCCTGGCTGCCGCGCCGAACCTGGTGGACGACACGCTGCACGCCCTGACCCTGTCGGCTGTGGAGCGCCATGCGCCCTCGGTGGTGCTGATCTCGGTGCCGTTTCCCGGCGCGGTGTACGCGGCGTTCCGCATCGCACAAACCCTCAAGGCCCGGCACCCGCAGATCGTCACGGTGCTGGGGGGCGGCTTTGTCAACACCGAGCTGCGCGATCTGACCGAGCCCCGGGTGTTCGACTATTTCGACTACGTCACCCTGGACGCCGGCGAACGCCCGCTGCTGGCGCTGCTGGAGCACCTGCAGGGCCAACGGGGCCGCCAGCGCCTGGTGCGCACCTTCGTGCGCGACGCCGACAGCGGCCAGGTCCGCTTCCTGAACCTGCACGAGGCCGACATCCCCTTTGCCGAGGTGGGCACCCCCACCTGGGACGGCCTGCCCCTGGACCGCTACCTGTCGCTGCTGGACATGCTCAACCCCATGCACCGGCTGTGGAGCGACGGGCGCTGGAACAAGCTCACCGTGGCGCACGGCTGCTACTGGAAGAAATGCAGCTTCTGCGACGTCAGCCTCGACTACATCAGCCGCTACGAGGGCGCTTCGGCCACCGTGCTGGCCGACCGCATCGCCCAGATCGTGCAGGAGACCGGCCAGACCGGCTTCCACTTCGTCGATGAAGCCGCGCCGCCCAAGTCGCTCAAGGCCCTGGCCACTGAGCTGATCGCGCGCCAGGCGGGCATCTCGTGGTGGGGCAATATCCGCTTCGAAAAATCCTTCAGCCCAGAACTCTGCGAGCTGCTGGCCGACAGCGGCTGCATTGCCGTCTCGGGCGGGCTGGAAGTGGCCTCCGACCGGCTGCTGAACCTGATGAAGAAGGGCGTCTCGGTGGACCAGGTGGCGCGGGTGACCAAGGCGTTTTCCGAAGCCGGCATCCTGGTCCATGCCTACCTGATGTACGGCTTTCCGACCCAGACGGTGCAGGACACGGTGGATGCGCTCGAATACGTGCGCCAGCTGTTCGCGCACGGCTGCATCCAGAGCGGTTTTTTCCATCGCTTTGCCTGCACCGTGCATTCGCCCGTGGGCCAGCACCCCGAGGAATACGGGGTCATGCTGGAGCCGCTGCCCCCGGTGAGCTTTGCCAAGAACGACATCGGCTTCCATGACCCCACCGGCGTGGACCACGACGCCCTGGGCGTGGCGCTCAAGAAAGCCATCTACAACTTCATGCACGGCATCGGGCTCGAAGAAGACGTGCGCAGCTGGTTCCCCTTCAAGGTGCCCAAGACCACGGTGGCCCGCCACCGGATCGAACGGGCGCTGCGCGAGCGCGGCTGAAGCGGAGGCGGAGGCAGGGCCTCGACCCTAATCCACCACCAAAACAGCCTCTGTGGCTTATCCGCATTGCCTTTGTAGCTATTGAATCAGGAGCATTCAGCTACCCTCAGCTCAGCCGCCCTGGTTGCGCATCCAGTCGGCGGTTCCCAGGAAGCTCTCGCGCAGGCGGGCCCGCAGGGCTTCGGGCACGCCGGTTTCGCCCATGGCCTGGTCCATGCAGGCCACCCACTGGTCGCGCTCCAGAATGCCGATCGCAAAAGGCATGTGGCGCGCGCGCAGGCGCGGGTGGCCAAAACGGCGGATGTAGTGGTCGGGCCCGCCCAGCCAGCCACACAGGAACCAGAACAGCTTCTGGCGCGCTTCGTCGAGCGTGCTGCCATGGGAGGCGCGTAAAGCGGCGTAAGCGGGCTCCAGGTCCATCAGGTCGTAGAAACGATCGACCAGGGCTTGCACGCGGGGCTCGCCGCCGATCGCGTCGAACGGGGTGGCGGTGGCAGGGGAAGATTCAGCATTCATAGGTCAAAAGTGGCTGCAGGGCACAAGGAGAAAGCGCTTAAAGCTATCTAAATAATAGCAAAAAGCCGCCCGTCACTCGGCGGAGCGGCGCAGGGTTTCGACCACCGGGCGGCGCAGCACGTCGCGCAGGCCCCACCAGCCCGCCGCCAGGGCCAGCAAGGCCCCGGCCAAGGCCCCGAGCAAAGGCACCCACAGCGAGGCGGTCCAGGCAAAGTCGAACACATAGCGCGCCAGCGCCCAGCCCACGGCCACCGCCACGGTGCTGGACAAAAAACCCGCCAGCAAGCCCACGCCCGCCAGCTCGGCCCGCTGCACCTGGCGCAGCAGGCTGGCGCGGGCACCGAGGGCACGCATGATGGCAAATTCACGCGCGCGCTCTTCGCGGGTGGCCGTGACGGCGGCAAACAGCACCACCAGGCCGGCCGCCAGCGTGAAGGCGAACAAAAACTCCACCGCCCGGACCACCTGGTCGAGCACCCGCTGCACCTGGGCCAGGGTGTGGCCCATGTCTACGTTGGTGATGTTGGGAAACTGCCGCACCAGGGCGTTGTCGAAGCCGGCCTTGTCAGGGGCCCGGTACGCGGCCAGGTAGGTCACCGCCACATCCGGGAGCTGGTCGACCGGGTACATCACGAAGAAATTGGCCCGCATCGAACCCCAGTCCACCTTGCGCAGGCTGGTGATGCGCGCGTCTTTTTGCACGCCCGCGATGTCGAACTGCAGCCGGTCGCCCAGTTGCAGGCCCAGGGTCTGGGCAATGCCTTCTTCGACGCTGATGGCGTCCGGCTCGCCGGGGGTCCAGCGGCCCGCCACCACCCGGTTGTGGAGCGGCTGCTGGGCGGCGTGGGAGAGGTTGAATTCGCGGTCGACCAGGCGCTTGGCCCGGTCGTCGGTGTACTGGTCGGGACCAACGGCCCGGCCATTCACCGCCAGCAGGCGGCCACGGACCATGGGGTACCAGTCGTACTTCGCCACGCCGCTGGCTTGCAGGGTGTGCTGAAACGCGTCGGCCTGGTCGGGCATGACGTTGATGACGAAGCGGTTGGGCGCATCGGGCGGCGTGGCCTGGCGCCAGCTGGCGATCAGGTCGGTGCGCAAGAGCACCAGCAGCACCAGCGCCAGCAAGCCCACGGCCAGGCTGCTGACCTGCACCACGGCATAGACCGGGCGGGCCGAGATCTGCCGGGTCGCCAGCACCAGCCAGCGCGGCGCCGAGGCCTCGTTGACCACGCGGCGCAGCAGCTTCACGGCCAGCCAGCTCAGACCGGCAAACAGCAGCGCGGCACCGCCAAAGCCGCCCACGGCGATCAGGCCCAGCTGCCAATCCCGGCTGACGACCAGCAGCAGCGCCGCAAAGCCCGCCACCCCCAGGCCCAGCACGGCCCCCGAGGCCGGCTTGAGCCCGCCCAGGTCACGCCGGATCACCCGCAGCGGCGGCACCTGGGCCAGTTGCAGCACGGGCGGCAGGCCAAACGCCACCATCAGCGTCAGGCCCATGCCCAGCCCCAGGGCCACCGGCCACAGGCTGGGCGCCGGCAGCGCGGCTTCGACCAGGCCCGACAGCAAGAAAACAAAGCCATGGTGCACGCCAAAGCCGATCAGCAGGCCCAGGGCGCTGGCCCCCAGCCCGATCAGCGTGAACTCGACGGTGTAGCTGCCGGCAATCGTCCTTTGGCTCTGGCCCAGCACCCGCAACAGGGCCGAGGCATCGAGGTGGTCGGCGGCAAAACCGCGCGCCGCCAGCGCCACGGCCACGGCCGACAGCAGGGCGGCCAGCAAGGCGACCAGGCGCAGGAATTTCTCGGCCCGGTCCAGGGTCTGGCGCATTTCAGGGCGGCCGGTTTCGAGCGATTCGACCCGCAGGCCATGCACCTGGGGTTTTTGGGCCTCGGCCTGCGCCCAGTCGCTGTAGGCCTTGACCGCGCGCTCAGGGCCAGCCACGGCAAAACGGTAGGTGATGCGGCTGGCGGGCTGCACCAGCCCGGTAGCGGCCAGGTCGGCCTGGTTCAGCATGGCGCGCGGGGCAAAGCTCAGAAAACCCGCGCCCCGGTCGGGCTCGGCCCGGAGGATGCGGGCAATGCGCAAGCGGGCGTCGCCCAGCAGCAGGGGATCGCCCACGGACAGGTTGAGCGCTTCGAGCAGCGGGGCATCGACCCAGACCTCGCCCGGCGCCGGGATGTCCCGCGTTGCCTGGCCCGGGGCGTCGGGCGCCAGGGCGACCTGCAGATGGCCGCGCAAGGGGTAGCCGGGCGCCACGCTTTTGAGCGCCACCAGGCGGGAGGCCCCGCCCTGGGCCTCGCTGGCGCGGGCCATGGTCGGAAACCCCAGGGTGCCCACGCTCTGCAAACCCAGCGCCTCGGCCCGGTCGAGAAAAGCCTGGGGCGCAGGGTTGTCGCTGGCCACCACCACGTCGCCGCCCAGCAATTGCCGGGCATCGCGCTGCAGACCGCCCTGCAGGCGATCGGCAAAGAAGCCCACCGAACTCAGGGCCGCCACCGCCAGGGTCACCGCCACGATCAGCAGGCGCAACTCGCCAGCACGCAGGTCCCGCACCAAAGTGCGCCAGCCCAATCGGAAAAAAGACAGATTCATGGGGCGAGACCTTATTCCATTTTCAAATCCAGCATGAACGCGAAGGCGAAGCCTGGGAGCGGGCGCTGCGTGCGCAGGCCCGGCCCGGCCGGGGTGCCTGCAGGCGCCCGCGATCGACGGGCCAGCGCCCAGGCCCTTCGGGAAAATGCTATGAATTCAAGAGCATATAGTGCAGTATCGACGGGCTCTTGATGCTGTTTTCATTGCTGAACCGACGCCTGACCCAGGCCTCCCGAAGGCGCCGGCGCCCCCGGCAGCAGGGTGGCCAGCTCGGGTTGCAGCACCAGGCGCTCGGCGCCGCTGTAACAAAGAAAACGGCGGTTCATGGCCCGGCCGATGGCACACAAGCCCAGCTGCTGGGCTACGGCATGGCCCATTTGCGTCATGCCGCTGCGCGAGACCACGATGGGCACGCCCATCTGCGCCGATTTGATGACCATCTCGCTGGTCAGGCGGCCAGTGGTGTAGAACACCTTGTCGCCCCCGTCCATGGCCTGGGGCTGCATCCACATCCAGCCAGCCAGGGTGTCGATGGCGTTGTGGCGGCCCACGTCTTCGACGAACAGCAGCAGCTCCTCGCCACGGAACAGGGCGCAGCCGTGCACCGAACCGGCCGACTTGTAGGTGGACTCCTGCAGGCGGATGGCGTTGACGATGCCGTAGAGTTGGGCCTGCGTCAGCTGTGCCGGGGGCAGCTGGAGCCCCTCGACCGCCTCCATCAAGCCGCCAAACACGCTGCCCTGCCCACAGCCGGTGGTCACCACCTTGCTGGCCGTGCGCTCTTCGATGCGCTCGATGCCGCTGCGGGTGCGCACGGCGGCGGCGTTCACGTCCCAGTCCACGGTGATGGATTCGATGTCCTGCGGGGCATCCACCAGGCGCTGGTTGCGCAGGTAGCCCAGCACCAGCCACTCGGGGTGGGCCCCGAGGGTCATGAGGGTCACCAGCTCCCGCCGATCGACATAGACCGTCAAGGGGCGCTCGGCCGGCATCTGCACGGATTCGCGCTCGCCGCGCTCGTTCAGGGCCTCGACGCGGTGGGTCAAGGGCGCCCGGGCCTGGGTCAGGCGGGGCCGTCCGGACGGCGAAAAAGGGGCAGCAAGGATCGTCATGCGCCCAGCTTACGACAAGGCCGCCCTGCACCACGCACTGCGCGTACGCAGGGCCAGCGCAGCAGCCAGCCGCTCAAGGCTTGGCAGGGGGGGCCGCTGGCGTGGCCGGCGCGCCCGCAGGGGCCGGCAGGGGCGCTGCGGCCGCCGGGGCTGCGGGTGGGGTGTAGACGAAGGGCCCGGGGTCGGTGCAGGCAGCGGTGGCCCCGGCCGGCTTGGCCTGGGGGGTGGCCTTGCGGTACTGGGCCGCCACCTTGTCTTGCGCCAGGCAAAGCTGGTAGCCATCCACCTTGCCGGCATGGGCCGCCTTGGCGGCGGCCTCGGCGGTCTTGGCCTGGGCTTCGGGGCCCGGGGCGGGCAATTTGGCAAAGGCCATCGTGCCCACAAGGGCCGTGCCCAGGGCGGCGGCCAGCGAGGGCCAGGTCAAAAAGGGGCGGGTTTGCATGGCGTCCTCACACTTGGGCGGGTTGGCGGTGCGCCGGGCCGGAGCCTGCGGTGCTGCGCTGCGCGGGAATCTTGCCCGCCTGGATGTCTTCGTACCAGAGCGCATGGTGCTCCTGGGCCCAGGTTTCATCGACATAGCCGGTCTTCATGGCCTGGTAGGCGCCTTGCATGCCGATGGTGCCCATGTAGATATGGCCCATGAACATGACCACCATCAGCAAGGTGGCCACGGCATGCACCATATGGGCGACCTGCATGGTGCCCCGGACATAGGCCAGGCCAGGAATCAGCTTGTCGAGCACCAGCCCGGAGGCCACCACGATCAGGCCCAAACCCAGCACGCCGCCCCAGAAAACGACTTTTTCACCGGCGTTGAAGCGGTGCGAGGGCACTTCCTCGGACGACAGCAAGCCGCCGCCCTTGACCATCCACAGCCAGTCTTCCTTGCGCGGCAGGTTGTCCTTGAGGAAGGTGATGAACACGATCAGCAAGGAAACGGCAAACAGGGGGCCGGCAAAGTTGTGCACGTTCTTGAGGGCGTAGGTCAGCCAGCCAAACAGCGCGCTGCCCAGGAAAGGCAGCAGGAAAAACTTGCCAAAGGCCATGACCAGGCCCGACAGCGCCAGCGCCACAAAAGCGATGGCATTGGTCCAGTGGGCTGCGCGCTCCAGCGGGGTGAAGCGCTCGATCTGGCGGCCGGTGGGGGCCCCGTGCAGCAGGATCATGCCCTTGCGCCAGTAGAACAAGGCCAGGGCGGCGGCCACGATCAGGAGCAGAGACCCCCCGTAGGGAAGAATCCACTGGTTGCGCACCTGGCGCCACGCATCGCCCGCATTGGTCACGCGCGATCCGGGGTATTGCACCGTGGGCTGCACCAGCACCCCGGCTTCCGGCGCCTGGGTCACCGGCAGGCTGCTGTAGCCCGCCACGCCCTGGCCCACCTGCCGCCACATCGGCGCATTGTTGCCCGGCTGGACCTTGGCGCGCTCGCCGTTGGTCTGGGTGGCGTAGCCGGGGTCGGCACTGGCCTCGGGCCGGACCTCGAAAATGCTTTGCCCCTGCACGCCCCCCGGGGCTTGCAGGGCGACGGGCGCGGGCGCCGCCGGGGCCTGCGCCCAGGCCGGGGCCAGGGTGCCCAGCACCACCCACAAGGCACACAACAAGTGTTTCATGGCAGGCCTCGCTTCACCGCTGTGTGCGGCTGTATTCGTTCTGACCGTACTGCTGGCGTGTTTTGAGCTGCTGCTCCCAGCTGGTCTTGTCGCCAGCCTTCCAGCCGGGCTGGGTGAATTGGCTGCCGGTGCCGGCCTGGGCCGGCGCATCCTGCCGGGCGCCGCCCAGGGTTTGCGGTTTTTCCGAGCAGGCCGACAGGCTTGCCAGGGCCGCCAGGGCCAGCAGACTGGCCCGAAACACCGTATGCGTCATGGCTTGACTCCTTCGACGGGGGGCTGGCCCGCCTGGCGGGCCCCGTAGGCCGTGCCCCAGCCCCAGACTTCCGCGCCCTTGCCGCGCTGCACCACACGGTTGCGAAAAATATCGGCCACCACATCGCCATCGCCCGCGAGCAAGGCCTTGGTGGAGCACATTTCGGCGCAGGCAGGCAGCTTGCCTTCGGCCAGGCGGTTGCGGCCGTACTTCTCGAACTCGGCCTGGCTGCCATGGGTCTCGGGGCCGCCGGCGCAGAAGGTGCATTTGTCCATCTTGCCGCGCACGCCAAACGTGCCTTGCGCCGGAAACTGGGGGGCTCCAAACGGACAGGCATAGCTGCAGTAGCCGCAGCCGATGCACACATCCTTGTCGTGCAGGACCACGCCCTCGTCGGTGCGGTAGAAACAATTGACGGGGCAGACCGCCATGCAGGGTGCATCGCTGCAGTGCATACAGGCCACCGAAATGGATTTTTCGCCAGGAACGCCGTCGTTGAGCGTGACCACCCGGCGGCGGTTCACGCCCCAGGGCACTTCGTGCTCGTTCTTGCAGGCGGTCACGCAGCCGTTGCATTCAATGCAGCGCTCTGCATCGCAGATGAATTTCATTCGTGCCATTGCTGTCTCCAATCAGCGAAATAGGGGGTGCCCCCGGGCCGTCCCGGGGCGCATGGCGCGCCCCTCAGGGGGCTGCGCCCTGCGCCCAGGGTCAGGCGCAGGGGGCCAGGTTCTTCAAGCACGCTCCACGTTACAGATCGTGGTTTTGGTTTCTTGCATCATGGTCACGCTGTCGTAACCATAAGTGGTGCCGGTGTTCACGGCTTCGCCGCGCACGATGGGCGCCGCGCCGGTGGGGTAGTAGGCCAGCATGTCGGCCCCCTGCCAGCGGCCCGAGAAGTGGAAAGGCATCCAGACCGTGTCCGGCCCGACCCGCTCGGTCACCAGGGCCTGCACATTCAGCCGGGCGCCCGTGGGGGTGCTGAGCCAGACGCGTTCGCCATTGCGGATGCCGCGGTCGGCGGCGGTCTTGGGATGGATTTCGACAAACGCCTCCTGCTGCAGCTCGGCCAGCCAAGGGTTGGAACGGGTTTCCTCGCCTCCGCCCTCGTACTCGACCAGGCGCCCCGAGCTCATGATGAGCGGGAATTTCTCGTGGACCTTGTCGGCCACGTTCTTGTCCTGCAGGCTCTTGTAGAGCGTGGGCAGGCGCCAGAAAGCCTTCTTGTCGTCGTGCGTGGGGTACTTGGCAATCAGATCGGGGCGGGTGCCATAAATCGGTTCCCGGTGCTGGGGAATGGCGTCGGGGAAATTCCAGACCACGGCACGCGCCTTGGCATTGCCAAAGGGATGGCAGCCGTGGTTTTTCATGGCCACGCGGATGATGGCTCCCGTGGGGTCGGTCTTCCAGTTCTTGCCCTCGGCGGCTTTCTTTTCTTCGTCGCTGAGCTCATCCCACCAACCGAGCTTTTTCAAGAGCACATGGTCGAATTCGGGGTAGCCCGTGGTGATGTCGGCCCCCAGCGAGTGCGAGCCATCTTCGGCCAGCAGGCTTTTGCCATTGCGCTCGACACCAAAGTTGGCGCGGAAGTTCCCGCCCCCCTCCATCACATGCTTGGAGGTGTCGTACAGATTGGGAGAGCCCGGGTGCTTGAGGGCGGGTGTGCCGTAGCAGGGCCAGGGCAGACCAAAATAATCACCCTCGAAGTCGTAGCCGGTTTCCTTGTCCTTGCCGCCCTTGGCCTTGAGGGTCTTGACGTCGAAGACATGCATGTTCTTCATGTGCGCCTTCAGGCGCTCGGGGCTTTGGCCGGTGTAGCCAATAGTCCAGACACTGCGGTTGATTTCGCGCAGGATGTCTTCGGGCACGGGCTCGTCCATGCCCTTGACTTTTTGCAGCTGGTAGTTCTTGACCAGTTCCTTGTCGAAGCCAAGCTTTTGCGCCAGCTGCAGCATGATCATGTGGTCGGAGCGGCTCTCCCACAGCGGCTCGATCACTTTCTCGCGCCACTGGATCGAGCGGTTGGAGGCGGTGCAGGAGCCACTGGTTTCAAACTGCGTGGCCGCCGGCAGAAGATAGACCGCCCGCTGGGGATTCAGGTCTTCGGCCTTGCCGGGCATGGCGGCCATGGCGGCCGTCGCCGAGGGATAGGGGTCCACCACCACCAGCAGGTCCAGCTTGTCCATGGCCCGCTTCATCTCCAGGCCACGGGTCTGGGAGTTGGGTGCGTGGCCCCAGTAAAAGACACCGCGCAGGTTGGAGTCCTGGTCGATCAGCTCGTTCTTTTCGAGCACGCCATCGATCCAGCGCGAGACGGTGATGCCGTTCTTACTCATCATGGCGGGCGAGGCAAAGCGGCCCTTGATCCACTCGAAGTCCACGCCCCACACGGTCGCAAAGTGCTTCCAGGCCCCTTCGGCCAGGCCGTAATAGCCAGGCAGCGAATCGGGATTGGGGCCCACGTCGGTAGCGCCCTGCACGTTGTCGTGCCCCCGGAAGATGTTGGTGCCGCCGCCGCTCTTGCCCACGTTGCCCAGGGCCAATTGCAGGATGCACGAAGCGCGCACGATGGCATTGCCGATCGTGTGCTGCGTCTGGCCCATGCACCAGACGATGGTGCCCGGCTTGCTGTCGTGCAGCATCTTGGCCACCTTGAAGACCTGCTCTTCCTTGACGCCGCAGGCCTCTTCCACCTTGTCGGGCGTCCATTTGCTCAGCACTTCCTCGCGCACCTGCTCCATGCCATAGACGCGGTCTTGGATGTATTGCTTGTCTTCCCAGCCGTTCTTGAAGATGTGGTGCAGCAGGCCGAACAGGAAAGGAATGTCGGTGCCCGAACGGATGCGCACGTACTCGTCGGCCTTGGCCGCCGTGCGCGTGAAGCGCGGGTCCACCACGATCATCTTGCAGCCCGATTCCTTGGCATGCAGCATGTGCAGCATGCTCACCGGATGGGCCTCGGCGGCATTGGAGCCGATGTACAGCGCGACCTTGCTGTTCTGCATGTCGTTGTACGAGTTGGTCATGGCCCCGTAGCCCCAGGTGTTGGCCACCCCGGCCACCGTGGTGCTGTGGCAGATGCGCGCCTGGTGGTCGCAGTTGTTGCTGCCCCAGAAGCTCACGAACTTGCGCAGCAAATAGGCCTGTTCGTTGTTGTGCTTGGAAGAACCCACGAAATACACGCTGTCCGGTCCGCTGGCCTTGCGCAGCGCCTGCATGCGCTCGGCGATTTCCGTGAGGGCGGTGTCCCAGCTGATGCGCTCGTACTTGCCGTTAACGAGCTTCATCGGGTAGCGCAGGCGGTATTCGCCATGGCCGTGCTCACGCAAGGCTGCGCCCTTGGCGCAGTGCGCGCCCAGGTTGATGGGTGAATCGAACACAGGCTCCTGGCGCACCCAGATACCGTTCTCGACCACCGCATCCGACGCACAGCCCACCGAACAGTGCGTGCACACGGTGCGGCGCACTTCGATCTTGCTGTCGCCCAACCCCACCTTGGCGCCTTCAGCCGCCTGGGACTTGGTGACCAAAGTCAGTTGCGAGGCGGCCAGCCCCACCCCGACGCCCAGACCCGAGCGGCGCAGGAAGGCGCGGCGGTCCATGGTGGGCAGGGCCCGGGACAGGCCGCGGCGCAGGCTGTGCACAAAAGGCGAAGCGATGGCGCCGGGTTGCGCCGAAGACGATTTTTTGGTGAGCAACATGGGCGAGCCCCCTTCAAAGACGGGTGGTCTTGTAATACTGCTGGACATGGGCCGACAGGCGGTAGCCACCGCCCCGCTCCGGGGCCGGCAGGGAGGGCTCGGCCAGGGCGGCAGGCGCCGTGCCGGTGCGGGGCAAGGCCACCACGGCAGCGGCAGCAGCGCCCACGGTGGCAGCGCCGGCAAAGAAATTCCGGCGGGAAGTCTGGGTGATTTGTTCGGGCATGCAGAACCCCTTGGAATGGATTGGGTATGAAGCAGTTTGCATAAGTTTATGCCCACCCCTCCCCCTGCGCAATCGCGGTGACCCCTGGATCAATCCAGCATGTCGAACCCTTGCGCCTCGACCGCCAGAAAAGCCCGCAAGAATTGCGCCAAAACCCCGTAAAACTGCGCGGCGGGGTGGGCCTGTAACACATCGCAAAAATCATTCATCCACGGTTGCAGATGGGTGGTGAAGAACTGGCGCTGCGCCGTGAGGTGGCAGACCGCACTGTCGTCACCGGCGATCAGGTAGCGCATGACCTCGCACAGATAGGCCACATGGTCTTCGGTCTCGGGCATGGCCTCATCGCGCCCCAGGCCGAGCGCCGCCAGGTCGGTGCGCAAGCGCGCGAGCGGTTTTTCGTTCAGATAGCCGCTGAGGTAATGCGAGCCGTAGACAAAGACCTCGGGCTTGCCGACACCGCCAAACAAACGATCGAACTCGGCGGCGATGGCGGCATCGTCCTGCGCGCGGGCGGCCCCCACCAACTGCTGCCAAGGCTCTTGCAAAAAACCGCCCGCCGAAGGGGCTTCGGTGACCGCCACGCGCAGCGCAGACAGCAAGGCGGGCTCGGGGGGCGCATACCAAAGCTGCGCCAGCACCCCATACAACTCGGCGCGGGCGGTTTCTTCGTCCAGGGCGGAGCTGCCGGGCGGGGTCAGGGAAGCAGGAGCGCTCACAGGTCGGTCACTTTCGTTTCGCTGGAGGAGGAATACAGGTCGATCACGCGGCAATCGCTGCACATCTTGAGCCGCTCCAGGGCCTCGCCCTGGAACATCGGGTGCCCCGCGAGCTTGCCCAGCATGGCCTCGATGGCCTTGAGCGTCCCAAAGGGCTTGGCACAGCGCACGCAGGCCCAGGGCGGGGTCTCGTTCAGCAGGCGCAACTGGGCGCGCTCGGGCGTCAGCAGAAGGCGCGGCTCCAAGGTGATCGCGTCTTCGGGGCAGGTGCTGGCGCACAGGCCGCACTGCACGCAGTTCTTTTCGATGAAACGCAATTGCGGTGCTTGCGGATTGTCCTGCAAGGCGCTGGCCGGGCAGGCACTCACACAACTCAGGCACAAGGTACACCGGTCCTTGTCTACGGTGATGCTTCCCAGGGGCGCGCCGGCGGCCGGCAAGGCAATCGCCGCGGGCCGCTCGGCCACGGGCAGGGGAGCTTGGGCCACCAGGTGGTCGATGGCCAGCTCCAGGGTGCTGCGTTTTTCCTGGGCCACGGCAAAGCGGGCCGGCACGGCGGGGGCGGTGGCCCGCAGGGCAACGCACCGCGACAAGGCCGCATCCAGGTCGGAGGGATGGTCTGCGCGCACGCACTGGAAGTGGGTGCCGGTGTAGCCCAGGCCGTGCAAGATCGTTTGCGCCACCGCCATCTGCGCCTGCAGGGCCTCGACATACTGCGGAGCCTCCTCCTGCGTGACCAGCACCAGCACCTGCGAGGCCCCGTAGGCCACCGCGCTGAGCCACAGATCCACGCCGGTGCTGGCGGTGTGCCACAAGGCCACAGGGATGACCTGGGGCGGCAAGCCCTCCAGCAATTTGAGCTGGGCTGCACGGCCCAGCTCTTCCACCAGGGCCTGGCCGCGCTGCTGGCTGTGCAGCAAAAGCACGGCCTCTTTGCCACCCGCTGCGGCATAGGTGGACAGCAGGGTCCGGAACATCAGGCCCTGCCCGGGGGCTGCCGGGTAGGCGTAGGTCAGGGCGCCTGTGGGGCAGACGGTGGGGCAGGCTCCGCAACCCACGCACAGATGGGGGTTCACCACGATGCGCTGGCGGGCCTTGTCACGGGCAATCGCCTCGGCCGAGCAAATGTCCACACAGGCCTGGCAGACCACGGTCTGGTTGCGGCTGTGGGCGCAGACCTTGGCCTGGTAGGCAAAGAAACGGGGTTTTTCGAAATCGCCGACCTGCTCCCGCAGGCGCAGCAAGGGGGCGATGTCGCGCCCATCCCAGCGGAAATAGCCCTGCGGCGGCGCATGCTGCAGGAAGGTCGGGGTGGCCGTAGCCGGCCGCAGATCGAGCACCAGATCGAAGCGCTCCTGCTGCACGCGGGGCTCGCGGCTGAAATCGATGGCCCCCGCCACCTGGCAGACCTGGACGCAGGCCCGGTGCGACTGGCAGGCGGCCAGATCGATCTGGTAATCAAGGCCAATCGCGTTCTCGGGGCAGGCGGCCACACAGGCATTGCAGCGGGTGCAGAGATCGAGGTCGATGGGGTTATCGGCCTCCCACTGCAGCTCAAACGCCCCCAGCCAGCCCCGCAGAGCCGTGATCTTGCCGCCCAGCACCGGAAAACGCCGGGCCTGTGCGCCCCCGGCCTCGCCCGGGCCCTGGGTGAAGAGCGTGGTATCGAGCACGTCCGAGACCATCGCCGCCGCCCGCTCCGCGGCATCCAGCGCCCCAATGACCAGCAGACGGCCCGCGCTGTGGTAACTGACCGTGGGCACCGGCGGGGGCTCGGGCAGGCGGGCCGCCGCGAGCAAGGCCGCGATCTTGGGGGTGGCCTGGGCCGCACTGCGGCTCCATCCAGCGGTCTCCCGGATGTTCACAAAGCGCAGGGGGGACACCGCCCCCTCGGTCTGCTGGCCCACGTCGCCCAGCAGGCGCTGCTCCTGGGTGCAGGCCACCACGACCTCCTCGCCGCTTTGTATGGCCTGCTGGAAAGCGCCGATATCGCGCCGGCACAGGGTGGAGTGCAGGGTCAGTTTTTCCTGGAGGGCCTCACCCAACGCCTTCGCGTCGAGGGGCATGGTCCGGTTGCAATCGCAGATCAGCGTGGTCATGGTCTTGG
>JAQUDN010000121.1 GCA_028685665.1 Burkholderiaceae bacterium | reverse complement strand
CCATGAACCTGCTGCCACTGCCTGCCTTTACGGACAACTACATCTGGATGCTGCACGATGGGCGCCAGGCCCTCGTCGTCGACCCCGGGGACGCCTCACCTGTTTTGCAGGCGCTGCACACCCTCGGTCTGCAACTGCAGGCCATTCTAGTCACGCACCACCATGCCGATCACACGGGCGGCGTGGCGGCCTTGCGCGAAGCCACCGGGGCCCAGGTCTGGGGCCCGGCCAGTGAACGCATTCCAGAGCCGCTGGTGCGACTGCAACACGGCGATACCGTGGACGTGCTGGGTCTGCCGTTTGCGGTGCTGGATGTTCCCGGCCACACGGCAGGGCACATTGCCTACTATTGCGCGGACCTGGATGGCGCACCGCTGCTGTTCTGCGGAGACACCCTGTTTTCCGGCGGCTGTGGTCGACTGTTCGAAGGCACTCCAGCGCAAATGCTGCACTCCCTGGACCAGCTGGCCTCGCTGCCTGACAAGACCCGGGTGTGCTGCACCCATGAATACACCCTGTCCAATCTGAAGTTTGCCCGCGCGGTGGAGCCTGACAACCAGGCACTGGTCCGGTATATCGACCAGTGCGAGGCCCTGCGTGCGCGCCAGCAACCCACCCTCCCCTCCAGCATGGCCCTGGAACGTGACATCAACCCTTTCCTGAGAGTGCGAAACGCCACGGTCGCAGCGGCGGCCCAGGGGTTCGATGCGCGCATCTCCGAAAGCGATGCAGTGGCCGTCTTTGCAGCCCTGCGTGAATGGAAAAACGAGTTTCGATGAAAAAACTGCACCTTGCCTGCCTTGCAGGCCTGCTTTGGCTGACGGGTTGTGCCACCACCACAGGCACCGGATCCCCCCCCACGGCCACCCCAGCCCCGCTTTCCAAGACAGAACGCACGCCCACCAGCCCTCCGGCCAAACCCCCTTCGGAGACCCAGGCCGGGCAAATCCCGCTGAGCCCCATCACCCTGGCCTACGCCAGCAGCTCGGAAGTGACCTCGCTGTCCACGCCCGCCGACCTGTGGGATCGCATCCGCCGGGGTTTTGCCATGCCGGATCTCGAGCATGAACTGGTGCAAGACCGCGAACAGTGGTACGCCAGCCGGCCCGATTACATGCAGCGCATGTCACAGCGCTCCAGCAAATACCTCTTCCACATCGTCGAAGAACTGGAACGCCGTGGCATGCCCACGGAACTGGCCCTGCTGCCCTATATCGAGAGCGCCTTCAACCCCCAGGCGGTCTCCAGTGCCAAAGCCGCAGGCATGTGGCAATTCATGCCGGCCACCGGCAATTATTTCGACCTCAAGCAGAACGCTTTCCGCGATGACCGCCGGGATGTGCTGGCCTCCACGCGGGCGGCCCTGGACTACCTGCAAAAGCTGTACGGCCTGTTTGGCGACTGGCATCTGGCGCTGGCAGCGTACAACTGGGGCGAAGGCAGTGTGGGCCGCGCCATCGCCCGCAACCAGAAGGCTGGGTTGGGAACGACCTATACCGATCTGAACATGCCCGCCGAGACGCGCATGTATGTGCCCAAACTGCAGGCCGTCAAAAACATCGTGGCCAGCCCGGAAGCCTTCCGCACCGAACTGCCGCTGATCGAAAACCACCCGTACTTCCAGACGGTGGACATCACCCACGACATCGATGTCTCGCTGGTCGCCAACCTGGCCGGTATCCGCGAAGACGATTTCCGGGCACTCAACCCCTCGTTCCACCGCCCCACCATCTTTGCGGCAGGCACACCCCAGATTCTGCTGCCCTGGGACAATGCCAAGGTCTTCGAGCGCAACCTCGAAGCCCGCAACCAGGGAAAAAACGCCAGCTGGACCGTCTGGGCTGCGCCCAGCACCATGAGCGTGGCCGAAGCCGCGCAACGCACCGGCATGAACGAAAGTGAACTGCGCAACCTGAACAACATTCCACCGCGCATGCTGATCAAAGCAGGCTCGGCTTTGATGGTTCCCCGCTCCACGGGCTCCCGCCAGGATGTGTCTTCACACCTGGCAGACAACGGCCAGGTCGCACTCACCCCCGAAATCATCACCCGGCGGACCACCGTGCGGGCAGGCAAGCGCGACACCGTGGCCAGCTTGGCGAAACGCTACAACGTGAGCGTGGCCAGCCTGGCCGATTGGAACGACGTCAAGGCCAGCGCGGCCTTCAAAGCGGGCCAGCAGGTGGTGCTGCACCTGCCGATGAAAGTCTTGTCGAGCAAATCGCCGCCCCGCACGACAAGCGCCGCACGAAGCAGCAGCAAACCCGTCGCTGCAGCGGTTCAGGCGACGCCACGGGGCGGCAAGCCCTCCAAAGTCAAACGCCGTTGAGAGTGAGGCAAGGAACAGAAGCCCGCACGGCGCCCTCGCACGGGGTCGGGGACGGGGCTGGGGGGACAAGCCCCCAGCAGCACCGCAGAGCGGTCGGGAGCACGACCGCCCCACTCAGACGTCGAATTTTTGCTGCGCTTTGTTCGCCCACTGGTTGGTGAACGTGCGCGACAGATCCGCCTGCCGGCCTCGGAGCAAGGTATCGACACGGGCCATTGCCCGCTGGGCATTGGCAGGACCCTGAGCTGGCATCAAACCATTGGTCGAGAAGGTTTCGCGCACCCGGTTGAACGCGGCCAGATAAAGCCGTCGATCGCCCAAGAGATACGCCTCCGGAACCACCTTCACCAGATCGGCAGGGCCGGCCGTCTGCAACCATTTCAGGGCGTGGACGATGCCATTCGCCAGAGCCTGCGCCACAGCCGGTCGTCGGTGCAAAAAAGCCTGCGGGGCATACAGGCAGGCTGCGGGCATCTCGCCCCCAAAAACCTCCTGAGCAGCACTCAGGGAACGGATTTCACTGACCAGACGGATGTGGTTTTTTTGTTCCAGGACCGTCATGATCGGATCCGCATGGCACAAGGCCTGGATCTGGCCACTGCGCAAAGCGTCCAGCGCACCCACGTCCGAACCCACGCCGACAAACTGCACGCAGGACAGATCCACCCCGGCGCGGTCGAGCAAGAGACTGGCCATGGCCTGGGTGGACGAACCCACCGCAGACACCCCGATGATCCGACCCGCCATGTCCGGCAAGCCCCGAAAACCCCGCATGGCGCGCACCGACAGCCCCAAGGCCAGCTGGGGAGCCCGGCCCTGCAAGACCACCGCGCGGTACTCACGGCCGCGCATTTGCTGCCGCAGGGTGTGTTCGTAGGCCCCGGAGCACAGGTCGGCCCGCCCGTCCTGCACCGCCTGGAGCGCCAGAGCCCCCCCGGCAAAATCCTGGATGGCCACGTCCAGGCCCTCTTCGCGGAAAAACCCCAATTGATCGGCCACCGTCAGTGGCAAATAGCAGAGCAAGGAACGGCCTCCGACCGCGATCGACACCGACTCCCGCTCCATGCGGGCCGAGCGGGCCAGCAAGCGGGGCGCAGCCAGTGTGGCCGCCGACAGCACGGTGGCCGCAGCAAAACGGCGGCGATGGACGAAGGACGGCGGCATGGAGAGGCAAAGCAGCATGATGTTGCAATGCAGCAATCATGCCAGAGCCTTGCGCCCCCGGTGGGCCTGTCCGGCTTGAGGGGTTTTACCTACCAGCCCATCGGTCACACCCCTGAAATAGGACGCCAGCAGCGCATGGCGCTTCAGCGCCGATCCGCCAGGGCATGGGCAATGGTACCGAGGTCGACATATTCCAGCTCGCTGCCCACAGGCACTCCCCGAGCCAGGCGCGTCACATGCAGACCCCGGCTCTTGAGTGCCTCGCTGAGCACATGGGCCGTGGCTTCGCCCTCGGCGTTGAAGTTGGTGGCCAGAATCACCTCCTGCACCACGCCATCGGTAGCCCGCTGCATCAGCTTGTGCAAGCCAATTTCCTTGGGGCCGATGCCATCGAGCGGGCTGAGCCGCCCCATGAGCACGAAATACAGCCCGTGGAATGCGCCGGTGCGCTCCAGGGCCGACTGGTCTGCCGGGGTTTCGACCACGCACAGGCGCGAGGCATCGCGCTCTGGGTCCAGACAGGTGTGGCACACCTGCGCCTCGGTAAAGGTGTGGCAGCGTGTGCAGTGCTGGACAGAACCCACCGCCTCCTGCAGGGCGTGCGCCAGCACCTGGGCCCCTTCGCGGTCGTGCTGCAGCAGGTGAAAGGCCATGCGGGACGCCGACTTCACCCCCACCCCCGGCAAGCGGCGCAGCGCCTGGATCAAGACATCAAGGGAGTGGTTGGAGGACATGAAGAGGCCGTACGGAGATCCAGAAAGGGATACCCGCCCTCAAGGGCAGGGCGAGAAAGCGGGGAGGTGTCAGGCCAGGCACAGGAGAGGGATACCAGACCGACCGTTCAGGCGGTACGGATGTCCCGACAGGAGTCCGCCAGGATGCAGCACGCCCGCACCACAGAACGCGTCAAAAAGGGAATTTCATGCCACCAGGCAGGCCTGGCATGCCTTGCGTGAGCTTGCCCATTTTTTCAGTCGAGGTTTCCTCGGCCTTGCGGACTGCCGCATTGAAAGCCGCGGCGACCAAGTCTTCCAGCATGTCCTTGTCTTCGGTCAGCAGGCTGGGGTCGATGGTGATCCGCTTGACATCGTGCTTGCAGGTCATCAGGACCTTGACCAGGCCGGCGCCCGATTCGCCCTCGACTTCGATGAAAGCCAGCTCCTCTTGTGCCTTCTTCAGGTTGTCTTGCATGGCCTGGGCCTGCTTCATGAGTCCGGCGAGCTGTCCTTTGTTGAACATGGTGGTTCCTTTTTTGGGGGAGGTTGGCTAAAAAATCAAACAGGCTGGATGCTGCCCGGCACGATTTTCGCGCCGAGGTCGCGCACCAGCGACTGCACATACGGGTCGTTCATGACGATCTCTTCTGCCACGCGCTGCCGCTCGGCCGCTGCGGCCGCGTTGCGGCGGGCGGGGCTGTCAAGCACCGTCCCGACTTCCACGCTGATCTGGCCGGCATGGCCGGCAGCGTCCAGGGCTGCGCGCAAGCGCTCACGGGCACTCGGCTGGTTCAGGGATTCGCGTTCCACGCGCAGCAGCCAGTGCGGGCCATCGCGGGCCACCAGCTGGGACTGCAAAGCCAGTTCACGCACCAAGGCCGTGATGGCCTCGGCCCCGATCAGTTGCTGCACCGTGGCGTGCCAGACATCCCCCTCTTCGGTGGGGGTGTAGCGCGCGGAGGCCGGGACCGGGGTGGACAGCGCCACGGAGGAGCGCACGGACGGCGCGGGCAGGTCTTGCGGTGAAGCGGCCTGTTGCAGCGCCCCCAGCGGGGAAGGCGGCGGCACTTCAGGCCGAGAGGGGGCCGCTGCCCCCTCCATGACAGGATTCCCCCGGCCCTGAAATGCTACTGAATCAGGAGCAACAAAGGCAGGCGGAACGGGCTCTACAGGGCTTTTTACTGCATATTCATTGGCAATCTGCACTGGCCGTGCAGACAAGCCCGCAGGCGGCAATGGCCCCCTGCTTTCCGGCGTCACTGCGGCAGGTTCCGGGGATTTTGGTGCCGTGTCAGGCCGTGTCAGAGTTTTTTTTTCCACCGAATCTGCGGCGGGCTTGAACGCCAGCAGGCGCAGCAGGACCATGGTCAGGGCGGCATACTCGTCGGGCGCCAGGCCGAGTTCGCCCCGTCCGTGCAGGCACAGGCTGTAGAGCAACTGGGTTTCATCGGCCGGTAGCACGCTGGCCAACCGGGCGGTTTCCTGGGCCTCGGGATCGTTGGCATCGACCGCTGCGGCCATCTGCGGCACGGCCTGGTACACCGCCATGCGCTGCAAGACAGCGCTCATTTCTTCGAGCGTGGAGGCGGCCGACAGGCCGTTAAGCCGCAAGGCATCGGAGGTCTCGACCACCGTCTTGCCATCGCCCAGCGCCAGAGCGTCGATCAGCCGGAAAACATACGAACGATCTACCGACCCCAGCATCTGGCGCACGCCGGCTTCCTGCAATTGGCCGCTGCCAAAGGCAATGGCCTGGTCGGTCAGGGAAAGCGCATCGCGCATTGAACCGCGCGCAGCGCGCGCCAGCAGGCGCAGGGCCTGTGGTTCGGCCGGGACCTGCTCCGCCGCGAGCACCTGGGTCAGGTGGTCCAGCACGGTCTCGGGGGCCATGGGACGCAAATTGAACTGCAGGCAGCGTGACAGCACGGTCACCGGGACTTTTTGCGGATCGGTCGTGGCCAGAACGAATTTGAGGTATTCCGGGGGCTCTTCCAGGGTCTTGAGCATCGCGTTGAACGCGGTGTTCGTCAGCATGTGCACTTCGTCGATCATGAAAACCTTGAAGCGCCCCTGCACCGGCTTGTACACCGCCTGCTCCAGCAGGCTCTGGACCTCGTCCACCCCGCGGTTCGAGGCGGCGTCGAGTTCGGTGTAATCCACGAATCGACCACTGTCGATGTCGGTGCAGGCCTGGCACACACCGCATGGCGTGGCCGTGATGCCCCCTTGCCCGTCAGCCCCCTGGCAGTTGAGCGATTTGGCCAAAATGCGCGACACCGTCGTCTTGCCCACCCCGCGGGTGCCGGTGAACAGGTAGGCGTGGTGCAGACGCTGCTGGGTGAGCGCATTCGTCAAAGCCTGCACCACATGCTCCTGGCCCACCATCTCGGTGAAATTGCGGGGACGGTACTTGCGGGCGAGCACGAGGTAGGACATGCGCTGGATTCTACGGGCTGGCCCAACCCCGCTCGGCCAAGGACAAATGCTGCAGTGCAACGCAAACAGGCCGCAACCGACGTACAATCGCGGGTGACGGGCCTCCCCGCATGGCGAAGCGGCCAACCGGGTCAGGTGGGGAACCAAGCAGCCCTAACTGTGGAGCCAGTGCCGGGGGTAAGGCTCGTCACCTTCTTCAAATGCCAATCCAAGGCATTGCCATTCATGGCGCCCACGGGTGCCAATGCGCACCCGCCCTTGTGGCCCCCTCCTCTGTCATGCCCACTGGCGATGCCCCCCATTGATGGGGTCGGATTTGGCATGACCGTGCACCGGGCCCCGTGCAAGGCATCCGCCAGTGACCGCGCGCCGGCCCAAGGCCCTCGCCAGGGCCGCCAAGTGGCCTGCCCGCAGCGCATGAACAACATCTACAATCGCGCCCCTTTCTCCCGCCCTTCCGCCCCATGCACATCGTCATCCTTGAAGAACTGAAGGCCTATATCGACCCCCTGAGCTCCGACGAGCACGATGCGCTGGAGCAGAGCATCCTGGCCGAAGGCTGCCGCGATGCCCTTGTGCTGTGGGGCGATGTCCTGGTCGATGGCCACAACCGCTACGGCATCTGCCAGAAACATGGGCTGCCCTTCCAGACCGTACAGCACCCGCAGTTCCAATCGATGGAAGACGTGCACCTGTGGATGATCGACCAGCACCTGGGCCGGCGCAGCGTCTCGGATTTCCAGCGCGGTGTGCTGGCCTTGCGCAAACGGGAAATCGTGGCCGGGCGACGTGCCCGCGCCCTGGAGGCGACGCCCCCAGCGCCCGAGGCCACCGTGCGCCCCTCGGAAGAAACGCCTTCTCTGCCCACCCCCACCCTTTTGAACAGCCGCGAAGCCATCGCCAAGGCGGCACGCCTGAGCAGCAGCCAGGTGGTCATGATCGAGAAGATCCAGAAACAGGCAGCCCCGGAGCTGGTGGCGGCCGTCAAATCCGGCACGATCTCGATCAACGCCGCCGCCGCCGTGGCCACCTTGCCTGCCGAGGAGCAGGTGGCCGCCGCGATCGGGGGCAAGGAAGAACTCCAGCAAGCCGCCAAACGGGTGCGGGAATCCAAACGCAAGCCCCGCGAAGAAGCCGCTGCCCCCCAGGCAAGCGCCACGCCAGCGCCCGAGACGGAGACCCTGCAGGCCCTGGAACAGCGGGTGGCCGAACTCACTGCCGAAAATGCCGCCCTGCGCGCGCAGATTGCCGCCTTGCAGGCCAGGGCCGCCGGCGGCGCCGACTGAAACCACAGAACCCGCTCCTCCGGCCATCGCCCGCATGTGCGTCCACTACGAAGCCCTGGCCTGCACCGAACGTTGGCGCCAACACTTCGGCCTGGAGCCCCCCACGAACGAGGGACCACAGGACATCTGGCCCGGCTACCAGGCCTTGTTCATCCGGCGCCCCCAAGAGGCCCTGCGCCAGGAACCCGGGGCGGCCGCCACAGAGGCAATCGGGGGCCGCTTTGGCCTGATCCCGCACTGGGCCCGCGACACCACCCTCGGGCGGCACACCTACAACGCCCGAACCGAGACCGTGGCCGAAAAACCCAGCTTTCGGGATGCCTGGCGCCTGGGCCGGCGCTGCATCATCCCCGCCGAGGCTTTGTATGAGCCCGACTGGCGCTCTGGCAGGGCCGTGGCCACGCGCATCGTGCGCAGCGACGGCCAACCAATGGCGGTCGCCGGCCTCTGGACGGGCTGGCGGGCGCCCAGCGGGGAGATCGTGCGCAGCTTCAGCATGCTGACGGTGTCGGCCGAGGGGCACGCATTCATGCGCCAATTCCACCGGCCCGCGGAAGAAAAGCGGATGGTGGTGATCCTGCCGGACCACAGCCACCCAGCCTGGCTACAGGCAGCGACCGCCGATCTGGCCGATTTTCTGCGCCCCTACACCGGGGAACTGGAGGCCGTTTCCAGCCCATCCGCACAGCCCGATCTGAGCGCCAAAATACCCAAATAAGAGAGCATCAAGCACAGACTGGCAAAGGCTTAGCGGCCTAAAAAGCCAAGAACACCTTGGCCGGCGCGCAAACCGCTGGCCCAGCTGGCGGTGAGCAGATAGCCGCCCGTCGGGGCCTCCCAGTCGAGCATCTCGCCAGCGCAGAAGACCCCCGGAAGGGCCCGGACCATGAGCTGCTCGTCCAGGGCCTCGAAGACCACCCCGCCCGCGGTACTGATGGCCTCGTCGAGGGGCCGTGTGGCCACCACCGTGATCGGCAAGGCCTTGATGGCCTGGGCCAGGGCCACGGGGTCGTTCAGTCCGTCCTTGCCCAACTGCTCGTACAAAATGCCGGCCTTGATGCCCTCCAGCCCCAGGCGGCTCTTGAGGTGGCTGGACAAGGAGCGCGAGCCGCGCGGGTGGCGCACTTCGGCCAGCACACGCTCGGGGGCGTGATCGGGCAGCAAGTCCAGCGTGAAATGCGCGTGGCCATGGGCCGCAATCTCGTCGCGCAGCAGGTGTGAGACGGCGTAGATCAGGCTGCCCTCCACGCCCGTGGCCGTGGCAACGAACTCCCCGCGGCGATGGAAGCGGCGCCCCTGGCTGTCGGTGAAATCGAGCACGACCGACTTGAAGGGCTGGCCAGCAAAACGCTCGGTGAAATGCGGCGTCCAGCCGACCGGGCTCTGGGGCGTGCGGCCGATCAGTTCCTGCAAGAATGCCCGGCGCGTCTCCCCCGCAGGCGCATGGGCCCGGGGCACATCAAAACCGCAGTTGGCCGGACGCAGCGGGGCCACCGCCACGCCGCGTTCGGCCAAGGCAGGTACCCAGGCCCCGTCCGACCCCAGACGGGCCCAGCTCGCGCCGCCCAGCGCCAGCACCACGGCCCGGGCGCTGACCTGGCGCTCACCGGCAGGCGCAAGAAAGCGCAGAGCCCCCGTTTCGGTCCAGCCTGTCCAGCGGTGGCGCATATGGAACTGCACCCCCTGGGCCCGCAGGCGCTGCAGCCAGGCCCGGAGCAAGGGCGCGGCCTTCATATCGGTGGGAAACACCCGGCCGGAAGTGCCGACAAACGTCTCGATGCCCAGGCCCTGGGCCCAGGCACGCGCTTCGGCCCCCCCGAAGGCCTGCAACAAGGGGGTCCACTGCGGCTGGCGCGCGCCGAAACGGGTGACAAACGCGTCCAGCGGCTCGTCGTGCGTGAGGTTGAGCCCGCCTTTGCCTGCCAGCAGGAACTTGCGTCCCACCGAAGGCATGGCATCAAACAGGTGCACGACCACGCCGGCCTGGGCCAGCACTTCGGCGGCCATCAAGCCGGCCGGCCCGCCCCCCACGATGGCAACGTCGCAGGCCATGCTGGGCGCAGGGGCTATGGAAACACTCATGAAATCCCTTTGAAAAAATAAAAACGCATCCAAACAAAATCCTCTGGAAGGGAGTCCGTCAGGGGAAACAGGGGATGGCCCCCGCGAACCAGAGCGCGCTGCAGCGACCGTCCATTCAAAAAACCGTCCGCAGCGCCACCGGGCCTTCGGGCCTCGGGCACCTGGTGGTCATGCGCCCAGGGCCCCGCACGCACCGTCTGCGGCCTCGACAGGCTCCAGCCCCCACGGCACCCAGTCCCCGACCACGAAGGCCACTCCCCGCAAGACGGCACCGCCATGGAGGAAGGCACGCATGGCCACCAACGGCCCCATCGACAGCATCTGGAGATACAAGTTTTATAGCACCTCACGCTGATCCCACGGTTCTCGCAGGCCGATTTCGCCTGAAATCAACGCCCAGATCCGGTACGCCCGCGGTGCGTAGGCAGAGGCTTTCCGCAGGGCCCGCAGGCGCTGGGGCCTGTCGCCCACGGCCTGGGGAAACCAGAGGG
>JAQUDN010000120.1 GCA_028685665.1 Burkholderiaceae bacterium | reverse complement strand
GGACAGCTCGCCTTTGGCGGTAGGTCGCCAGGCGGTGCGCTTCATGCGGGCGTCAATGCCCTGCTCGACGATGCAGTTGAAAGCCGCCGCCGCCCCCGCCACCAGCCAGATGCCCAGACAGGCCAGGGCCATCAAACCCAGCTGGTCCAGATTGGGCAGGCCGGGGACAGCCAGCACCATGCCAATCAAGGCACAAAAGACGATGAGCTGCACCACGCGCGGCTTGGTCAGCGCATAGAACTGCGAAAAGCGCGAAGGCGCTGGAACGGTGGAAACAACACTCATACGGAAACTCTTGAAGCGCGCTGGGGCGCAGAAACATTCTCAGGCGCTGGAGCCGCACGACTGGCTGTCAGTGCCCAGCTCAGCACCGCCAGCAGCGCCGCAGCGCCGCCCGTGTGCAAGACAGCGGCCAACAGGGGCCAACCCAGGACCACGTTGGACAAGCCGGTGGCCAGCTGCAAGGCCGCCAAGCCCAGAAGCCAACGTGCCTGGCGCCGCAAGACCCTTGCCTGGTGCAAGTGCCACACCAGGCCACCCAGAGACAACAGCACCACATAAGCCATCAAGCGGTGCACGTAATGGATGGCGGTCAGGGCCGCAAAACTGATATGGCTGCCGTCCTGCAAGACGCCCAGGGCACGCCAGAGCTGGAAGCCTTGCTCGAAATCCATGGCGGGCCACCAGCTGCCCTGGCACAAAGGGAAGGTGGTGCAGGCCAACACGGCATAGTTGGTACTCACCCAGCCCCCGAGCACCACTTGCAGCACCACCAGCCCGCCCACGGCCCACAGGGCCCGGCGGGAACCTTGGGACAGTGCCTCGGACGGAGTGGCCAGCACCGCCTGGCCATGGCGTACGGCCTGTACCGTCAGCAGGACCAACAAACCCAAGCCGCCCAGCAAATGCAGGGTCACGATGGCGGGAAACAATTTCATGGTGACGGTCAGTGCACCAAAAGCCCCTTGGAGACACACCCAGAACAAGGTGAAAGCCGGCCACCAGGGGTGCACAGGCAGAGGCTCTGCGCAGCCCCTGCGGGCCTGCCGATGCTGCCACCAGGCCGCCAAAGCCATCACCATGATCAGAGCGCCCACCCCCGTGGCCAGGTAGCGGTGGATCATCTCCACCCAGGCTTTGCCATGCGTCACGGGCCCGCTGGGCAAGGCTTCTTGCGCCGCAGCAATGGCGGTATGGGCCCCCAAGGGGCTGGCGTTGCCGTAGCACCCTGGCCAATCAGGACAGCCCAGGCCTGAATCCGTCAAGCGGGTGAAGGCGCCAAACAGCACCAGATCAAAAGTCAGAAACAAGGTCAACACCGTCAGGGCTTGCAAGTGGCGTCCCGATCCACGCCCGCGGTTGCGCCACCCCACCCAGGCCAGCGGGCCCAGGGCCATCCCCCCGCCCAGCAGCATGAGTTGCGCCAAAGGCGCCAGGTCGTACAGAGGCTGTGCGCTCATCCTGCTTGCCCTGGCCGACCGGCCTCGTCCCAGGAAGACGAGGCGCGCAAAAGACGTTCCAGATCGCGCTTGGCCTTGGCCGCACCGGCAGCATCCAGTCCGGCCGGAAAACGCATCATCCAGTTGCCCATGGGGTCCACCACATACAGGTGATCGCCCAAGGCCTGCCCTGGCGCCGGTGCCAACCAGGCCTCCAAAGCCTGGCGATCCACCCGCAGCACAGTGGCTTTTTGCAGGCCAGGGGCCATCTCGGCAGGAATACCAAGGTCATCGGTCACGAGCCAGACCCAGTCGAGGCGATCCTTGTCCTTGCCCACGCTTTCACGCAATTGCCGCTGCAGGTACAAATGGTTCTGGCAAGCGGCAGGGCAGGCCCCGCCCGCCACGCTGACCAGAAGCCACTGCCCTTTCAGCGCGGCCAGCTTGCCAGCCTGCCCCTGGAGCGAAACCGTCGCCAGATCGGGCATCGTGCGCTGGGGCTGAATCAGTTCACCGTAGTTGCGCCGCCCCTCGGGACGGATGACGTAATAGGTCAAATAGGAGGCAATCACCGGGGCTGCGCACACCAGCATCACGCCCAGCATCTTCCAGCGGCCATGGCGCGAACGCTGTGCCGTGGCCATGGCATCACCCGCCGCAGGCAACTGGTGCACCGTGAGGCCCAAGGGGTGCTCAGCCTCCGCCTTCGGCGGAAGGCTGGCCGCGTGGGCGAAGGAAGCGTCGGACGATTTGGAACCAGACATAGAGAATTGCTATCAGGCCGCTGAGCCCGAACCATTGAAATGCATAACCATAGTGTTTGTCGACGCCCGTGGCTGGTACAAACCAGTCGCGCAGCAGGCCATCGCCCGGATCATCCGACTGGACCACGCTGAGGTCCAGCAAAGGCAAACCTGTTTCGGCGCGGTAGGCGGCAAGGTCGAGATTTTGCCGGATGCGCTGAGACCCTGTGGCGCTGACGGTACTTGTGAACTCGTAGAGCTTCGAGGGCGGCAGTCCGATGCGGCCCCGAACCTGCACCGGCTCGGTCGGCGTTGCCACGGGCGGCAGCCGGGTTCGGTCCTGGAAATGGCGCGGCACCCAGCCCCGCTGGACCATGACCACGGCAGCATTTCCCTCCAGCCGCAAAGGGGTCAACACAAAAAACCCCGTACGACCGTTCATTTGGCGGTTATCGAGAAACAGCGTGGCATCCGGAACCCATTGCCCCCGCAGGACCACCTGGCGGTACGACAGGGACGAAAGATCAACAGGGTCTGCCTGCAGCTGGCGCAGCCATTGCGCGCCATCCCATGGAGGCAGGGCAGCACGCTCGGCCATGGTGGCCTGGAGAGCTTCCTTCTGATCAGCACGCTGGAGTTGCCAGCGCCCCAGCGAAGCAGTCACCACAAGGCCCGAGAGGGCCACGCCGGTGATGATCCAGAATCGCAGGCCGGCTGCACGCTGCAGAGAGGTCACAGGATAATCCGCTCCATGAAATACTTTGTTGTTGTGGCGTTCGTCGCCATTCTTGCCAGCCTGGGCTCCGCACTGTTCTTCATGATGCGCAACGGGCGAAATGAGCCCGCCAAGGGCAAACACATGGCCAAGGCCCTGGCCGTGCGCGTGGGATTGTCGGTGGTGCTGTTCTTGTGCATCTTGATTGCCTGGCAACTGGGTTATCTGCAACCCACGGGTTTGCCAGCAACACGCTGATCCTGCGCACGGCCAAGGCCCCTGCACAAAAAAAGCGCCTTGCGGCGCTTTTTTTGTTCGGACAGTCCTGGGCTCTTACATCCAGTACACGAGAACGTACAGACCCAGCCAGACCACGTCCACAAAGTGCCAGTACCAGGCCGCGCCTTCAAAGCCGAAATGCTTGTCGGCCGTGAAATGGCCTTTTTGCAGGCGCAAGGTGATGAACAAAAGCATCAACATGCCGATGAACACGTGAAAACCGTGGAAACCTGTCAGCATGAAGAAGGTCGAACCGAACACGCCCGAGGTCAACTTGAGGTTCAGGTCGGTGTAGAGGTGGTAGTACTCATAACCCTGAACAAACAGGAAAACGATACCCAACAAGACCGTCGCCCACATGTAAGTGATGGTCTTGCCGCGCTGGTTTTCACGCAGGGCATGGTGGGCAATGGTGAGGGTCACACCGGAAGTCAACAGCAAAGCGGTGTTGATGGTGGGCAACCAGAAAGGACCCACGGTCTGGAAGGGCTCGATGATGCCGGCAGGAGACGCCGTCACACCTGCCGCCAAACTGGGCCAGACAGCCTTGAAATCAGGCCAGAGCAGGGCATTTTCGAGGCTTCCCAGCGCAGGCACCGAATGCGAACGGGCCCACCACAGCGCCGTGAAGAAGGCGCCAAAGAACATCACCTCCGAAAAGATGAACCAACTCATGCTCCAGCGGTACGACAAATCAATCTTGTGACCGTACAGCCCCCCTTCGCTTTCGCGGACTGCATCGCGGAACCACTGGTACAGGACCGACAACCACCAAACCATGCCGAGAGCCAGGGAATACTTGCCCCAGTCATGGCCATTGATCCATTGGCCTGCGCCCAGAATCACAAAAAACAGACCCGCAGATGCCATCACGGGATGGCGGGACTCAGCGGGCACATAGTAGTACGGGGTTCCGCCGTGGGTTGATGCACTCATTTCAGCTCCTGACTCTCAAAATCTTTGTTTTCGGTTTTCGTACCAGCCGGCTCACACAATCCAGTTCACCAGCGCAATCAGCGATGCCACCAGCAAAAAGACGGCGGCCAGCCCCACCCCAATGATGTGCATGGGGTTGATCTTTTCGAGGTCTTGTTGGTATTCGCTGCCTTTGCGCAAACCAATCAAGGACCACGCTACCGCACGCACGGTCCGCAGCAGCGAGCCTTTGCGTTTCAAAGCTGTTGCACCCGAATCGACACGCGTCATGTCCCTGCTCCTGACTCTGGCATGACCACCGCAGCGGTAGAAGCCGGTGCAGCCGGTGTCTTGCCACCCACCTCAAAAAAGGTGTAGGACAGCGTAATCGTGGTGACATCTTTGGACAAGCGCGGATCGATCACGAAAGCGACGGGCCATTGCTTTTTCTCACCAGGCTCCAGCACGTACTGGTTAAAGCAAAAGCACTCCAGCTTGTTGAAGTGTGCAGCGGCCTGACGAGGGGCATAGCTGGGAATGGCCTGCGCCGCCATGCGACGGTTCTGGATGTTCTGGAATTCGTACATCACCGTGGTCAGCTCCCCGGGATGGACCTGCACAGAGCGCTGCGCAGGCTTGAAATCCCAGGGGCCACGTGCATTAGCATCGAACTCCACCGTGATGGTTCGGGTCTTATCGACCTGGGTGTTGGCAGGCAGCTTCACATCTTTGCCGGCCACGCCATTGCCAGGAACCTGCCGCTCGGAAAGCGACAGGATGTTGATGCCCGTCATCTCGCAAATATGCTGATAGATCGGAATCAAGGCGTAGCCAAAGGCGAACATGCCAGCCGCAATCACGGCCAACTTGCCCACCATCTTGGCGTTTTCCCGGCGAATGCTCATGGTGAAAGGCTCAACGGGACAGCAAGACGACCTTGACCATGAACCCGACCAGGAACACGACCGCAACCGACGCCAAGATCAAGGCAAGGCGCAGATTGTTCTTTTTTTGCTCGGGTGTCATGGACATGGATTTCAGCCAATCACGCGGGTTGCCGTGGCGTCCAGCTTGGGTGGGTTTTCAAACGTATGGAAAGGGGCTGGGGAAGGGACTTCCCATTCCAGGCCTTCGGCAGCTTCCCATGGTTTCTGGGGGGCTTTTTCACCCTTGCCGCGCATGGCCGGCACAACGATGAACAGGAAGAAGTACACCTGTGCCAGACCAAAACCGAAAGCACCGATCGAGGCGATCGCATTGAAATCAGCGAACTGCATGGGGTAGTCGGCATAGCGACGTGGCATACCAGCCAGACCCAAGAAGTGCATTGGGAAGAAGGTGATGTTGAAAGAAATCAGGGACCACCAGAAATGCAGCTTGCCACGGGCTTCGCTGTACATCACACCGGTCCACTTGGGAGCCCAGTAGTAGTACGCAGCAAACATGGAGAACAAGGAGCCGGCCACCAGCACATAGTGGAAGTGGGCAACCACATAGTAGGTATCCTGCAATTGGATATCAATGGGGGCCATGGCCAAGATCAGACCGGTAAAGCCACCCATGGTGAACACGAAGATGAAGCCGACCGAGAACAGCATCGGGGTTTCAAAAGTCATGGAACCACGCCACATGGTGGCAATCCAGTTGAAGATCTTCACGGCCGTGGGCACCGAGATCAGCATGGTGGCGTACATGAAGAACAGTTGACCCGTCACAGGCATACCGGTCGTGAACATGTGGTGAGCCCACACGATGAACGAAAGGATGGCGATCGAGGAAGTCGCATACACCATGGACGCATAGCCAAACAACTTTTTGCGCGAGAAGGCGGGCACGATCTGGCTGATGATGCCGAAAGCCGGCAAGATCATGATGTACACCTCGGGGTGACCGAAGAACCAGAAGATGTGCTGGTACATGACGGGATCGCCACCACCTGCGGGATTAAAGAAGCTGGTGCCAAAGTGGCGGTCGGTCAACGTCATGGTGATCGCGCCAGCCAACACAGGCATCACCGCAATCAGCAGATACGCTGTGATCAGCCAAGTCCAAGCGAACATCGGCATTTTCATGAGCGTCATGCCGGGGGCACGCATGTTCAGGATGGTCACGATGATGTTGATCGAACCCATGATCGAGCTGGCACCCAGGATGTGCATGGCAAAAATACCAGCATCCATGGAGGGACCCATTTGCAGGGTCAGCGGTGCATAGAGCGTCCAGCCAGCAGCGGGAGCACCGCCAGGCATGAAGAACGAACTCACGAGCATGAGCGCAGCAGGAATCATCAGCCAGAAGCTGAAGTTATTCATGCGCGCAAAGGCCATGTCGGAGGCACCGATCTGCAGCGGCAACATCCAGTTTGCAAAGCCCACGAAGGCCGGCATGATCGCGCCGAACACCATGATCAGGCCGTGCATGGTGGTGAGCTGATTGAACAACTCAGGATTTACCAGCTGGAGCCCCGGCTGAAACAGCTCTGCTCGGATCAGCAAGGCCAAAACGCCGCCGATCATCAGCATGGTGAACGAGAACAGAAGGTACAGAGTACCGATGTCCTTGTGGTTGGTGGCAAACACCCAGCGGCGCCAGCCGGTGGGGGCATGGTGGTGGTCATCGTGTGCGTGACCGTCCACGTGCCCGTGGTTGTCGAGAACTGCGCTCATGTTGGATTCCTCAATACGTTGGGCCGATTACTTGCCGCGCTGCGCCAGAACTTCCGCAGGCTGCACCAGCTGACCGGTGCGATTGGACCAGTTGTTCTTGGTATAGCTGATCACAGCGGCCAGGTCGGTGTCGCTCAGCTGCTTCCATGCCGGCATGGCGCCATTGTTCTGGCCATTCAGCAACACGGCAATCTGTTTGGTCTTGTCTGCATCCAGAACAACGGCAGCACCATCGACAGGTTTGATCGGACCAGCACCCTTGCCATTGGCTTGGTGGCAGGCAGCGCAGTTGGCGGCATACACCTTCTCGCCACGCTTGACCAAGTCTTCCAGTGTCCAGACCTTGGAAGGATCATCCTGCTTGGCAGCAGCCAGTTTTTTCTGTGCGGCCACCCAGGCGGTGTAGTCTTCAGCAGAGAGCACCTTCACATGGATAGGCATGTAAGCGTGCTCTTTACCGCACAACTCGGCGCACTGACCGTAGTAGTCGCCCACCTTCTCGGCACGGAACCAGGTGTCGCGCACGAAGCCAGGAATCGCATCCTGCTTGATACCAAAGGCAGGCACCATGAAAGCATGGATCACGTCGTTGGCGGTCGTGATGATGCGCACCTTCTTGCCGACAGGCACCACCATGGGATGGTCGACCTTGAGCAGGTAGTTGGCAGGCGCTTCACTGACGTTGCCACTGTCAGAAATAGCACGGTGGCTGCTGTCCAGCGTCGAGATGAAAGCCAGGCCTTCACCTTCACCGTTGATGTAGTCGTATCCCCACTTCCACTGGTAGCCCGTGGCCTTGATGGTCAAGTCGGCATTGGTCGTGTCTTTCTGCGCGACCAGAACCTTGGTAGCAGGCAGCGCCATCAAAATCACGATGACAAAAGGAACGATGGTCCAGATCACTTCGACGGTCACGGACTCGTGGAAATTGGCAGGCTTGGCCCCTTTGGATTTACGGTGCTTCCAGATGGAATAAAACATCACCGAAAACACGGCAATGAAGATCACTGTACAGATGATCAACATCATCCAATGCAGGAAATGTTGTTCCTGCGCAATTTTGGTGACGGGTGGCGCCAAGTTCAGCTGATTGACTGCGGGGCCGCCGGGCAGGTCCTGAACGGCGTGGGCAGATGTGGCGACCCACACGCCAGCAGACAGCAGCAGAGAAGCCAGCTTGTTGGAAATGCTCTTCATAGTTCTCACTTACTTCTAAGCCTCAATTTAACCAATCACCTGGCAGCCCGGCCCCAAGGTCAGACTCCGCGCAGGGCAATGCGAATCTCGGACGCCAAGGCAGACCTGAGTTCGGGGCGCACGAAACGCCCCACATCCACAGCCTGTCCCCGCGCAGACAACGTGATCAAAGAACGATCGCCCAATTTAGGCTCCACACGGACCCAACCGCGATCAAACTCTGCACGCTCCAGTTTGCCAGCCGTCTCACGTTCCACCACTAGGCGTGAGCCTTGCAGGGAAATTCTTTCACCATCTGCCGCGTGGCGGCCGTAAAACCCGAAAGCCGCCCCTACGGCGACCACCTCTAGACATGCAAAGGGCATGACCCAATGGGCCCCCAGCAGCCAAAAGAAAGTCGCAATGCCCAGCGACACCCCACAAAGGGAGAGGTAAATCCAGCCCAACTGGGCAGGCGTTACCGAACAATTGCGCGCCAATCGCCAATCAATGCGCTGACCCGACACCGTGGCAAAACGAAAAACAGCGTCTGTCACCAGAATGCTCACCAAACCACTGACTGCGCCCGTTGCCGACAAACGCCAGCACCACAGGAACTTTCAGTACATTGCGCGGGAAGATGCCCAGGTTCAAAACAGCGTGGAATTGTAGCGCGCCTTGTTCCAGATCATGGACACAAGGCTCCATCTCATTCTGCGTTGAAGCTCCCACGCAACAAAGTTCGCATGTCCTGCAAGGAGACCGCGCTGCTGGAACTGACACGCACACGCGGTACCGGTTTGTAAGCATGGCCATAAATGATCTCGAATGTCATTGCCAGCTGCCCCCCCTGCAGAGGATCGCCAAGCCTTTCCGCCAACACGGCGTGAAGCCGATTCCGCCAATGGCGGCCCCGCAAACCTGGAAACCGCTGGGGATGCAGATTGCAACCCAACTCCGCCAACTCCTGCAACAAGCGCTGGGGCGTTGCAAAGGTCAAGGTGATGCGCTCCATGTCCATCACCGGCTCGGCAAATCCGGCGTGGACCAGCATGTCCCCCCAGTCGTGCATATCGGTGAATTCGTGCCCCGCGGGAGGCCACCCCAGGTCGGCATAGACCGAACGCAACTCCCGGGCCGTATCAGGACCCAGGCAGGAAAACATCAAGAAACCATCCACCGCGAGGGCCCGGTGCCACTGGGCCATGAGGGCCTCAGGATCGGCTGCCGTGTGCAGCGCCATATTCGCCCACACAAGCTGGACACTCCCGTCTGCGGGCATGCCAAAGCGTGGATGGGCTGCACTCCAGTGAGAAGGATTCCACCAAGGGCGTTCCAATGCCTGGCGTGCCTCGATCTCGCACCGGGCCGAGGTCTCGGTCACCATACACAGGGCCTGCGGATAGCGTGCACGGACCGAATCATGCCCTTGCAGCCCGCCTCGGACAGGCCCCCAATGACACCAGGACGCTGGAGGCTTGAGAATCCACTGCAATCGATCGTCCATGCGCCGGGCGACCTCTTCATGCAACCAGGGAGAGTGGGCTGGGGCCGCCTGCAGCCAACGGGCCGCAGCGACGGAATCAATGGTGGGAGGGCGCTGTGAAGGCATGGTCAGGGAAAGTGAACGGCGAGTATATTGAGCCCATGCTTTTCCGCCCGTTTGCAGGGATACCGCAGCGCCTGGCCGGACTGGTGGCTCACCTGCCCAGCCAGTGCGCGGTCTGCCATGCCTGGCCTGCCCAGAGGGTCTGCAATGCATGCGTTGCCCGGTTCGCCCAACCCCAGGCACGCTGTCAACGCTGCGCGATGGGAGTGCCGGAAGGAGTTACCGTGTGCGGGGCTTGCCTGCGCGCACCGCCCCCGGTGGACACCTGCCTTGCGGCAGTGGACTACGGCTACCCCTGGAGCGATGCCCTGGGTGATTTCAAATTCCATGGGGATCCCGGCTGGGCTGGCACATTGGCCACCCTGCTGCGCAGCACCCCCTGGGTAGAACCCGCCCTGGAGGCTGCTGATCGCGTCATCCCCATTCCCTTGTCCGCACAGCGCCTGCGCGAGCGCGGCTTCAACCAGGCTGCGTTGCTGGCACAGCATGTGGCGCGCACCAAAACCGATACGCAGAGCTTGCTGCGCCTGCGCACCACAGAAGCCCAGAGCCGCTTGGACAGGGCCCAGCGCCTGGCCAATTTACGGGAAGCCTTTGCCATCGAACCTGCGCAGCTTCGGGGTTTATGCGGCTTGCGGGTGGTTCTGATCGACGATGTCATGACCACAGGCGCCACCTTGCATGCCGCCGCCCATGCCCTGCGCGAGGCCGGTGTGGCGCACATCACCGGCTTGGTGGTGGCACGCACCGCCCTGCCCTGACCCCAGCCACCACGCCGACGGCACGCACCTGGGCGGCGGCACGACAATACCGGGATGTTCCATATCGTCCTCGTCGAACCCGAAATACCGCCCAACACGGGCAATGTCATCCGCCTTGCGGCCAATACAGGGTGCACTTTGCACCTCGTTGAGCCCCTCGGTTTTTCGATGGAAGACCGGCTGATGCGCCGGGCCGGCCTCGATTACCACGAATACGCCCAGGTGCTGCGCCATCCGAACT
>JAQUDN010000119.1 GCA_028685665.1 Burkholderiaceae bacterium | reverse complement strand
CCCCAGGCGCTGGCGCTGGTGCGCGAACACCAGGCGGCAGGCGACCAGGTGCTGATCGTCACCGCCACCAACGAATTCGTCACCCGCCCGATTGCCCAGGCCCTGGGTGTGAGCGAACTCGTGGCCATGGGCCTGGCGCGCGATGCGCAGGGCTGGTACACCGGCGAAATCGACGGAATTCCCACCATGCGCGAGGGCAAGCTGCACCGCATGGAACAATGGCTGACCGAGCACCAGCTCCAGTGGAGCGATGTCGAGAGCACGTTTTACAGCGATTCCATGAACGACGTGCCTCTGCTCGAAAAAGTCAACCACCCCGTGGCCACCAACCCCGATCCCCGTCTGCGGGCACTGGCGCAAGAGCGCGGCTGGCGCATTCTGGACCTGTTTCCCCCCCACCCATGATCAAGAAGTTCATCGACAAACTGCTGGGCAAGTCCACCCCCGGCACCTCGGGCGGCAAGCCGCATTTCGGCAAGCGCGAGGAAGTCCCCGCCTCCGTCCACGGCATCAACCCCGCCCTGGTGGACCGCCGCGCGGTGGACGTGGTGACCACCCTCAAGGACGCCGGTTTCGAGGCCTACATCGTCGGCGGCGCCGTGCGCGACCTGCTGCTGGGCCTGCGCCCCAAAGACTTCGATGTGGCCACCGACGCCACGCCCGAGCAGGTCAAGGGCCTGTTCCGGCGCGCCTTCATCATCGGCAAGCGCTTTCGCATCGTGCACGTGGTGCATGGGCGGGGCCGCGAGCACGAGGTGATCGAGGTCTCCACCTTCCGCGCCTACCTCGACAACAGCGCGGCTGGCCAGGTCAGCGGCAACGAAAAGACCAGCAAGCACGCCCTGGCGGGCATGCAGCATGCCGTGGACGCCAGCGGCCGCGTGCTGCGCGACAACGTCTGGGGCCCGCAGGACGAAGACGCCACGCGCCGTGACTTCACCGTCAACGCCATGTACTACGACCCCGTGACCCAGGTGGTGGTGGATTACCACAAGGGATTGCAGGACGCCAAGAAGAAGACCCTGCGCATGATCGGCGACCCGGCCACGCGCTACCGCGAAGACCCGGTGCGCATCATCCGGGCCGTGCGCTTTGCCGCCAAACTGAGCGGCCTGGGCTTCACCATCGACGCCAAGACCGCCGCGCCGCTGGTGCAGTCGCAGGCCCTGCTGGCCGATGTGCCGCAAAGCCGCATGTTCGACGAAATGCTCAAGCTGCTGCAGACCGGCCACGCCCTGGCCACCATCGCGCAGCTCCAGAAGCTGGGCATGGAGCGCGGCATCTACCCCCTGCTGGATGTGGCCGTGGAGCGGGCCGACACCCCCTTCGTCAACGCCGCCCTGGCCGATACCGACCGCCGCGTCGGCGAAGGCAAGCCCGTGGCGCCCAGCTTCCTGCTTGCTTGCGTGCTGTGGCAGGACGTGCGCGAGGGCTGGAACCGCCGCCTGGAGCAGGGAGACCAGCCGCTGCCCGCGCTGCAGGACGCCATCGACGAGGCCTTCGACCAGCGCATTGGCGACGTCTCCGGGCGCGGCAAGCTGGCCGCCGACATGCGCGAGATCTGGGTCATGCAGCCCCGTTTTGAAAAGCGCGTCGGCAGCACGCCGTTCGGCATGGTGGCGCAGCTGCGTTTCCGGGCCGGTTTCGACTTCCTGCGCCTGCGCGCCGATGTGGGCGAGGTCGAAGAGGCCCTGGCCGAATGGTGGCAAGACTTCCAGATGGCCGACGACGCCCGCCGCGAAGACCTGATCGACCAGGTCCGCGAAGAGCAGAAAGCCCGCCAGCGCACCCAGCCCAAGGTGCGCCGCGTGCCCCGGGCGGCAGGCCCGAACGACGCCCCCGAAGGCGCCGCCCCGGGTGCTGCGCCGGCACTGGCAGCCGAGGGCCCGGCCCTGGAGGGGGAGGGTGGCGAAGCCCCCAAGAAACGCCGCCGCCGTCGCCGCAAGCCCGGTGGGGGCGCAGACGGCGCCGCGCCGGCCGCCGAATGATCGGCTGCCCCGCACGCTTCGCCGTGCGCCGCGCATGAGCCACTCGCCCGAGCCCTTCCCGGCGTGCCCGGCGGCCCCCCCGGCGGTGGCCGCCTGGATCGGCCTGGGCGCCAACCTGGGCGACTGCACCGCCACGCTGTGCCGGGCCCTGGACGCCCTGGCCCGCCTGCCAGGCACCCGGGTGCAGCGCCTGTCTGCGCTCTACCGCACCGCGCCGGTCGATGCCACCGGCCCCGATTACTTCAATGCCGTGGCCGAAATCGCCACCCCGCTGGCACCCCAGGCCCTGCTCGAAGCCCTGCAGGCCATCGAGCACTCCGCCGGGCGCGAGCGCCCCTACCGCAACGCGCCGCGCACGCTGGACCTCGACATCCTGCTGTATGCCGACCAGTCCATCGCCACACCCACGCTCACGGTGCCCCATCCGCGCCTGGGCGAGCGCGCTTTCGTGCTGCACCCCCTGGCGGACATCGCCCCTGGGCGCGTGGCGCCGCAGCAACTCCAGTCCGTCGCCCAGCAGCCGATTGCACGCACCGCGGAGCCAGGCTGGTACCCCGGCCTGCCCGCCTGAAGCTCTAACCAGCGCCTGAACCGGTACCTGAACCCGGTGCGCCCAGAAACGCCAAAGGCGCCGTGCAGGCGCCTTTGTTTTGGGGTTCAATCATGCTCAAGGGCTTTGTGGGGCTTCCCCTTCTAGCTATGATTTTTGATGTATCTGGGGGCTGTGGCCCCCACTTCAGCTTACTTGCCGACCTTGAGCAGTTCCACGTCGAACTTCAGCGTGGCGTTCGGCGGAATCACGCCGCCGGCGCCACGGGCGCCATAGCCCAGGGCGGCGGGGATGATCAGCGTGCGTTGGCCGCCGATCTTCATGCCCTGCACGCCTTCGTCCCAGCCCTTGATGACCATGCCTGCGCCCAGCGAAAACGTGAAGGCATCGTTGCGGTCGCGGCTGGAGTCGAACTTGGCGCCTTGTTCGCCGTCCTTGTAGAGCCAGCCGGTGTAGTGCACCGACACATTGTTGCCCTGGGTGGCTTCGGCGCCGTCGCCCACTGTGGTGTCTTCGAATTGCAGGCCGGAGGCCGTGGTCGTGAATGCCATGGAATGTCCTTGAATCGGAGGGAAAGAAAGAAAAAAAGCCGTGTGCGGGCGCTGGCTGGCGCGGGGCCTCAGGCCTTGGCGCGGCCGGCCACCCAGCGGGTGGCGAAGGCCTGCACATCGTTCAGGCGCTTGAGCAGATCGGCGCCGGAGGCGGTCACGGTGTAGCCATCGCTGCCGTGGTCCACCAGGCCCGCTTCGCGCAATTCCTTGATGCGGGTGTTCAGCGTGTTCGGGGTGATGCCGCCCACGCTGTCCTGCAGCAGGCGAAAAGTCTGGGGATGCCCGTCCCGCAGGGCCCAGAGCACGCGCAGCGCGTAACGGCATTCGAGCCGTTCAAACAGCTGGTTGATGGCGGCATTTTCTTTGGAGCTCATGAACGCTTCTCCTTGCGCGAGTAGGGGGGTCGAAGATCGGGGGGCGCCGGGGAGAAGCCTCCCTTGGCGGCGCTGCGAATATATCGCGGAACTTATTTTGCTACAAGTTTGGTAGCTCTTCAGGCGCTTGCGGTATGCCTCTGAAGAGTAAAAATACCCCACCCGGACCGGGGGCGCCGCGCCATCCCTTATCGTTGCGCCATGAACCCGAACGCTGCTTTCGCTTCGGCTGCCCCCGCAGCCGCCCCCGCCATCCTCCCCGAGGCCGCGTCCTCCGAACCTGCCCGACCCTTGCCCTTGCAGGGCCTGCGCGTGGTGGAGTTCACCCACATGGTCATGGGCCCCACCTGCGGCATGGTGCTGGCCGACCTGGGGGCCGAAGTCATCAAGGTCGAGCCCCTCGAGGGCGACCGCACCCGCCACCTGCTGGGCGCCGGGGCGGGCTTTTTTCCGATGTTCAACCGCAACAAGAAAAGCATTGCCATCGACCTGCGCCACCCCGAAGGCCTTGAAGTGGCGCGCCAGCTCGCCGCCACGGCCGATGTGGTTGCGCAAAACTTCAAGCCCGGCGTGATGGCCAAGTACGGGCTGGACTACGCCCCCCTCAGCGCCCTGAACCCGCGCCTGATCTACGTCAACCACACCGGTTTCCTGCCTGGCCCCTACGAGCACCGCACCGCCCTCGATGAGGTCGTGCAAATGATGGGCGGCCTGGCCTACATGACCGGCCGCTCCGGCGACCCGCTGCGTGCGGGCAGCAGCGTCAACGACATCATGGGCGGCATGTTCGGGGCGATGGGCGCCATGGCCGCACTGATGCAGCGCGGTATCACCGGGCGCGGCCAGGAGGTCGATTCGGCCCTGTTCGAGAACAACGTCTTCCTGGTCGGCCAGCACATGCTGCAGTACGCCGTCACCGGCCAGCCCGCCGCGCCCATGCCCGAGCGCATTTCGTCCTGGGCGTTGTACGACGTGTTCAGCGTCAAGGAGGGCGAGCAGATTTTTCTGGCCGCCGTCAGCGATGCCCAGTGGCTCACCTTCTGCGATGCCCTGGGCTTTGCCGATCTGCGCGCCGACCCGCGCCTGGCCACCAACAACGACCGCGTGCGGGCCCGGGCCACCCTCCTGCCCGACCTGCGCCAGCGCCTGGCCGGCTACCGCGCCGCCGAACTCGCCGCGATTTTCGAGGCCCACGGCCTGCCGTTTGCCCCCATCCTGCGGCCCGAGCAACTCTTCGACGACCCCCACCTCAACGCCACCGGCGGCCTGGCCGAGATCACCCTGCCCGACGGCGAGCGTGCCGGCCAGACCGCCCGCACCACGCTACTGCCCCTGGCCCTGGACGGGCAGCGCCTGGGCGTGCGCCTGAATCCGCCCACCCTGGGCCAGCACACGCGCGACCTGCTGGCCGAGCTGGGTTACAGCCCCGAGGCTGCCCAGGCCCTCATGCAGGCCGGGGCCGTGGGCTGACCCGCCCCTTTACAATCCGGGCCCGATACGGTCGGTAACGACTGGTGGACTTTTCCTTCGTACTTTGGGGAACTTTGCCGCAGGGGTGCTTCATGGTCCACGCCCGCTGAAGCCCCCTTCCTCGCCCCGCACCACACCACCCATGGCCTCCTTCCAAATCACCACCACCCTGATGGGCCTGGGCCTGGCCGCCGTCATCCTGATACTGGTGCGCCGCGACCACCTGTATTTGCTGCACGGCCTGTTCTGGGTGCTGGTGGCCGCTGCCGCCGCCGTGCTGGGGGCCTGGCCCGGCCTCATCGACCGCCTGGCCGTCTGGGTGGGCATCAGCTACTCGCCGGCCTTTTTGCTGCTCGGGGGCATGGTCGTTCTCTACCTCAAGGCCCTGCACTCCGACATGGTCAATACCCGCATCGAGCGCGACGTGCGCCGCCTCAACCAGCGCATTGCCTTGCTGGAGGCCGACCTGCGCACCCACCACGCGGCAGCTTCGGCCCGCCAGCCCTGATTCTTTTCTGACCCGCCATGACAGCACTCTCCAACGCCCTGGTTCCCGTCATCTTGTGCGGCGGCTCCGGCACGCGCCTGTGGCCCCTCTCGCGTGAAACCTATCCCAAGCAGTTCCTGGCCCTGGCCGGGGAGCAGACCATGCTGCAAGACACCGCCTTGCGCCTGCAGGGCCTGCAGGACCTGCCCCAGCAGGTGCCGCTGGCGGCCTCGCCCATCCTGGTGTGCAACACCGAGCACCGCTTTCTGGCTGCCGCCCAGCTGGCGGCCGTGGGCGTGCAAGCCCCGCAGATCGTGCTCGAACCCATGGGCCGTAACACCGCCCCCGCGCTGACACTGGCCGCCCTGCAAGCCACGGCCCAGGGCGCCGACCCCATCCTGCTGGCCATGCCGGCCGACCATGTCGTCACCGACCGGCCCGCCCTGCAGGCCGTGGTCGAACAGGCCCATGCCGCCGCCAGCGCCGGGGCCATGGTCACCTTTGGCATCGTGGCCGACCGGCCCGAAACCGGCTACGGCTACATCCAGCGCGGCGCGGCCCAGGCCCATGGGGCCTACGCCATCGCCAGCTTTGCAGAAAAACCCGACGCCGCCACCGCCCAGCGCTACCTCGATGCGGGCGACTACCTCTGGAACAGCGGCCTGTTCATGGTGCGCGCCAGCGTCTGGCTCAAAGCCCTCGGCGCCTGCCGGCCCGACATCCTGGCCGCCTGCCAGACCGCCATGCAGCATGCGGTGCACGACCTCGACTTCGTCCGCCCCGATGCCGCCGCCTTCCAGGCCTGCCCCTCCGACTCCATCGACTACGCCGTCATGGAGCGCCTGCCCCAGCGCACCGACCTGGGCATTCCCGCCTGCGTCATCCCGCTGCAGGCCGGCTGGTCCGACCTGGGTGCCTGGGACGCCCTGTGGGACGTGCTGCCCCACGATGCCCACGGCAACGCTACCGTCGGCGATGCCGTGCTGCACGACTCGCACAACTCCCTGCTCATGGGCCACAGCCGCCTGGTGGCCGGGGTGGGGCTGAACAACATCGTCGTCATCGAAACCCCCGATGCCGTGCTCGTGGCCGACAAAAGCCAGACGCAAAACGTCAAGCACATCGTCGCCCAGCTCAAGGCCCAGGGCCACCAGCTGGCCAACAGCCACCGCAAGGTCCAGCGCCCCTGGGGCTCGTACGACAGCATCGACAGCGGCGAGCGCTTCCAGGTCAAGCGCATCGTCGTCAACCCCGGCGCCAGCCTCAGCCTGCAGATGCACCACCACCGTGCCGAGCACTGGGTGGTCGTCAAGGGCACAGCCCAGGTCACCAATGGCGACAAAACCTTTTTGCTCGGCGAAAACGAGTCCACCTTCATCCCCCTGGGACATGTGCACCGCCTGGCCAACCCCGGCAAGCTGCCGCTGGAAATCATCGAAGTGCAGTCCGGCAGCTACCTGGGCGAAGACGACATCGTCCGCTTCGAAGACACCTATGGCCGCGCGCCCGGCGCCTGAGTCTGCCACTGCGCGCCATGTCCGTTGACCTGATCCTGGGTGCCGACAGCATCAGCCCCCCGCTGACCGGCATCGGCCGCTACGCCTTCGAACTGGCCCGCCGCCTGCCGGGGCAGGTCGGCATGGGGCCGGTGCGCTACTTTGCGCTGGGCCGCTGGGTCACGCTGGACGATTTGCGGGGGGCCGACAGCGCCGGCCCCGACCAGCCGCGCACCCTGCGCAGCGTGCTGGCCGGCAACCGCCTGGCCGTGCAGGCCTTCCGGCTTCTCATGCCCACCGTGCAGCGCCTGCGGCTGCGAGGGCAGGGGGCGGCGCTCTACCATTCGCCCAACTACTTCTTGCCGCCTTTTTCGGGGCGCACGGTCACCACCGTGCACGATCTGTCGCACCACATCTACCCCGAATTCCACCCCGCCGCGCGCATCGACTACATGCGCCGCATGCTCCCCGAGAGCCTGGCGCGGGCCGACCATGTCATCACCGTCTCGGAGTCCGCGCGCCAAGACCTGATCACCCACATGGGCTACCCGGCCGACCGCGCTACGGCGGTGCCCCTGGGCGTGAACCCGGTTTTTCGTCCGCACTGCGCCCACGAACTGGCCCCGGTGCTGCAGCGCCTGGGCCTGGAGGCGCAGGCCTACACCCTGTATGTCGGCACCATCGAGCCCCGCAAGAACCTCGACCGCCTGCTGGCCGCCTACGAAGCCTTGCCGTCCGCGCTGCGCCGACGCACCCCCCTGGTGCTCGCCGGCAGCCCCGGCTGGTGCTCCGAACACACCCACGAACGCATGGAACGCGCCGCCAGCGCGGGTTGGCTGCACTACCTGCGTTTCGTCGCCCAGGCCGATCTGCCCGCGCTGTATGCCGGCGCGGCGCTGTTTGCCTATCCCTCGCTGTACGAAGGCTTCGGCCTGCCCGTGCTCGAAGCCATGGCCTCCGGCGTGCCGGTCGTCACGTCCAACACCTCCTCCTTGCCCGAAGTGGTGGGGGCCGTGGCCTTGCAGGTTCCGCCCGAAGACACCGCAGCCCTCACCCAGGCCCTGGCCCGTGGCCTGCAGGACGAACGCTGGCGCGTCCAGGCCGCCACCGCCGGCCTGGAGCGGGCCGCCCGCTTTACCTGGGAGCGCTGCGTGGAGCAGACCGTGGCGGTGTATGCCCGGGTGACCGCCGCCCACCGTGGTGCCTCCGCCCCATGAGCCCTGCCACACCACTGCCCGCTGCTGCCGCCCACCCGGGGCTCTCCCTGGAAATCCAGGTCCTGCGGGGCCTGGCCGTGTGCATGACCTTCATCGCCCATTTTCCGGGGGTCTATCCCCAGTTCGCGGCGATTCAAGATGGGCATTTCTGGACGGGCGTGGACCTGTTCCTGACCATCTCCGGCTACGTCATCGCCAAATCCTTCTTTCCCCAGATGGCTGGCGCCAAGGACCGCGCCGACCAGCTCCTGCTGGCCCTGGCCTTCTGGATGCGCCGCGCCTACCGCCTCTTGCCCGCCAGCCTGTTCTGGGCCTTCCTGCTGCTGTGCGCCGCCTGGGGCTTCAACCGCTCGGCAGCCTTTGGCGTGCCGGCAGGGGTGCTTCACGAGTTCATGGCCGTGCTGCTGTACGCCAAGAACATTGCCGCCGCCTACGGCCCCAGCTACTCGCTCGGCCTGTACTGGAGCCTGTCGCTGGAAGAGCAGTTCTACTTCGTGCTGCCCCTGGCCATGATCTACCTGCCCGGGCTGCTCAAGCCCGTGGTCTTTCTGCCCCTCATCATTCTGTTCACGCTGTTTCCGGATGCGCTGGGCAAGCACCACCACCTGTTTCGCTTCGAGTCCTTCCTGTTCGGCATCTGGATCTACCACCTGCGCCAGTCGCGCTATGCCCGGATGTTCGAGCCCACGTTTCTGGCCTCGGCCGCAGCTCGCTGGGCCTTCTGCGCCTTTTTGCTGTTCGTGATCGTGGTGGGCATCAATGGGCTCAATGGCTTCCCGGGCGGGCGCTTCTACATCATGGTCGCCACCGGGGCGCTGGTGCTGGCCGCCTCGTACAACCAAGGCTACATCCCCAGTGCCGGCCTGGGCGGCCGGGCCATGGTCTGGCTGGGAGACCGCTCGTACTCGGTCTACGTCTGCCATATGCCCGCGCTGCTGCTGGTCTATGAAGCCGTGTTCCGCGTGTTCGGCATCTATGGCAACCAGGCCTTCTGGGAGCATGCCGCGCTGGCCGTGGCTTTGTCCTGGGTCGTCACGCTGCTGCTGTCCCACTTCAGCTACCGGGTGCTGGAACAACCCTGGCAGCGCCGGGGCCGGGCCAAGGCCCAGCAGTACCTCGAAGCCCAGCGCCTGGCCTGAGGGGCTGGGCCGCTTTCCCCCATGCAGACCGCCACGCCTTTCCCCGCTACGGGCCACAAACTCGACTTCATCCAGGCCCTGCGCGGCATTGCCGCCCTCTGGGTCGTGCTCTACCACGGCAGCCGCTTCATCAGCCCCTACGGCAGCGGCCTGGGCGACCTGCTGTTCGGGCCGGCGGGCCGGATGGGGGTGGTGCTGTTCTTCATCCTCAGCGGTTTCATCATGGTCCACACCACGCGCCATCTTCAGGGCACGCCCCGGGATGCGCTGGAATTCCTGATCAAGCGCTTTGCCCGCATCTGGCCGGTCTATGCCGTCATCACCCTGTGCTATGCCTTTGTGCGCCTGGGCGGATGGGATATTTTCGGCAACCGCGTGGTGCTGGGCCACATCGCGCATTCGCTGCTGTTCCTGCCCGTGGGCAACGGCCCCGCCCCTGGGTTCGGCGTGCCGGTGCTGGATGTGGGCTGGACGCTGAACTACGAGATGTACTTCTACGCCCTGTTTGGCGTCTCGCTGCTGTTCGGCCGCTGGCGCTGGTGGGCGCTGGCCGCCTGGCTGGGGCTCTTTTTGCTGGTGCTGCCCGGGCTGCGCGGCCCGGTCAGCCTGAGCCCCGCCACCGACTACGGCTTTGCCTGGAGCGGCCTGCAGCTGATGACCTCGCCCATCGTCTGGCAATTCGTCGCCGGGGTGGTGATCGGCCTGCTCTACCACGCCCGCTGGACCGCCTGGAACCCCGGCTTTCTCAAATACCTGCTGTTCCTCACGCTGTCGATGGCGGCCTGGCAGTACCTGAGCCGCGCCAGGATGGGCCATGGCGTGCTGGACTGGGGCATGACCCTGATCCCGCTGGTGCTGGCGTTCTGCCTGGCCAGCAAGCGCTTTGCGATTCCCGTGTGGGGGCCGCTGGTGTTTTTGGGGGACATTTCCTTTTCGCTCTACCTCTGGCACCCGCTGGTCCAGGAGCTGCTGAGCTGGCCCTTCGTCATCACCGGCCATGGCAACCTCACCAGCGGCTTTGCCTACCTGCTGCTGACCACCGTGGTGTCGATCACCGTCGCCGCCCTGTCGCGCCCGCTGCTGGAAGTCTGGCTGTCGGACCACGTCAAGCACCTGCTGCTCACCCTCTGCGCCCCCTGGCGCCGCCGCTGAATCCGCACCCCCCAAGCCCCTACTGGCCCGCCACGCAGGGCAATCGCATCTAAATTGCCAGCCCCATAACCCCCTCCAGATAAGCTAAGTCCCAGCCTGCACGTTTGCGCTTGGCCTTGAGTCCCACCTTCAGGCTGGTGTCGGCCTGCAGCATCTGCTG
>JAQUDN010000284.1 GCA_028685665.1 Burkholderiaceae bacterium | reverse complement strand
CGTGACGCTGATCCGCTTCGTCACCAACACCATTCTGGGCGTTGGCGGCATGTTCGACGTGGCCACGGACCTGGGCTTCGAGCGTGAGGACGAGGACTTCGGCCAGACCCTGAGCGTTTGGGGCGCGCCGAGCGGCGCGTATGTGGTGCTGCCCTTCTACGGTCCCTCCAGCGTGCGCGATACCGTGGGCACCGCAGGCGACATGGTGTTCTCGTATTATCAGATGGAGTACATCTTCGACCTGGCGGGCGTTTCCGACAATGCCCTGGCCCGCAACGTGAACACCGCAGTGCGTGCGGTGAACACCCGCTCGGAGATTGCTTTCCGCTACTACACCACGGACACGCCTTTTGAGTACGACGTGCTGCGCTTCGCCTACAGCAAGGCCCGCGTGCTGCAGGCCCTGGACTAGTCGCAGGGGTTCGGCTCCGGTTCGCCATGGCCTGCCGGGCCGCTGCCCTTGGTAATGTCTGAAGGCTTGCGCCCCGCGCCCGGCACGTCCGGTCCGCCGTTCACCTGCCGCAGGGGGCCTTGCGGCTGCGCATATAGCGGCGCGCACCCTGGCGCAGGTCCGCATTATTTGCTACGCATGCTTGCACGCCATATGGCGCTGTCTTGCGTACAAAGGAGTCCTCCATGCTGAAGAATATTGCGCCCCTCGCCTGCACCGCCCTGCTGCTGTGCGCCTGCGGCCCCACCGTTTTGACCCAGCCGGTGCCGGTGTCCACGGACCCGCCCGGCGTCAACGTCGTGGTGGACGGCAAGGCCGCCTGCGTCTCGCCCTGCCAGCTCGACCTTGCGCGCAACCAGGACCATTTGCTGACCCTGACCAAGGAGGGCTACCGTCAGCAGGACGTGGCCATCAAACGCCAGTACCAGACCAACAAGGTGCTGCTGAACGCCATCAACCAGGGCGCGCAGTCCGCCAATTTCTTTCAGAACGGCTGGATGGCCGCGAACCAGGGCGTGATGTCCGTGAACAGCCAGGAGGAGACCGGCGAGGCGTATGTGCTCTCGCCCTCCACCCTGAGCCTGCGCATGGTGCCCGTGGGCGGCTTTCCCGCGCGCACCAGCCCGGAGCAGGCGGCCCAGGCCGGTTCCGCCCAGCATTCCCCCCTGGACATCATGAGCCAGGGCGACCAGCAGCTGCTGGAAAACGCCCTGGAGACAGGCCGCAGCGGCGTGGTGTGCGCCTGGAACAACGCCGACAGCGGGGCCGCGTTTTCCGTGGTGCCGGAGCCCGCCCAGGAAAGCGAAGGCGGCATGGTTTCGCGCTGGTTCACCCTGGCCGCGCGGCAGAACGGCGTAACCGCCACCGGGCGCTACCCGGCGCACCGCGCGGGGCGCGGCGAATGGATCTTGAGCCTGCCCGGCGGGAATCTGGGCGCGTCCTCCGGCGCGGGCATGGACAAGGGCGCGGAGGATCTCTCGCGCAGCGAGACCCTGCGCTCCCTGGGCCAAGCCCCGTGGCCGACGGCTTCGAAGAGCTGGGACATGGGGTCTTCCAGCTCCACCCACACCAGCACCAGCGCCACCCCAGGCGGCAGCTCCACCACCACGACCAGCACCAAGACTTCGGCCAAGGCCGGGGTGAGCATCGGTCCGGGCGCGCTGGTGAACGTCCTCGACGCCTTGCAGTAGGCCAAAGCGGGGGGAGGCCTAGGGCTTCACCCCCACCACCACGCCCGCGTGGTTCGGCCCGCTGAACTCCAGCCGCCGGATGCTGGCAAGCCCGGCCCCGGCCAGCATGCCGCCGATCTGCCGGGCGGAGTACGCCTGCCCGCCCTCCGTGCCCAGCAGCATGTTCAGGGAGAAGAGCGCCGGGAACTCCGGGCCGTCCAGTTCATCGTTCAGCAAGAACTCCTGCACCATCAGCAGGCCGCCGGGCGCAAGCCCCGCTGCGGCCTTGCGCACTATCTCCGCGCACATTTCCGGCGCCTCCCCGTGCAGAATGTGCGAAAGCCAGGCCAGATCGAAGCCGCCGGGCAGTCCGTCGCGGGTGTAGTCGCCGGGGATGAAGGCCAGCCGCTGCCCGCCAGCGTGGGCCGCGTCCTCCGGCGCGTACTCCAGGCCGAAGCGGCGGGCCGTGGCCTCGGCAAAGGGCCGGGTGGTGGGCAGGTCGAACACCGTGGCGTGCAGATCCGGGTGCGCCAGGCAAAAGTGTATGGCATAGGTGCCGGGGCCGCCGCCCAGGTCCAGCATGCGGGTGCGCCCGGCCATGCCCGGCAGGCCCGCCGCGCCAAGCAGCCTGTCCAGCCGGGGGGCCAGCACCGGGGCTATGCCCATGGCCATGTTGAACATGCCCAGCAGAAAATCCTGCCGGTCGGCCTCGGTCCATTCGCGCCCGCCGCGCACGCGCTTGCCCGTGCGCACGGCCTGGGCCATGGCGCCGAAGCTTTCCACAAGGTTCATGTGGTGCCGGATGATATGACCCTGGTAGCGCGGCGAACTGCGCACCAGGAAGGCCTCGGCCTGCTCCGTGAGGGCGAAGGTCTCGACCTTGCGCACCAGCAGGCCCAGGCCGCACATGGCGGTCAGAAGCATGTCCAGGGCGCGG
>JAQUDN010000283.1 GCA_028685665.1 Burkholderiaceae bacterium | reverse complement strand
CGTTCAGGGCGCAGCATTGGTTGTACACAGGGCAAAAGCCCTTCGGCATGCTGGGGGGCGGGAGGTTTCTAGAATGCCTTCACCTTTGTTTCTCCAGCCATTGCCGCCCCCATGATTGCCTTGAACGTACTGGGCACCGAACTGGTGCCATGCTCCTATGACCCGCTGACGGGTTTTTTCCGTGACGGATGCTGTAACACCGACGACGAGGACCACGGCACCCACGTCATCTGCGCACGGGTGACGCGGGAGTTCCTGGATTTTTCCTTGCAGCGTGGGAATGACCTGATGACGCCCCGTCCCGAATACCGTTTTGCTGGCTTGAAGCCCAACGACCGCTGGTGCCTGTGCGCTCTGCGTTGGAAAGAAGCCTTCGAGGCAGGCGTGGCCCCGCGTGTCATTCTGGAGTCCACCCATGCCAAGGCCTTGGAGCATGTGACCCTGGAGCAACTGAAGGCCCATGCCTGACCGGCCCCTTGGCGCCAGGTGCTGACCATGCGATTGCCCCGCAGGCGCCGGCCTGACTTTGAGGCCGAGCGCGATTTCGAGTACCCGCACCACCTGCGCGCAGCCATCGAAGCCACCCCAGCCGCACCGGGCGTGTACATCTTCCATGGGGAGGAGGGCGGTTTGCCCTTGTACATCGGCAAGAGCGTGAATTTGCGCAGCCGGCTCTTGTCCCATCTGCGCAATCCGGACGAGGCCCGCCTGCTGCGCCAGACCCAGCGGATCAGCCATGTGCGCACGGCTGGAGAGATTGGGGCCTTGCTGCTGGAAGCCCGCTGGATCAAGGAGCAGCACCCTTTGCTGAACCAGAAACTGCGCAGCAACCGGCAGCTGTGTTCACTGCAGGTGCAGGACGGCGTGCCCAAAGTCGTGTATTCCAAAGACCTGGACTTCGCCCAGGCACCGGGCCTGTATGGCCTGTATGCCAGCCGGCACGCGGCCCTGGATGCCTTGCGCCAGATGGCCGACGACCAGCGCCTGTGCTATGGCGCGCTGGGCCTGGAAAAGCGGGCCCCGGGCCGCCCCTGCTTTCGGGCAATGCTCCAGCAGTGCGCGGGCGTGTGCCGTGGCGATGAAACGCCCGAAAGCCATCGCACCCGGCTGTTCACGCGCCTGGAAGGCTTGCGCGTGGCGTGCTGGCCTTATGCCGGCCCGGTGGGCCTGGTCGAGCGCGATGCACAGGACCCGCAGTGGACCCAGATCCATGTGGTCCACCACTGGCATTACCTGGGCACCGTGGGCAATGTGGCCGAGGCCCTGCAGCTGGACAGCGTGGCGCCGGGTTTCGATGCCGATGGCTACAAGATCCTGTGCAAGCCGATCCTGAGCGGTCGCGCCGAGATCATCCCCTTGTTCTGAGGCGCTTCATTCGTCGATGGACGCGCTCCAGCGGCTGCCCCAGTCCTGGGCGCGGTCGATGTGGCGGCGGTCGCGTTTGGTCGGGCGGCCTTCCTGCAGGGCGGCGGCGGGTTCGGGGGCCAGGCGGCGTTGTTCGGCGGCTTTTTCCCGGGCTGCAAGGCTCTCCGGGGTTTCTTCGTAGAGCAATTGCGCCACGGGAGCCGGGCCGCGGGCCTGGCTCAGGCCACGCACGCAGACCGTGCGCGCCACGGGTCCCTGGCGCAAGGCCACGGTATCGCCGCAGCGCAGGTCGCGGGCCGGTTTGGCGGGTTGGCCGTTGACGGTGACACGCCCTTTGTGGATCTCTTCGGTGGCCAGGCTGCGCGTCTTGTAAAAGCGCGCGCACCACAGCCACTTGTCCAGTCGCATGGTCTCGGAAGCATTCATGGGCCTTATTGTGCCGTGCCGTAGCGGACGTCCTCGCGTCCGGAGGGCTGGGTGCAGGGCAGTTGCACCGTGGCGTCCAGTCCGACGACCCGGTCGTGGGCCAGGCGGTTGTGCAGTGCGATGCTGCCCCCCAGGGCCGATGCGATTTCGTGGCAGATGGCCAGGCCCAGGCCGCTGCCCGAGCGGGTATCGCCAGCCGAAAACGGCTGAAACAGCCGTGCGGCCAGTTCGGCGTCGATGCCGGGGCCCTGGTCGCTGACCGTGAGGATGGCCTGGACCCCGTCGCAGCGCAGTTCCACCGACAGCACGCTGCCTGGCGGGGCGTGGCGCACGGCGTTGTGCAGCAGGTTGCGGGTGAGTTCCCGCAGCATCCATTCGTGCGCCCGGATGGGGGCGGCCTCGGTGTGGATGCCAAAGTCCAGGTCCCGTTGCGCAATCAGCGGGGAGATCTCCAGGGCCATGGTGCGCAGCACCTCGTCCAGGCGCGTGGTGGGCGACGTGCTTTGCTGGCGCAATTGCTCGACCTTGGCCAGGGCCAGCATCTGGTTGGCCAGCAGGGTGGCGCGGTCCACGGTGTCGCCGATCTCCTGCAGGGCCTGCCGGGGATCGAGGTCGCCGCGCAGCGCCGATTGCACCTGGGTCTTGAGCACCGCCAGCGGGGTGCGCAGCTGGTGCGAGGCGTCGTCGATAAAGCGCCGGCTCGCCTCGGCCTGCTGCTGGTTGCGCTCGATATGGTGGTTGATCGCCTCCACCAGCGGCCGCACATCTGCGGGAATT
>JAQUDN010000118.1 GCA_028685665.1 Burkholderiaceae bacterium | reverse complement strand
CTGGAAGGCCCAGGGCCTGGACTTCAGCCGCCTGTTTGCCCTGCCCGCCGTGTCGGCCGACGTGCCGCGCCTGCATGTGGACGTGCAGGACCACGGTCTGGAAAAGTCGCTCGACAACGTGCTGATTGCCAAGAGCCGTGCCGCGATCGACAAGGGCGAAAAAGTCCAGTTCATGGAAGTGGCGCGCAACGTGAACCGCTCCGTGGGCGCCATGCTCTCGGGGGCCTTGACCAAGGTCCACCCCGAAGGCCTGCCGGACGACACCATCCGCATCCAGCTCGAAGGCACGGGCGGCCAGTCCTTTGGCGCCTTCCTGGCCAAGGGCATCACGCTGTACCTCATCGGTGAAGCCAACGACTACACCGGCAAGGGCCTGTCGGGCGGCCGCATCGTCGTGCGCCCCAGCCTGGAGTTCCGCGGCGTGGCCGACCAGAACATCATCGTCGGCAACACCGTGATGTACGGTGCCACCACCGGCGAGGCGTTCTTCAGCGGTGTGGGCGGCGAACGCTTTGCCGTGCGCCTGTCGGGCGCCACGGCGGTCGTTGAAGGCACGGGCGACCACGGTTGCGAGTACATGACCGGCGGCACCGTGGCGGTGCTGGGCAAGACCGGCCGCAACTTCGCGGCCGGCATGAGCGGCGGTATCGCCTATGTCTACGACGAAGACGGCCAGTTCGCCAAGCGTTGCAACACCGCCATGGTCTCCATGGAAAAGGTGCTGACCGCCGCCGAGCAGGCCGCCAGCCTGGACAAGGCGATATGGCACCGCGGCCAGACCGACGAAGAGCAGCTCAAGAAGCTGCTCGAAGACCACCACCGCTGGACCGGCAGCAAGCGCGCCCGCGAGCTGCTGGACAACTGGGCCGAGTCCCGCGCCAAGTTCGTCAAGGTGTTCCCGAACGAATACAAGCGCGCCCTGGGCGAGATCCATGCCAAAAAAGCGGCTGCAGAGGCCGCCCAGCCTGCGCAAGATGCTATTAAAAAAGTAGCGGTTGCCGCCAAGTAATCCATCTTTGACATGTTGCGGACAGGGCGCGTGCCCTGTCCTGCCAAGGAGTAAACAATGGGAAAAGTCACCGGCTTCATGGAATACGAGCGTCTCGAAGAGGGCTATAAGCCCGTCCCCGAGCGCCTGAAGCACTACAAAGAATTCGTCATCGGCCTGGACGACAGCCAGGCCAAGGTGCAGGCGGCGCGCTGCATGGACTGCGGCACCCCGTTCTGCAACAACGGCTGCCCGGTCAACAACATCATTCCGGACTTCAACGACCTGGTGTATTCGGGCGACTGGAAGAACGCCATCACCGTGCTGCACAGCACCAACAACTTCCCCGAGTTCACCGGCCGCATCTGCCCCGCACCGTGCGAGGCCGCCTGCACGCTGAACGTGGACGACGATGCCGTGGGCATCAAGTCGATCGAGCACGCCATCATCGACAAGGCCTGGTCTGAAGGCTGGGTCCAGCCCCAGCTCCCCAAGCACAAGACTGGCAAGAAGATTGCCATCGTCGGCTCCGGCCCTGCCGGCATGGCGGCTGCCCAGCAGCTGGCCCGCGTGGGCCACGAGGTGACCCTGTTCGAGAAGAACGACCGGGTTGGCGGCCTGCTGCGCTACGGCATTCCCGACTTCAAGATGGAGAAGTCGCACATCGACCGCCGCGTCAAGCAGATGGAAGCCGAAGGCGTGGTGTTCAAGACCGGCGTGCTGGTGGGCCAGATGCCCGAAGGCAGCAAGGTCACCAACTGGGCCAAGGACACCATCAGCCCCGAGCAGCTGCAAAAAGACTTCGACGCCGTGCTGCTGACCGGCGGCTCCGAGCAGTCGCGCGACCTGCCCGTGCCCGGCCGCGATCTCGATGGCGTGCATTTCGCCATGGAATTCCTGCCCCAGCAGAACAAGGTCAATGCGGGCGACAAGCTCAAGGGCCAGCTGCGCGCCGATGGCAAGAGCGTCATCGTCATCGGGGGCGGCGACACCGGTTCCGATTGCGTGGGCACCAGCAACCGCCACGGCGCCACCAGCGTGACCCAGTTCGAGGTCATGCCCCAGCCGCCGGAAGTCGAGAACCGTCCGCTGACCTGGCCTTACTGGCCGCTCAAGTTGCGCACCAGCTCCAGCCATGAAGAAGGTTGCGCGCGCGAGTTTGCCGTCTCCACCAAGGAGTTCATCGGCAAGGGCGGCAAGCTCACGGGCCTCAAGACCGTGCATGTCGAGTTCAAGGACGGCAAGCTGGTCGAGATTCCCGGCACCGAAAAAGAATACAAGGCCGATCTGGTGCTCTTGGCCATGGGCTTTGTGAACCCGGTCTCGACCCTGCTCGACGGTTTTGGCGTCGACAAAGACGCGCGCGGCAATGCCAAGGCCAGCACCGAGTTCACGGGCGGCTACGCCACCAACGTGCCCAAGGTGTTTGCAGCCGGCGACGTGCGCCGCGGCCAGTCGCTGGTGGTGTGGGCGATCCGCGAAGGCCGCCAGGCAGCCCGCGCGGTCGATGAGTTCCTGATGGGCTTCAGCGATCTGCCCCGTTAAGACCGCCGGGATTCAGGGTTTACCTGAATCCCTTATCATCCGAAAGCCGGTTTCGTCCGGCTTTTTCTTTTGATGCACCCCCCTTCTTCAGACGCCCTTGTCGAACTGCGCAACCTGACCTTTGGCTACAACGGTCGGGTGGTGTTGAACGGCATCTCGCTCACCGTGCCCCGGGGCAAGGTGACTGCGCTGATGGGGATTTCAGGGGGGGGCAAAACCACCACCCTGCGCCTCATCGGCGGCCAGAACCGCGCCCAGCAGGGCCAGTTGCTGTTCGATGGCCAGGATGTGGGCCAGATGGACAAGGCCGGTTTGTACGCCGCTCGGCGCCGCATGGGCATGCTGTTCCAGTTTGGCGCCCTGTTCACCGACCTGAGCGTGTTCGAGAACGTCGCTTTTCCCCTGCGTGAGCACACCGATCTGCCCGAGGGCCTGATCCGCGACATCGTGCTGATGAAGCTGGACGCGGTCGGCTTGCGTGGAGCGCGCGACCTGATGCCTTCCGAGATTTCCGGGGGCATGAACCGGCGGGTGGCCTTGGCGCGGGCGATTGCACTCGACCCCGCACTCATCATGTACGACGAGCCTTTCTCGGGCCTGGACCCGATCTCCCTGGGCACGGCGGCACGGCTGATCCGCCAGCTCAATGACACGCTGGGCATCACCAGCCTGGTGGTCTCGCACGAGATTCCCGAGACCTTCCACATTGCCGACCAGATCATCATCCTGGCCAACGGCCGCGTGGTTGCGCAGGGCACCCCCGAGGAGGTGCGCCAGTCCGAGGACCCGCTGGTGCTGCAGTTCATCCACGCCCGCAGCGATGGCCCGGTGCAGTTCCATTACCCCGGCCCCACGGCCGAAGAAGACTTTGGGGGGGGGGCGGTATGAAATGGCTTCATCCCGCCGAGCTGGGTTATGGCGTGCGCCAGTGGCTGGACCAGTGGGGCTTTGGTGCCCGCCTGTTCCTGCGCTTGCTGGGCACCCTGGTGCCCAGCCTGAAGCGCTTCGCCCTGGTGCGGGACCAGATTTTCTTCCTGGGCAACCATTCCCTGGCCATCATCACCGTGTCGGGCCTGTTCGTGGGCTTCGTGCTGGCCTTGCAGGGCTACAACACCTTGCAGCGCTATGGCTCGTCCGAGGCGGTGGGGCTGCTGGTGGCCCTGAGCCTGGTGCGCGAACTGGGGCCGGTGATCACCGCGCTGCTGTTTGCGGGCCGGGCGGGGGCTTCGCTCACGGCCGAAATCGGCCTGATGCGTGCCGGCGAGCAGATCATGGCCATGGAAATGATGGCCGTAGACCCCCTTCAGCGGGTGCTGGCCCCGCGTTTCTGGGGCGGTTTCGTGGCCATGCCCCTGTTGACGGCGGTGTTCAGTGCCGTGGGGATCGGGGGCGGGTATCTGGTGGCCGTGCCGCTGATCGGCATTGACGGCGGCTCTTTCTGGAGCCAGATGCAGGGCGGTGTCGATGTTTGGTCCGATGTGGGCAATGGCATGGTCAAAAGCCTGGTGTTTGGCGTGGCCGTGACCTTCATCGCCCTGCTGCAGGGCTACCTGGCCCAGCCCACGCCCGAAGGGGTGTCCAGCGCCACCACGCGCACCGTGGTGCTGGCCTCTTTGTCAGTGCTCGGTCTGGATTTCATCCTGACCGTGATGATGTTCAGTATCTGAAGGAGTTGGCTGTGGAGCGTTCCCGGAATGATGTGTGGGTGGGTTTGTTCGTGGTGCTTGGCCTGGCTGCCATCCTGTTTCTGGCGCTCAAGTCGGCCAATCTGCTGAGCCTGAGCTTTGAGTCGGACTACCGCGTCACGGCCAAATTTGACAACGTGGGCGGGCTCAAGCCGCGCGCCGCGGTCAAGAGCGCCGGGGTGGTGGTAGGGCGGGTCGAGTCGATCACGTTTGACGATAAAAGCTTCCAGGCGCTGGTCACCCTGGCCCTGGAAACCCGCTACGCCTTTCCCAAAGACAGCTCGCTCAAGATCCTGACCAGCGGTTTGCTGGGCGAGCAGTATGTGGGCATCGAGCCCGGCGCCGAGGACAAGTCGCTGCAAAGCGGCGACAAGGTGTCTGCCACCCAGTCGGCGGTGGTGCTCGAAAACCTGATTGGTCAATTCATCTACGGCAAGGCTGCCGACGGGGGGGCGGGCAAGGCCCCAGCCCCGGCAGGGACACAATGAGATTCTTTGCGCTTCCTTCCGCGCCGCTGCGCCGCGGTGCCGCCATCCTGGTGCTGGCTATCCTCGCCGGCTGTGCCTCCCAGCCGAACGCCCATCCGCGGGACCCGCTGGAGCCCCTGAACCGCGAGGTCTACCGCTTCAACGATGCGGTCGATGGGGCGGTGTTCAAGCCCCTGGCCCAGGGTTACCAGCAGGTGGTGCCGGCCCTGGTGCGCACGGGGGTGGACAACTTTTTCGGCAATCTGGGCGATGCCTGGTCTTTTGTGAACAACGTCCTCCAGCTCAAGGCGCAGCCTGCGCTGGAATCCGTCGTGCGCTTCAGCGTCAATACCGTTCTGGGGGTGGGTGGCCTGCTCGACATCGCCGACGAAATGGGCATTGAGCGCCACCGGCAGGATTTTGGCCAGACACTGGCGCATTACGGCGTGCCGACCGGTCCGTATGTGGTGTTGCCGTTGCTGGGGCCCTCCACCTTGCGCGATGCGCTGGTCCTGCCGATCGATACCCGGGCGGATGTGGTGCGCCAGCTGGACCATATTCCCACACGCAACGAGCTGTATGCGCTTCGCCTGGTGGACCGCCGTTCCCAGTTGCTGCGGGTCAGTGATGTGCTCCAGGAGGCTGCGCTGGACCCCTACAGCTTTACCCGCGACGCCTGGCTCCAGATCCGTGACAACCAGGCGCCTTACCGTGGCAAAGGCAGTGGCTCCAGCGATGGCGCCATCGAAAACCCGGATGAGCCCCAATGAGGGCCGACGTCTTGTCCTCCAGCGGTTCCTTGGGAACCCTTCCAGAAAGCATGCACATGAACCGCCGCGACACCTTGCGTTTTTCCCTGGGCCTGACCGGCCTGCTGGCCGCCGCGGTGCCTTTGGGCGCGCTGGCCGCCGATCTGGCGCCCGATGTCCTGGTGCGCCAGATTTCCAGCGACGTGCTGGACGCCATCAAGGCCGACAAGAGCATCAAGGCCGGCGACATCTCCCGCATCGTCGCGCTGGTGGACTCCAAGGTCATGCCCAGCGTGGATTTCCGGCGCATGACGGCGTCGGCTGTGGGACCGGCCTGGCGCCAGGCGTCCCCCGAGCAGCGCCAGCGCCTGCAGGACGAATTCAAGGTCCTGCTGGTGCGCACCTATTCCGGGGCCCTGGCCCAGGTGAGCGACCAGTCGGTGGTGGTCAAGCCGCTGCGCTCCGCACCGGCCGATGAAGAGGTGGTCGTGCGCACCGAGATCCGGGGCCAGGGCGATCCGATCCAGCTCGACTACCGGCTGCAAAAGACCCCCGGCCAGGGCGCTGGCTGGAAAATCTACAACCTCAATGTGCTCGGCGTCTGGCTGGTGGACACCTACCGCACCCAGTTCGCGCAAGAGATCAACGCCCGCGGCCTGGAGGGCCTGATTGCCTCGCTGGTCGAGCGCAACCAGGCCAACGCTGCCGGCAAGGGCAAGGCCTGAGCCGTGCTCGTCCTGCCCCCCAAGATCACGCACGACCAGGCTGCGGCCGCGCTGCAGAGGCTCTTGCAGGGCATGGCCGACCTGCGCGCGCCCCAGGTGGTGGTCGATGCCACGGCTTTGGCGGTGTTCGACTCTTCCGCTTTGGCGGTGCTGCTCGAATGCCGGCGCGAAGCGCTGCGGCGCCAGCAGTCGTTTGCGGTGCAAGGCCTGCATCCGCGCCTGGTGGCGCTGGCCGGCCTGTATGGCGTGGCGGCCTTGCTGCCCGCTGCGGCGGCATGAGTGCTTCCGAGGCCTGTGGCCTGCAGCCCCGTGGCGGCTGAATCCTGGTGGCCTCTGCGCAGGGACCAGGCCCTGCGGCCTGTCTGTGTCACAGGGCATGCGTAAAATCCCGACCCCTATGCCTGCAGTTTCATTCCAGTCTGTCTCCAAGACCTTCGCCACCCCCAAAGGGTCCTTCCAGGCACTCCGCGAGGTCAGCCTGGACATCGAAGAGGGCGAGTTCTTCGGCCTGCTCGGTCCCAACGGCGCTGGCAAGACCACCCTGATCAGCATCCTGGCGGGCCTGGCGCGCCCCACCAGCGGCCATGTCCGGGTGCAGGGCAGCGATGTCCAGGCCGACTACGCCGCCGCGCGCCGCAAGCTCGGCGTGGTGCCGCAGGAGCTGGTGTTCGACCCGTTTTTCAATGTGCGCGAGGCACTGCGCATCCAGTCGGGCTACTTTGGCGTCAAGCACAACGACGACTGGATCGACGAGTTGCTCGAGAACCTCGGCCTGACCGACAAGGCCCACTCCAATATGCGCCAGCTTTCCGGAGGCATGAAGCGCCGGGTGCTGGTGGCCCAGGCCCTGGTGCACAAGCCGCCCATCATCGTGCTCGATGAACCCACCGCAGGCGTGGATGTGGAGCTGCGCCAGACGCTCTGGCATTTCATTGCCCGCCTCAACAAGGAAGGGCATACCGTGCTGCTCACCACCCATTACCTCGAAGAAGCCGAAGCCCTGTGCGGGCGCATTGCCATGCTCAAGGCCGGCCAGGTGGTGGCGCTGGACCGCACCAGCGAGCTGCTCAAGGCCGTGTCGGGCAGCGTGCTGCAGTTCAAGGCCGATGCCGCCTTGCCGCCGGCGCTGGCCTCCCTGGCGCGGGTGACGGGCCGCACCGTGCAACTGCCCGCGCACGACGCCCTGGAGATCGAGCGGCACCTGGCCACCCTGCGCGAGGCCGGGGTCGAGGTGCAGGACATGGAAATCCGCCGCCCCGACCTGGAAGACGCGTTTCTGCAGGTCATGTCGGGTGAATCCCAGGGAGCCGCAGCATGATGACCGGCTGGCAAACCCTGTTCTACAAAGAAGTCCTGCGTTTCTGGAAGGTCAGCTTCCAGACCGTGGCGGCCCCCGTGCTCACGGCGGTGCTGTATCTGCTGATTTTTGGCCATGTGCTCGAAGACCATGTGAAGGTCTATGACCGCATCAGCTACACCGCCTTTCTGGTGCCGGGCCTGGTGATGATGAGCGTGCTGCAGAACGCCTTTGCCAACAGCTCGTCCAGCCTGGTGCAGAGCAAGATCATGGGCAGCCTGGTGTTCGTGCTGCTCACGCCCTTGTCGCATTGGGCCTGGTTCGTGGCCTATGTGGCATCGTCGGTGGTGCGCGGCCTGGTCGTGGGCCTGGGCGTGTTCGTGGTCACGCTGGCCTTTGCCCAACCCGAATTCGCCGCCCCCCTGTGGATCGTCGTGTTTGCCGTGCTGGGCGCCGCCTTGCTGGCCACCCTGGGCTTGATTGCCGGGCTGTGGGCCGACAAATTCGACCAGATGGCGGCGTTCCAGAACTTCGTCATCGTGCCCATGACCTTTCTGTCGGGCGTTTTCTACTCCATCCAGTCGCTGCCGCCGTTTTGGCAGACCGTGAGCCACCTCAACCCGTTTTTCTACATGATCGACGGTTTTCGCTATGGCTTTTTTGGCCAGAGCGACACCTCGCCCTGGCTCAGCCTGGGCATCGTGGGCGCGGCCTGGCTGGCTGTGAGCGCCCTGGCCGTGCACCTGCTGCGCACGGGCTACAAAATCCGGAACTGACATGACCGCCGACCAACTCAAAGACCTCATCGCTGCAGGCTTGCCCTGCGAACACCTCAGCCTCGAAGGCGATGGCCGCCACTGGTACGCCACCATCGTCTCGTCCGAGTTCGAAGGCCAGCGTTCCATTGCCCGCCACCAGCGCGTCTATGCCACGCTGGGCAGCAAGATGCACACCGACGAAGTGCATGCCCTCTCGATGAAGACCTTCACCCCGGCCGAATGGGCCGCGCAGCCGCATTAAGGCTCTTTGCTCTATTTTTGATAGCTATCGGCGCAGCTTTGATGCGCCTCAGCCTCACTTTTCGTTTCTTTTTTCTTCTTGGTTTTTCTGATGGACAAACTCCTGATTCGCGGCGGCCATTCCTTGCAAGGCGAGGTCCTGGTGTCGGGCGCCAAGAACGCGGCCTTGCCGGAGTTGTGTGCCGCCTTGCTCACCGCCGAGCCTGTCACGCTGCGCAACGTGCCCCGCTTGCAGGACGTGTCCACCATGCTCCAGCTCATCCGCAATATGGGGGTGAGCGCCGAGCGCGGTGACGGCAGCGTGGTGCAGTTGAATGCGGGCGCCCTGGACCGGCCCGAAGCCCCCTATGAACTGGTCAAGACCATGCGCGCCTCGGTGCTGGCGCTGGGGCCGCTGCTGGCGCGCTTTGGCCAGGCCCGCGTGTCGCTGCCTGGGGGCTGCGCCATCGGATCGCGTCCGGTGGACCAGCACATCAGGGGCTTGCAGGCCATGGGGGCGGACATCGTGGTCGAGCACGGCTACATGATGGCCCGCCTGTCCGACGGCCGGCAGCGCCTCAAAGGCGCGCGCATCACCACCGACATGGTCACGGTGACCGGCACGGAGAACTTCCTCATGGCGGCCACCCTGGCCGAGGGCGAAACCGTGCTGGAAAACGCCGCCCAGGAGCCCGAGATCACCGATCTGGCCGAGATGCTGATCGCCATGGGCGCCCAGATCGAAGGCCATGGCAGCAGCCGCATCCGCATCCAGGGCGTGGAGCGCCTGCACGGCTGCGACCATGCCGTGGTGGCCGACCGCATCGAGGCGGGCACCTTCCTGTGCGCCGTGGCCGCGACCGGCGGCGATGTGCTCTTGCGCCACGGCCGGGCCGATCACCTCGATGCCGTGATCGAAAAACTGTGCGAAGCCGGGGTGCGCGTGACGGCCGTCGAGGGCGGTATCCGTGTCCAAAGCGACGGGCCGGCCCATCTGCACCTCAAGGCCCAGGGCTTTCGCACCACCGAATACCCGGGTTTTCCCACCGACATGCAGGCCCAGTTCATGGCGCTCAACTGCGTGGCGCAGGGCACGAGCAAGGTCACCGAAACGATTTTTGAAAACCGCTTCATGCACGTCAATGAGCTTGTGCGCCTGGGCGCCAAGATCCAGACCGATGGCAAAGTGGCGGTCATAGAGGGCCTGGGGGCTGCCGGGCGGCTCTCGGGCGCCACCGTCATGGCCACCGACCTGCGCGCGTCGGCCAGCCTGGTGATCGCCGGCCTGGTGGCCGAGGGGGAAACCCTGGTAGACCGTATCTACCACCTCGACCGGGGCTACGACTGCATGGAAGCCAAGTTGCGCGGCCTGGGTGCCGACATCGAAAGAATCAAGTGAGGCAACAACCCCCTGGGGCGCCTGGCGCCGTCTCCTCGTTTCTCGCGCGCGGTGCGCGGGAGGGGCGATGCCGCCAGCGCGGCGGGGCGGCCCTGGCACGGCGGCCATCGGCCTGGGGCGCGCCAGTTTCATACGCTACGGGCCGGGCGAAAAACAGTGGAGCAATGGACATATGACGATGGTTACGCTGGCCCTCTCGAAGGGCCGCATCTTCGAAGAAACCCTGCCGCTGCTGGCGGCTGCCGGCATCGAAGTGCTCGAAGACCCTGAAAAATCCCGCAAACTGATCCTGCCGACCAACCAGCCAGACGTTCGTGTGGTGATGGTGCGGGCCACCGATGTGCCCACCTATGTGGAATACGGCGGCGCCGACCTGGGCGTGACGGGCAAGGACACGCTCATCGAGCATGGCGGCCACGGCTTGTTCCAGCCGCTCGATCTGCAAATTGCCAAGTGCCGCGTGAGCGTGGCCGTGCGCGATGATTTTGACTATGCCGCCGCCGTCAAGCAGGGTTCGCGCCTCAAGGTGGCCACCAAATACACCGCCATTGCCCGCGAATTCTTTGCGTCCAAGGGCGTGCACGTCGACATGGTCAAGCTCTATGGCAGCATGGAACTGGCGCCCTTGATCGGCATGGCCGACGCCATCGTCGATCTGGTGTCCACGGGCAACACGCTCCGGGCCAACCACCTCGTTGAGGTCGAGCGCATCATGGACATCAGCTCGCACCTGGTCGTGAACCAGGCGGCCATGAAGCTCAAGACGGCGGCGCTGCGCCGCATCATCGATGCGTTTGCCTCGGCGATTCCTGCCGCGTCCTGACGTATATTTCTCCAGCGATCGGCGGTGTGGGCAGGTCGAAAAACCCTCT
>JAQUDN010000117.1 GCA_028685665.1 Burkholderiaceae bacterium | reverse complement strand
CAAGCTCGAAAAGCGCCTGTGCCGCGAAGTCGGCAAAGCCATCGTCGACTTCAACATGATCGAGGAAGGCGACAAGGTCATGGTCTGCATGTCGGGCGGCAAGGACAGCTACACCCTGCTCGACATCCTGCTCAAGCTCCGGGCCCGCGCGCCCATCCACTTCGACCTGGTGGCCGTCAACCTCGACCAGAAGCAGCCGGGCTTTCCCGAGCATGTGCTGCCCGAGTACCTGCGAAGCACCGGCGTGCCCTTCCACATCGAGAACGAGGACACCTACAGCATCGTCAAGCGCCTGATCCCGGAGGGCAAAACCACCTGCAGCCTGTGCAGCCGCCTGCGCCGGGGCATCCTGTACCGGGTGGCCGACGAGCTGGGCTGCACCAAGATCGCCCTGGGCCACCACCGCGACGACATCCTGCAAACCCTGCTGCTGAACATGTTCTTTGGCGGCAAGATGAAAAGCATGCCGCCCAAGCTGGTCAGCGACGACGGCAAGCATGTGGTGATCCGCCCCCTGGCCTATGTGGCCGAAAAAGACACCGCCCGCTGGTCGGCGCAGCGCGACTTCCCGATCATTCCCTGCAACCTCTGCGGCAGCCAGGAAAACCTGCAGCGCAAGCAGGTCGGCGAGATGCTGCGCGAATGGGACAAGAAGTTTCCGGGCCGCATCGAGAACATGTTCACGGCCCTGCAGAACGTCGTGCCCTCGCATCTGCTCGATGGCAGCCTCTACGACTTCCGCAACGCCCAGGCCACGGGCATCGCCAGCGACGAAGGCGACAAGGCCTTTGACAAGGAAGAGTTCGCGGCCCCGTCCTCCCTGCCCGGCGTGCAGGTGATTCAGGTATCGTGATCCCCCCAGGCCCGCGGGTGTTCCAGCGGGCCTTGTCCTCCGGGAGACCCTCCATGACACGTCGATGGATTTCCGCCCTGCTGCTGGGCCTGTCTGCCGCCACCCTCGCCGGGTGCAGCACCCCGCGCGTGATGGAAGGCGCGGTGCAAAGCTACTCGCAACTGGCCGCCCTGCCCACCCCGCCCACCTACCGGCTGGAGCGCCTGCCCTCGCAGCAGCAACCGGCCTTTGACGCCATCGCCGGCCTGGCCATGCAGGCCCTGGCGCGGGTGGGGCTGCAGGCCGACCCGGTGGCGCCCCGCTTGCTGGTGCAAATCAACACCCAGGCCGGCACCACGCCGCGCTATGACCCCTATGGCGCGTACGGCGCGCCCTGGGGATGGGGGCTGGGCGGTGGCTACGGCCGTGGCAGCTGGGGCCTGAGCGGCCGCTGGCGCATGGGCCCGCCGTCGCCCCTCTACCACCGCGCGGTCCAGTGGGTCATGCGCGATGCCGCCACCCAGGCCATCGTCTATGAAAGCTCGGCCGTGCACGACGACGTGTGGGTGGCCGACCCGGCCGTCTATGGCCTGCTGTTCGATGCCGCGCTCACCGGCTTCCCGCAAGCCCCCGCCGGCCCGCGCCAGGTGCGCATTCCCTTCACTCCCCCGCCTTGAGATTGTTTCGCATGGAAGCCACCCGCCTCATCGCCATACGCCACGGCGAAACCGCCTGGAACGTGGACAGCCGCATCCAGGGCCATATCGACATTCCGCTGAACGACCAGGGCCATTGGCAAGCACGCCAGGTGGCCCAGGCACTGGCCGGCGAGCCCGTGGCCGCCATCTACAGCAGCGACCTGCTCCGCGCCTACGCCACGGCCCAGGCCGTGGCGGCCACCACGGGCGCGCCCCTGGTGCGCGATGCGGGGCTGCGCGAGCGCAGCTTCGGGCAGCTTGAAGGGCGCACCTTCAGCGAGATCGAAACCACCCACCCCGAAGAAGCCCGGCGCTGGCGCCAGCGCGACCCGCACTTTGCCGCCGAGGGCGGGGAGTCGCTGCTCGGCCTGCGTGCACGCATCACCGACACCCTCCAGCGCCTGGCCGCTCCGCACCCGGGCGAACTGGTGGTGCTGGTGGCCCATGGCGGCGTGATGGACATGCTCTACCGCCTGGCCACCCGCCAGGACCTGCAGGCCCCACGCACCTGGCAACTGGCCAACGCGGCCATCAACCGCCTGCTCTGGACCCCGCAGGGCCTGGCCCTGGTGGGCTGGGCCGACACCCAGCATCTGGACAACGCAGCGCGCGACGAAACCACCACCTGAGCGGGGCCACCCTCCCCTCCGGGACGGACTGGCATGATCGGGCCCTTGGCGGTGCCCCCGGGACCGGCACGGCGGCGCAAGCGCAAGGGACAAGGGGGCACCCCGGATTTTCTGAAGGGTTCTTGCATGCCATGGTTTCAACCCCGGTTCGCCCGCTTTCTGCACAGCCGGCGGGCTGCGCAGCATTTCCGCCGGATCTTTCTGCTGGAGTCCCTGGACCGCCAGCACCCCGACCGGGCCGTCCCCGAGGACCTGTCGCGCACCCTGCAAAGCGCCAGCGAAGAAGACCTGGACGCCTTGCTGGCCCGCCTCGGCGGGCACCGCCAGGGCCTCACGTCCGCGCAGGCCGCAGCCCAGCTGGAGCGCCTGGGGCCCAACGAGATCGGGCACGAAAAACCCCTGCCGGCCTGGCTGCACCTCTGGCATTGCTACCAAAACCCGTTCAACCTCCTGTTGACCGCCCTGGCCCTCATCTCGTGGCTGACGCACGACCACCAGGCCACCACGGTCATCGGCAGCATGGTGCTCTTGTCCACGCTGATGCGCTTCATCGAGGAAGGCCGCTCCCATCGGGCCGCCGAGCGGCTGAAGTCCCTGGTCAGCAACACGGCCACCGTGCTGCGCCGCCCCTCCACGCAGCCCCCTGCAGACGCACAGGCGCCGACGGCAGCGCCGGCCCCCTCGCTGCAGGAGCTGCCGCTGCGGCAACTGGTGGTGGGCGAGGTGCTGCAGTTGTCGGCCGGCGACATGATTCCTGCCGATGCACGGGTGCTCAGCGCCAAGGACCTGTTCGTGAGCCAGGCCGCCATGACCGGCGAATCGCTGCCCGTGGAAAAGCAGGCCTGGCTGCCCCCCGGCGCGGCCGCCAATGTCCTGGAAGCGCCCAACCTGCTGTTCATGGGCACGAACGTGGTGTCGGGCTCGGCCACGGCCGTGGTGCTGGCCACGGGCCGAGCGACCTACTTCGGCACGATTGCCGAACGGGTCACGGCCCAGGACCGCGCGCCCACGGCTTTTCAGACCGGGGTGAACGGCGTGAGCGGGCTGCTGATCCGCTTTGCCCTGGTCATGGTGCCCATCGTGTTCCTGGTCAACGGACTCACCAAGGGCGACTGGACCGAGGCTTTTCTGTTCGCAATGTCGGTGGCCGTGGGGCTCACGCCCGAGATGCTGCCCATGGTGGTCACCTCGACCCTGGCCAAGGGGGCCGTGCTGCTGTCGCGCAAAAAGGTGGTGGTCAAGCGGCTCGATGCCATCCAGAACTTTGGCGCCATGGACGTGCTGTGCACCGACAAGACCGGCACGCTGACGCAGGACCGCATCGTGCTGGAACGCCACATCGACCCCCTGGGCGCGCCGTCCGACGCGGTGCTGGCCTTTGCGTTTCTCAACAGCCACTACCAGACCGGCCTGAAAAACCTGCTCGACCATGCGGTGCTGGAGCATGTGGAGGTGGCCGCCGAGTTGCAGCTGGAACACAACTACCGCAAGGTCGATGAAATTCCCTTCGATTTCCAGCGCCGGCGCATGTCGGTCGTGGTGTCCGAAGCCAAGCACCACCACGAACTGATCTGCAAGGGCGCGGTCGAGGAGGTCCTGGCGGCCTGCACCCAGGTGCAGGAAGGCGGCAGCACGCGGGCGCTGGATGCCGCGCTGCTGGAGCGGGTGCAAGCGGTCACCCGCGCCTTGAACGAAGAAGGGCTACGGGTGGTCGCGGTGGCCGTCAAGGAAGTCCCGCCGGACAAAACCACCTACGGCGTGGCCGATGAAGCCGGGCTGACCCTGATCGGCTACATCGCTTTTCTGGATCCGCCGAAAGAATCCGCAGCGCCCGCACTGAAGGCCTTGGCCGCCCACGGCATCACCGTCAAGGTACTGACCGGCGACAACGGCCTGGTCACGGCCAAGATCTGCCGGCAGGTCGGCCTGGGCAGCGCGCAGGTGGTGCTGGGTGCCACGCTCGACGGCCTGGACGACGCCGCGCTGGCCCCGGTCGTCCGGGACAACCACCTCTTCGCCAAGCTCACGCCGCTGCACAAGGAGCGCATCGTGCGGGCGCTCAAGGCCCAGGGCCATGTGGTGGGCTTCATGGGCGATGGCATCAACGACGCCCCCGCACTGCGCGCGGCCGATATCGGCATCAGCGTGGACAGCGCGGTGGACATCGCCAAGGAGGCCGCCGACATCATCCTGCTCGAAAAAAGCCTGATGGTGCTCGACGAAGGCGTGCTCGAAGGCCGCAAGACCTTCAGCAACATGCTCAAGTACATCCGCATGACGGCCAGCTCGAACTTCGGCAATGTGTTTTCGGTGCTGGTGGCCTGCGCTTTTCTGCCTTTTTTGCCGATGCTGCCCATGCACCTGCTGGTGCAGAACCTGCTGTACGACTTTTCGCAAAGCGCCATTCCCTTCGACAACGTCGATGAAGAGCTGATGCGCCAGCCCCTGCACTGGAACCCCGGCGACCTGGGCCGCTTCATGGTGTTCTTTGGCCCGATCAGTTCGGTGTTCGATCTGCTGACGTTTGCGCTGATGTGGTGGGTCTTCGAGGCGCACAGCATCGCCTCGCAATCGCTGTTCCAGTCCGGCTGGTTCGTGGTCGGACTGCTCACGCAGACCCTGATCGTGCACCTGCTGCGCACGCCCAAACTGCCTTTTGTCCAAAGCCGGGCCGCGGCGCTGCTGACCAGCATGACGCTGCTGGTGGCGGCCGTGGGCCTGTTCTTGCCCATGGGCCCGCTGGCGGGCTATTTCAAGCTGACGCCCTTGCCACCGAGCTACTTCGCCTGGCTCGCCGCCATTTTGCTGGGCTACGCCGGGATGATCACCGGGCTCAAGCGCTATTACGTGCGCCGCTTCGGCTGGCAATGAAGCGCCGACCCCTCGGGGCGGGTGCCGCAGGCCAGGCAGGTGGCCTGGACAAGGCAGGCCACGGGGGGTGCGGTATTTGCCGCCTTGTGGACACCATGAAAAGATCGCAAGCAGGCGCTTAAGCGGTGCCCGCGGCCTGCGGCGGCGTCACCCCCAGGTGGCGGTAGGCGGCCAGGGTGGCGATGCGCCCGCGCGGTGTGCGCTGGAGGTAGCCCTGCTGGATCAGGTAGGGCTCGATCACGTCTTCGATGGTTCCGGACTCTTCGCCGATGCTGGCGCCGATGTTGTCCAGGCCCACTGGGCCGCCGTCAAAGCGGTGGATCACCGCCTCCAGCAGTTTGCGGTCCATCACGTCAAAGCCCTGCGGGTCCACGTCCAGCATGGCCAGGGCGCGGTGGGCAATGTCGAGGGTGATGCGGCCGGTGCCTTTGACGTCGGCATAGTCCCGCACCCGGCGCAGCAGGCGGTTGGCGATGCGCGGCGTGCCGCGCGAGCGGCGGGCAATTTCGAAGCCGCCTTCTTCGTCCATCGGAGCCCCCAGCAAACCCGCGCTGCGCAGCACGATCCGCGCCAGTTCCTCCGGGGAGTAGAACTCCAGCCGGGCCACGATGCCAAAACGGTCGCGCAGCGGGTTGGTGAGCATGCCGGCACGGGTGGTGGCCCCCACCAGCGTGAAGGGCTGCAGGTCGAGCTTGATGCTGCGCGCCGCCGGCCCTTCGCCGATCATGATGTCGATCTGGTAGTCCTCCAGCGCCGGGTAGAGGATTTCCTCGACCACCGGGCTCAGGCGGTGGATTTCGTCGATGAACAGCACATCGTTCTTTTCGAGGTTGGTCAGCAGCGCCGCCAGGTCCTTGGGCTTTTCCAGCACCGGGCCGCTGGTCTGGCGCAGGTTCACGCCCAGCTCGGCGGCAATGATGTGCGAGAGCGTCGTCTTGCCCAGGCCGGGCGGACCGAACAGCAGCACATGGTCCAGGGCTTCGTCGCGCTTGCGCGCTGCGCCGATGAAAATCTCCAGCTGCTCGCGGGCCTTGGCCTGGCCCACGTACTCCTGCAGCAGCTTGGGGCGCAGCGCCCGTTCAATCGCCTCTTCCTGCGGGGAGGCGGGCGCGGCAGACACCACCCGCTTCGGGGGGGCTGGGGCAAAGTCGTCGGTGTGGATGGTCACGGCAGTTCAAGCGGGCAGGAGAGGCTGGGACTATAGCCCGCCGGCCCACGGGGGCAGGGTACAGTCCGGCCAGGCCCCGCCCCGGAATGTCCCATGCCCTACGCCCCCCTGCCCTGCCCCTCCTGGCTGCGCCACGCCGGCCTGCCCCTGCTGCTGACCGCGGGCCTGCTGGCCGCGGCCCATGCCGCAGAGCCGCCCGCCCCAGCCGGCAGCGGCCAGCGCATCGAGAACGCACAAGACAAGGCCGCGCTGGCAGAACGCATCAGCGAAGCCATTGCCCGCGCACAGGCCAAACACCCCAAGAAAGGGGCACGCCCGGCCCCCCCGCCCACCCTGACCATCACGGTGCCCCAGCAGCCCAAAGCGCCGCCCCGTCCTGCGGCCACGCCACGGCCCCGCCCCGTGCCACCGAGCGGGGCCACGCCTGCGCCAGCGCCCTTGTCTGCGGCGCTGGCCGACCCCGGGGCCAGCCGCCGCTACATTGAAACCCGCGCCGAAGAGCTGGCCGCCCAGACCCGCAGCGCAGAGACCGCGGCACGGCCCGAACCCGATCCCCGCACCGTGCCCTGGACCTACGAAGGCGCCACCGGCCCCCAGGCCTGGGGCCAGCTGCACTCGGGCTTTGCCACCTGCGGCACGGGCCAGCAGCAGTCGCCCATCCACACCACGGGGGCCGACACCGTGGCCGGGCCGGCAGAAGCCTTGCAGCCGGGCGCACAGACTTTTGGCGGGACGCTGGTCCACACCGGACGCCACCTGCGCCTGGACGTCAACGCGGCGCCTGCGCTGGTGCTGCGCGGCCAATCCTGGCGGCTGACGGCCGTGGAGTTTCACCACCCGGCCGAAGAGCAGGTGCATTTCCGCCGCTTTCCGATGGCCACCGACCTGCTCTACCAGAGCCCTGCGGGGGACAAGGCCGTGGTGTCCGTGCCCATGCGGCTGGGCCAGGCCCACCCCTGGATTGCCAAGGTCTGGGCCTTCATGCCCCTGGCAGCGCAAGACCGGGTCAGCCTGCCGGCCCGCCTGCTGTCCGTGGAGGACCTACTGCCCCTGGACCGGCGCTACTACCAGTACCTGGGTTCGCTCACCACGCCCCCCTGCACTGAAGGCGTGGTGCGGATCGTCCTGAAAACCCCGGTAGAAGTCAGCCCGGAACAGCTGCGCCTGCTGACCCGCCTGACCCCCGCCAATGCCCGCCCCCCGCAGCCCCTGAACGGGCGGGTGGTGCGCGAAGCGCAGTGAACCCTCAAGGCCGCGTGGGCAGCCAGGTGAAGGCAGCCCCCGATGCAAGGGGGCGACACCCGGCGTCAGCACCCCAGCCGGGCCTGGAGCCCGCTGGCCCGCTGCACCTGTTTTTGCACGGCGGTTTCCAGCAGGCCGGGGCGGGCCTCGACCAGCGAAAAGTGCGTGCGGGCGCGGGTGATGCCGGTGTAGACCAGCTCGCGGGTCAGCATCTCGCCCGCGCCGTCGGGCAGCACGACCACGGTGTGGGCGAACTCCGAGCCCTGGCTTTTATGGATGGTCATGGCAAACGCCGTCTCCACATGGGCCAGGCGGCTCACGGCCACCGAGCGCAGGGCCTCGCCGTCCAGAAAGTAGGCGCGCAGGCTGCGCCGGGCCTGGCCGTCCGGCTGGAAAGCGGGCAGCACCACGCCCACGTCGCCGTTGAACACGCCCAGCGCCGGGTCGTTGCGCGTGACCATGACCGGGCGGCCGACAAACCATTCGCCCCGGGGGTCTAGCCACCCGGCGTGGGCCAGCGCGGCCTGGACGGCCGGGTTGAGCGCCCGGTCGCCCCAGGGGCCCTCATGCACCGCGCACAGGATGCGAAAGCGCTCGAAGGCCTGGAGCACGGCCCGGGCCCAGTCGGCATGGGCCCGGTCGGCGGGGGACTCTTGCCCTGGGCCGGCTTTCACCAGCCTCAGGTAATCGGCATACGAGGCGGGGGCCCCGGGCCGGCCCTGCAAGGCCAGTTGGGGCACAAGCGCGGGCGTGGCCTCGGCAGCAGGGGCGGACCAGATCAGGGCGGGCGGGGTGGAGCGCGGGTCAGCACCCATCGCGGCATCCAGCAGCATCCGGGCCTGGGCGCCGTCGCCCGCGTTCACCGCCAGCGCCAGCGCCCCGATCGCCGTGCCAAAGCGGCGGCTCTCGCGCAGCATCACGGTGCGGCTGTCCATCACGCCCTGGGGTGCCTGCGCGGCCCCCAGCGGCTGGCCGGTGGCGGCCTGCAGATAGGCCAGGGTCTCGGCGTCGTAGCGGGCCTCGGCGGCGCCGGCGCACAGGTCGCCCAGCACCGCGCCGGCTTCGACCGAGGCCAGCTGGTCCTTGTCGCCCAGCAGGACCAGCCGGGCCTGCTGCGGCAGGGCCTGCAGGAGCGCGGCCATCATCTCCAGGTGGACCATGGAGGTTTCATCGACCAGCAGCACGTCCAGCTCCAGCGGATGGCGGGCGTCGTGGTGAAACTGGCGGGTGTCGGGGCGGGCGCCCAGCAGCTTGTGCAGGGTGGTGGCCGGGCCGATGCGGTCGGTCAGGGCCTTCAGATCCAGCACATCGCCCACGGAAGCCTGCAGCGATTGCAGCGACTGGTCGATGGACTGGCGCAACCGCGCCGCCGCCTTGCCGGTGGGCGCGGCCAGGCCGATGCGCAGTTGCGCCGGTTTGGAGTGGGTGGCCAGCAGCAGCGCCAGCAGGCGGGCGGCGGTGTAGGTCTTGCCGGTGCCCGGGCCGCCGGTGATGACCGAGACGCCGCCACGCAGCGCCAGCGCGCAGGCCACCTGTTGCCAGTCGCAAGGCGGTTTTCCATCGGCAGACGGCGTTGGCGCATCGGGGAACAGCCGGCCAAGCCACGTCCGAAGGCCATCGGCGCCCACCTCGCCAGGGGGCTGCGCCGCCCGGGCGCGCAGCGCCTGCGCCACCTGGGTTTCATAGTCCCAGTAGCGCCGCAGGTAGAGCAAGGGGGCGTTGGCAGGGCCATCCAGCACCAGCCAAGCGCCGGTGCTGGCCGGTGGTGGCAGGCCCTCACCCCGGCCCTCTCCCTGGGGGAGAGGGGGTAACACCCGTCGCACCACGGGGCTGGACTGCAGGGCCTGGACCCAGCCCGCCACGGTGCGCGGCAGGTCGGCCCAGGCCTGCTGCAGCGCGGGCTGCGCCGCCTCGGGCCAGCCCAGCAGGGCCTGGGGCGAGGCCGCCAGCGCCGCCAACGGCAGGGCGCTGTGACCGCGCCCTTCCATCTGGGACAGCAGCGCGCAGGCCATCAGCAGCGCCGGGGGGGCCTGGGGGTCGCATTCCAGCGCAAAGGCGGCCAGGGCGCTGTCGAGCCGGCGCAGCCAGCCCTGCTCGGCCCAGAGGTACAGGGTGCCCAGCAGGGCGCCCTGGGGCGTCTGCCCGTCCCACAGGCCGGCCATCAGGGGCAGGGGCAGTGCAGGGGATTCGGACCAGGCAGGCGGGGGAGAGGCGGTCATCACGGTGTTCATTCGGCAGTCTCCACGGGGGTGTCGAGCATGGCGTCCAGGGCGTCCAGCAGCGCGGGTTCGGGCGCCACCAGGCACACGCCCTGGGCAGGGCCGGCGATGCCGCGCAGGAACAGGTACACCGCCCCCCCCAGCTGGGTGGCGGGGTCGTAGGCCGCGCCCAGGCGGCTGCGCAGCAGGCGGTGCAGGGCCTGCAGGTAGATGGCGGCCTGCACGTCGTAGCGGTGGCGCAGCATGGTGGCCTGCAAGGCCTCGGCGGTGTAGGCGCTGTCGCCCTGGCCCAGGTGGTTGGACTTGTAGTCCAACACCCAGTAGCGGCCGGCATGCTCGAACACCAGGTCGGCAAAGCCCATCAACATGCCGTGCAGTTCGCTGCGCTGCAGCGTGGGGCGGTCGGCGCCGGCCAGGCTGTGCTGGCGGCACAGCGCATCGATCTCGGTGGTGCGCAACTGGGCGGCGGGCAGCCAGAACTCCATTTCCGGCCAGGTGGTCTGCAGCTGGTCCAGCGCCACGCCGGGGCCAGGCAAGGGCGTGCTGACCACGGCGCCCAGCCAGTCCACCAGGCCCGGGGCCTGTTCGGGCGGATAGGCGCGCTCGCAGCGCAGTCGCAGGCGCTCGGCCAGCGCGGAGGACTGGGCCAGCGCAAAGTCCTCGCGGGCCAGCCACTCCAGCTGCTCGTGCAGGAAATTGCCGGCCAGCGGGCCGCGCTGGAAGCGGTGGCGCAGGTCGGTCGTGGCGGGGGGCGGGGGCGCCGTCAACCGGTCTGGTGCCGGCGTGGCCTGGGCGTCCTCGGGCAGGCGCTCGTCGTCGGCGGGGCCTTCGGCGCGCCAGGGGGCCAGCGCGGTGGACGCCGCGCCAGTGCCTGCCTGCGGAATGCCGGCCGACGGGACTTGGCCCAGATCACGGGTCAGCCGGGAGTAGCTGGCGATCGACCAGTCGCGGTCGAACGGGGCGGCGTAGTCCGGCAGGGGTTCGGCCAGGGCGGGCGGGGCGTCCGTCCGGTCCAGGCGGACGGAAGAAGGTCTCTCTTCCCCCGCCTGCTGGTCAATCCCGCCCTGCAGGGGCAGGGCCTGCAGCACGGGCCGCCAGTCTTCGGC
>JAQUDN010000116.1 GCA_028685665.1 Burkholderiaceae bacterium | reverse complement strand
CAGAACCAGTGCCAGAGGTGTCGTTGGGCGGTTTTCATCGTGGGCTGGGGGGCAAGGACGGGCACTCGCTGCAGGCAGCCCGCAGGAGGCGGGGCCCATGGGGAGGCCGTGCGGCGAAATCTGGCAGCTTACGGTAGCTGGGGGCCGCTGTCGAGCGGGCGGCGCCCCGAGGGATGGCCCCCTTGCGTTCAGACCGTGCTCCGGAGGCGCTACCATCGCCCATGAGAAAAACTTTCCTACTCCAGGTCGAAGGCAAACATCCCGACCGTGTTCTCGATGCCGTCAAGCACGAAATCCGCAAATACATCAAACGCGAGCGCCGCCGTGATCTGCCTGCAGGCGCTGACTTCTGGGACTTCGATTGCCGCTTCGGCCGCACCCAAGAGGCCGCCGAAGGGGCCCATCTCTCGGCCCTGATCGGCCTGATCGATACCGTGGTCCAGGAGGGCGGGCCCCAGTTCTACGTCGAAATCCTGGCCAAACCCGGCCACCGCCAGGCCCGACCGGCCGATGCCGATGCGGCCGATGCCCTTGGCGAGGACCCTGCGGGCGATTAATTTCCGGATTCCGCTGCAGCGGCTGCCGCCGCTGCACGCAATTTGTCCTTCTTGCTCGGTCGTTTGCCCTTGATGCCCCCGGTGCCTTCGGCGCTCCCGGCCGGGCTGGCCGGGGCCTGTTCGGTGGGCTCAAATCCCGCCACCTGTTCGCGCGGCAGGCTCAGGTGCTGGCGTTTTTCGATCAGGCGGAAATGGGCTTCGGCATCGGCCGTCACAAAACTCACCGCCAGGCCACTGGCGCCCGCGCGGCCGGTGCGGCCGATGCGGTGCACATAGTCCACTGCCGAGCGCGGCAGGTCGTAATTCACCACCACGGGCAGCTGCGCAATGTCGATGCCGCGGGCGGCCAGGTCCGTGGTCACCACCACCTGCCAGCGCGCGTCCTTGAACTCCTGCAGCACCTGGGTGCGAGCGCCCTGGCTCAGGTCGCCGTGGAAGGGGGTGGCGTGAATACCCGCCTTGTAGAGCTTTTCGGCGACCACTTCGGCGGTGTATTTGGTGGCCACGAACACCAGCACCCGCTCCCAGCCTTCCTGGGTGATCAGGTGGCGCAGCAGCTGGGTGCGCCGGCCCGTATCGACGGCCATCGCGCGCTGGGCGATCGAGAGGGCCTGCTCGGGTTCGTGCGCCACTTCCACCCGCACGGGTTCGTGCAGCAAGCTGTGGGCCAGGGCCTGCACGGCCGGGGGAAAGGTGGCTGAGAAAAACAGGTTCTGGCGCCGCGGGGGCAGCAGGGCCAGTACCCGGTTCAGTTCCTCGCTGAAGCCCAGGTCGAGCAGGCGGTCCGCCTCGTCGAGCACCAGCGATTGCACGGCCGACAGTTTCAGCGCCTTGTGTTCCACCAGATCGAGCAGGCGGCCCGGGGTGGCCACCACCACATCGGCTCCGCCGCGCAGCGCCATCATCTGCGGGTTGATGGAGACGCCGCCAAACGCCACCACCACCTTCGGGGGCTGGGGCAGGGGTTGGGCCAGGCTGCGCAGCACCTCGCCCACCTGGGCGGCCAGTTCGCGCGTGGGCACCAGCACCAGGGTGTGCACGCGGCGCGCCCCGGTGCCGGGTGCGCGGGCCAGGGCGATGTCCTGGTGCTGTTGCAGCAAGGGCAGTACAAAGGCGGCCGTCTTGCCCGAACCGGTCTGGGCCGAGGCCCAGACATCGGCGCCGCGCAGAATGGCGGGAATGGCCTGGGCCTGGACGGGGGTGGGGCTGGCAAAGCCCAGGGCCGCAGCGGCACGGGCCAGGGCAGGAGAAAGACCAAGAGAGGCGAAGGGCATGGTGCAGCGCAAAAGAGGGATCAGGGTCCCGGGGGCGGTGCGCAGGGCGCCGTCCTCCCGGTGGTGGGGTGCGATTGTGCGCCACCCTGTCCGGGTCCTGCGGGTGCCGCACCGCGGGGTGATAATCGCAGCCCCGTGATGTGTCGCGGCCCCACCCGGAGCCCCCTGCCCATGAGCCTTCTCATTGATTCTTCCGACATCACCCACAGCATCCAGCTGTCGGTGGCGCCGGTGTTCCTGCTGACCGCCGTGGCGGGGATGATCGGTGCCGTGGCGGGCCGGCTGGCGCGCATCATCGACCGGGCCCGGGTGGTCGAGGACCGGGCCCGCGCCAGCCACGACGCGGAGTTTCTGGCCCGGGCCACCCTGGAGCTGGAGTCCCTGCGCACCCGGGGGCGCATGGCCAACGGCTGCATTGGCCTGCTGACGCTGTGCGGCTTCCTGATCGGCCTGACCATCATCCTGCTGTTTCTGGGCGAGACCACCAACTTTCGCGGCCACACCTGGGCGCTGGGCAGCTTTCTGACCGGGGTCTTGTCCTTCTTGCTGGCGCTGGTGTTCTTTTTCATCGAAACCGTCATGGCCACGCGCCTGCTCAACTTTCACATGCTGGGCCCTGGCAGTGCGCGCGCCACGATCCCCGCCCGCGACGCCCCCGAAAAGGTCTGACCCATGAAAAGTCCTGTCCTTGCCATCGTGCTGGTGCTGCTGGGCACCTTTTTCCTGCTCAACAACCTGGGGCTTCTGGATGTCAGCCTCTGGCATCTGCTGGCTGTCTGGTGGCCCGTGATCCTGATTGCGCTGGGCTTGTCGATGTTTTTCGCACCCGGACCGGGGGGACGCAAATGAGCGGTGCGCAAGGAGGCCGGCCATGATGCGCAGCCGTGCGGGCCATGGCGGCCTGGTGTACTCCACCGAGGCGGGGCGCATGTGCCCCACATGCCGCCAGCCGGTGGCCCAATGCCAGTGCAAGGCGCGTGCTGCCGTGCCCGCGGGGGACGGCGTGGTGCGCGTGTCGCGCGAAACCAAAGGCCGGGGCGGCAAGGCGGTGACCCTGGTCAAGGGGATGCTGCTGGATGCTGCTGCCTTGACCGTGCTGGCCAAGCAGCTCAAGGCCGCCTGCGGTTCGGGGGGCACCGTGAAAGACGGGGTGATCGAAGTGCAGGGCGACCACTGCGACCGCCTGATCGAGGTCCTGAAAGCCCAGGGCCATACCGTCAAGCGCGCCGGGGGCTGAGTGGATCCCGCCGCCCTGCAAGAGCTGGTGACGCGCGAGATGCCTTTTGGCAAGTACCAGGGGCGCCTGCTGGCCGATCTGCCCGGCAACTACCTGAACTGGATGGCCCGCGAAGGGTTTCCGCGCGGCGAGATCGGGCGCCTCTTGGCCCTGATGCACGAAATCGACCACAACGGCCTCGCGCACCTGCTCACCCCTTTGCGCCGGCCCTGACCTGCTCGGCCCCCGTGCCGGGAGCGGATGCAGCCGGGGCTGCAGGGCATCGGGGCCTGGCCACCGGGTGCTGAAGGGGCCGGGAGGGCAGCGCAGGCGTCAGCGCAGCACTTCGAGGAGGCGATCCAGTCCGCCTTCGTTGATCGCCACCATGGCCTGCTCGCGCACCTTGGGTTTGGCGTGGTAGGCCACCGACAGGCCGGCCACGTCCATCATGGGCAGGTCGTTGGCCCCGTCGCCCATGGCAATGCATTGTTCGGGGGCGATGTGCAGCAGGCTGGCCACCTCCAGCAAGGTGCGGCGCTTTTCGGCGCCGTCGCAGATGTCGCCCCAGGTTTGTTGAACCATGCGGCCCGTGAGCACGCCCTGGTCGTCGGTTTCCAGAATGTTCGAGCGCGTGAAGTCGATGCCCAGCCGCTCGCGCACCCGTTCGGCAAAAAAGGTGAAACCGCCCGACACCAGCAGCACCTTCAGGCCAGCCGCCTTGCAGGCGCCAATCAGCTCGGCTGCACCGGGGTTGGGGCGCAGGCGCTCGTCGTAGACCCGCTGCATGTCGGCCAGCGTCACGCCCTGGAGCAGTTCCACGCGGCGGCGCAGGCTCTCTTTGAAATTGGTGATCTCGCCACGCATCGCGGCTTCGGTAATGGCGGCCACTTCCTCTTTGCGGCCCACGGCATCGGCGATTTCGTCCACGCATTCGATGTTGATGAGCGTGGAGTCCATGTCGAAGGCAATCAGCTTGTAGTCCGACAGCTTCAGGCGGGCAGGCAGGTTCTGGACGGTGAGGCCGGGGGAGATTTCGGGGAGGGACATACAGGGGTTTGCTATGGTTAAGAGAGCTTGTAGCGCTTGTTGGATGCGCCCCAGAGCCCGATTGGGCATTAAGGCAAATTATAGGGAGCGCCCGGGGTGCGCAGGGCGTGGGGGCGTTGGACCTGAGGGCCTTCGGACCAGCGTCCATGCCGCTGCAGCCGGTCCGAACCGGCGCTGAGATCCGCTACAGTGCCGCCATGCCAAAAGACCCCGAACTTTTCGCCGATCCAGGCCCCGAGTTTTCTCCCCAGCCCGACCGCCTGGAGGTGGTCGCGGGCAAGGTGGTGGCGACCATGCAGCAGCCCAGCGCGGCACAAAAACGCTTCAACACGCTGATGGACAAGCTGCAGGCCGAACAGGGCCTGGCCGACACCCTGCGCCAGGCCCTCGATTCGCAGGCCCCCCTGCACCGGCAGGCCCTGCGCGAGGCGAGCGACGAGCGCCAGCGCCTGTGCCGGCAGATGGCCTTCTTGCTGGATGCCCATCTCCAGGCGCCCAGCCCGTCCAAGGGCCTGACCCCGACCCAGAAACAGCAGGCCCAGCACCTGCTGGGCACCTTGATCGCGCAACTGGCACCCGCCAGCGATCCCGAACTCCAGGCCCTGATCGCCCGCCACGCCCCCGACGGGGCGGACGGCGATGCAGACGCCGCCGAGTCGGCCCAGCAACAGGCGCAGGAGCTGCTCGACACCTTCGCGGGGGCCGACTTTGCCCAAGGCCGCACCTTCGAGCGGCCCGAGGACGTGATCCGCGCCGCGCTGGAATACGAGCAGGCCCAGGCCGAAAAGCGCGAGGCCAAGCGTGCGGCGCGCAAGGCCAAAAAGCCGCCCACCGCCCGGGAGCTGGCGGCGCAGCAAAAGGAGCTGGATGCGCAGACCGCACTGCGCACCGTGTTCCGCCAACTCGCCAGCGCCCTGCACCCCGACCGCGAGCCCGACGAAGCCCTGCGCGCCCGTAAGACCACGCTGATGAGCCAGGTGAACGCCGCCTACGAGCGCAAGGACCTGAGCGCGCTGCTGCGCATCCAGCTCGAATCCGAGATGCTGGACGCCGCCAAGGCCAGCGCGCTGTCCGAAGCCCGGCTCAAGGCCATGTGCGATGTGCTGGCCCAACAGCTCAAGACCCTGCAACAGGAGAACGGCGAGCTGCGCCGGGGCATGGAATACGAGTTTGGCTACCCCAGCCACCTGCGTTTTAACGCCAAGGACTGGCGCGCTACCCTGCAGGCCGCGCTCCAGGACCAGCAGGATGCCCTGCACCAGATGCGCGCCGACCTGGACGCCGTGCAGGACGCCAAAGCGCTCAAGTCCTGGCTCAAGAGCCAGGTCAAGGTGCGCAAGGTCCGCGCGCAAGAGGTGACGCTGCTGGACGACATCGAGGCCATGCTGGACCGGATGGCGCGCGGCGGCCGGTACTGATTCCGCGCGTTTTGGCGCCCCCTCCTTCTGGGCGAGGGCCAGTGTGAGGCCCTGCGGCCTGGTCCAGGACCCCGCCCCGGGGCCCGGGCTGTCAGCCCCTCCCCGCAGCGCTTAACCAAGCGTCAAGGCGCAAGGCCGCTACGGCCCTGGCGACTTCACGCCGCCAGCGGCTGCCCCAGGCTGCGCAGCACATCGCGCACCAGCTGGGCGCGCTGCTGGGGATCGGGCAGTGTGCGTTCGATGCGCAGTTTTTCGTTGCCGGCCAGCTTGATGTGCTTGTTTTTCTGGATCAGCTCGATGATGCGCATGGGGTCCACGGGCGGCTGGGGCTTGAAGGTGATGATGATCACGCCCGGCGTGGCATCGACCTTGACCACGCCGTAGGGCGCGCTGATCACCCGCAGGCGGTGCACATCGACCAGGGTTTGCGCCTGCGGGGGCAGCTTGCCGAAGCGGTCGATGATTTCCTCCATCAGGGCGTCGATCTGCTCGCTGGTCTTGGCCGTGGCCAGCTTTTTGTAAAAGCTCAGGCGCAGATGGACATCGCCGCAGTAGTCGTTGGGCAGCAGGGCCGGGGCGTGCAGGTTGATGTCGGTGGTCACCGACAGGGGGCTGAGCAGGTCGGGCTCCTTGCCGGCCTTGAGCGATTTGACCGCCTCGGACAGCATCTCGTTGTAGAGCTGAAAGCCCACTTCGAGCATATTGCCGCTCTGGTTTTCGCCCAGGACCTCGCCCGCGCCGCGGATTTCGAGATCGTGCATCGCCAGGTAGAAGCCGCTGCCCAGTTCTTCCATGGCCTGGATGGCGTCCAGCCGCTGCTGGGCCTGCTTGGTCAGGCCCTCGATGTCCGGCACCATCAAATAGGCATAGGCCTGGTGGTGGCTGCGGCCCACCCGGCCGCGCAACTGGTGCAGCTGGGCCAGGCCGAACTTGTCGGCGCGGCTCATGAGGATGGTGTTGGCGGTGGGCACGTCGATGCCGGTCTCGATGATGGTCGAGCACAGCAGCACATTGAAGCGCTGGGCGACAAAGTCGCGCATCACGCGCTCCAGCTCGCGCTCGGGCATCTGGCCATGGGCGATGGCGATGCGCGCTTCGGGCAGGATTTCTTCGAGCTTCTGGCGCCGGTTCTCGATGGTTTCGACCTCGTTGTGCAAAAAGTACACCTGCCCGCCGCGCTTGAGCTCGCGCAGCACCGCCTCGCGGATCACGCCGTTGCTTTCGCTGCGCACAAAGGTCTTGATGGCCAGGCGGCGCTGCGGCGCCGTGGCAATTACCGACAGGTCGCGCAGGCCTTCGAGCGCCATGCCCAGGGTGCGCGGAATGGGCGTGGCGGTCAGGGTCAGCACATCGACCTCGGCCCGCAGCGCTTTCATGGCCTCTTTGTGGCGCACGCCAAAGCGGTGCTCTTCGTCAATGATCAAGAGGCCCAGGTTGTGGAACTGGGTGGATTCAGACAGCAGCTTGTGCGTGCCGACCACGATGTCCACCGTGCCGTCGGCAATGCCCTTGATGGCGGCGGTGATTTCCTTGCCGGAGCGAAAGCGCGAGACCTCGGCGATCTTCACCGGCCATTTGGCGAAACGGTCCACCAGCGTCTGGTAATGCTGCTCGGCCAGCAGGGTGGTGGGGGCCAGAAAAGCCACTTGCCGCCCACCCGTCACCGCCACGAAGGCCGCGCGCAGGGCGACTTCGGTCTTGCCAAAGCCCACGTCGCCGCAGACCAGGCGGTCCATGGGGCGCGGGCTGATCATGTCCTGGATCACGGCGTGGATGGCGGCGTTCTGGTCGGCGGTTTCCTCGAAGCCGAAGTCGTTGGCAAACGCCTCGTAGTCGTTGGGGCTGTAGCGGAAGGCGTGGCCCTCGCGGGCAGCGCGGCGGGCGTAGATGTTCAGCAGCTCGGCGGCGGCGTCGCGCACCTGCTCGGCGGCGCGGCGCTTGGCTTTTTCCCACTGGCCGCTGCCCAGGCGGTGCAGCGGGGCCTCGTCGGCGCTCACGCCGGTGTAGCGGCTGATGAGCTGCAGCTGGCTCACGGGCACATAGAGCACGGCCTTGTCGGCGTATTCGAGGTGCAGGAACTCCTGGGCGGACGGGCTGCCGTCGGCGTTTTTCTCGCCCAGGTCCATGTTCACCAGGCCCCGGTAGCGGCCAATGCCGTGCTGGCTGTGCACGACGGGGTCGCCGAGATTGAGCTCGCTCAGGTCCTTGATCAGCGCCTCGACATCGCTGACCTGTTCCTGTTTCTTGCGCCGGCGCGTGGTCGGTCCGGCCGCAAAGAGCTCGGTTTCGGTGACGAAATCCAGGCCCCCTTCGGGCCAGCTGAAGCCCACGGTGAGCGCAGCGGTGGCGATGCCGGTTTTTTCGGCGCTGGTGGCAAAGTCGGCCAGTGAGTCAAACGCCGGGGGGCTCACGCCGCTGGCGCGCAGAAAGTCGAGCAGGCTCTCGCGCCGGCCAGCGCTTTCGGCCAGCAGCAGCACGCGCTGGGGCGTGCTGCGGATATGGGCTTGCAGGCGGGCCAGCGGATCGTCGGCGCCGCGCAGCACCGTCAGCTCGCCCAGGGGGGCAAAGCCGGGGTGGGCCTCGGCGGTGGCGGGGCGCAGGGCCAGCTGGGCGTAGGCGTTGGCGCAGGTATAGAACTGCTCGGTGCCCAAAAACAGGGTGTCCGGCGGCAGGGCCGGGCGCTCGGGGTCGCCCTGCACCAGGCGGTAGCGGTCTTTGGTGTCCTGCCAGAAGCGCTGGAACACGGGGTCCAGGTCGCCGTGCAGCACCACGGTGGCCTGCGCGCCCAGGTAATCGAAGACCGTGGCGGTCTGCTCGAAGAACAGCGGCAGGTAGTACTCGATGCCGGCGGTGGCCACGCCATTGCCCATGTCTTTGTAGATGCGGCTTTTGGTGGGGTCGCCTTCGAGCATTTCGCGCCAGCGGCTGCGGAACTGGGCGCGTGCCGCGTCGTCCATCGGAAACTCGCGGCCTGGCAGCAGGCGCACTTCGGGCACGGGGTACAGGCTGCGCTGGCTGTCGGGGTCGAAGGTGCGGATGCTGTCGATCTCGTCGTCGAACAGATCCACCCGGTAGGGCACCGGGGAGCCCATGGGAAACAGGTCGATCAGCCCGCCGCGCACCGCGTATTCGCCGGGGCTGACCACCTGGCTCACATGGTTGTAGCCCGCCAGCGTGAGCTGGGCCTTGAACTTGGCTTCGTCGAGCTTTTGCCTGACCTTGAAATGGAAGGTGTAGCCCGCCAGAAAAGACGGGGGGGCCAGGCGGTACAGGGCCGTGGTGGCGGGCACGATCACCACGTCGGCGCCGGTGTCCTTGTCTTTCTGGCTGATGCGCCACAGGGTGGCCAGGCGCTCGCTGATCAGGTCCTGGTGCGGCGAGAAGGTGTCGTAGGGCAGGGTTTCCCAATCGGGAAACAAGGCGCAGCGCAGGCCAGGGGCAAAAAAGGCCATCTCGTCGATCAGGCGCTGCGCGTCGGTCGCGTCGGCGGTCACGATGGCCGTGGTGCGCTGGGCGCTTTTCTCTCGTTCTGCCAGGCGGGCGAGCAGCAGGGCATCGGCGCTGCCGCTGGGGCGGGGCAGGGTGAAACGTTTTCCGGGGGTGAGTTTGGGCAGTTCCATGCGGACGGTGGCGTCAGACCGGGCTGCATCCCCTGGGGCGCGGGGCGCGCACGGGTTGGATGGAGTCGGCGGCCCTGATTCTAGAATGCGCCCCATGTCTTCTGCCCTGCTGCCTTCTTCTGTTGCACCGACGGTCCCCCAGGGGCGTTTCTGGGCCCTGGTGCCTTGTGCCGGGATCGGTGCGCGGGCCGTCGATCCGCGTGCGCCCGATGCCGCCTTGCCCAAGCAATACCAGCCGATTGCCGGCCAGCCGATGGTCTTGCACACCCTGGCGGCCTTGGCCGGTGTTTCGCGTCTGTCGGGGATTTTGGTGGCGGTGGCGCCCGGCGACGATTTCTTGCGGGCCCACGCCCACCCGGCTTTTTTCCCGGTGGCCTGCGGTGGCCCCACCCGGGCTGACACCGTGCTCGGCGGGCTGCGGGCCTTGCGGGAGCGCGGCGCCGGTCTGCAGGACTGGGTGCTGGTGCACGACGCCGCGCGCTGCCTGGTGACCCCCGAGCAGGTGGACCGGCTCATCGATGTGTGCGCGGGCGATGGCGTGGGCGGGCTGCTGGCGCACAAGGTGGCCGACACGCTCAAGACCTCGACCGAGGGGCCGGGCGGCATCCGGGTGGCGTCCACCGTGGACCGCAGCGACAAATGGCTGGCCCAGACGCCGCAGATGTTCCGCCTGGGGCCCTTGACAGCTGCCCTGGAGCAGGTCGGCGCCAGCGCCACCGACGAGGCCAGCGCCATGGAGGCCATGGGCCTGCATCCGCGCCTGGTGCCGGGCGGCGCGCAGAACTTCAAGATCACCTACCCGGAGGATTTCGCGCTGGCCACCGCGGTGCTGGCCCAGCGGGCGCATGGCGCCACGCTGGAGCGCTTTGGCGGTGACCGGGGGCGTGGGGCGGCCTTGAACGCCAAGAAAACGATTTTTTAAGCCCTGCAGGGGAAAGCAAAGCCATGAATATCAGGATCGGAGAAGGTTGGGATGTGCACGCCTTGGTGCCAGGGCGCCGCTTGGTGATCGGCGGGGTGGACATCCCCCATGCCATGGGCCTGCTGGGCCATTCCGATGCCGATGTGCTGCTGCACGCCATCACCGATGCCTTGCTGGGGGCCGCGGCGCTGGGCGATATCGGCCGCCATTTTCCCGATACCGATGCTGCGTTTCGCGGTGCGGATTCCGCCGTGCTGCTGGCCGAGGCCGCGCGCCGGGTGCGGGAGCAAGGCTATGAGATTGGCAACATCGACAGCACCGTGATCGCCCAGGCCCCGCGCCTGGCGGCCCATATTCCGCAGATGCGCACCGGCATTGCCGCCGCCCTGGGCGTGGGCGTGGGGCAGGTGAACGTCAAGGCCAAGACGGCCGAGCGCCTGGGGCCGGTGGGCCAGGGGCTGGCGATTGAAGCGCGGGCCGTCGCCCTGTTGACGGTGTTGGCCGCCCAGGCCGGCTGAGGGGGCGACCACGCTCCACGGGCCTGCCGGTGGGCGAGGGCCCCTGCGGCGGCCCCGCCAGCCCGTTCTTAATCCTGCGGGGATGTGCCCCGGTGGCTGCCGGACCGCTGGACGGCGGGGCGCACCAGGCGCTGTCCTGGATCAACCCCTTCGGGGCGCTCGGACGCGCGTTGGAGCTGCAAACGCGCAGCAAGCCCTCCGCCGGCGGCGTTCTCTAGCGAAAAAAGCCCGCCCATGCGGCGC
>JAQUDN010000115.1 GCA_028685665.1 Burkholderiaceae bacterium | reverse complement strand
TCTTGCCAGATTTCGCCGCACGGCCTCCCCATGGGCCCCGCCTCCTGCGGGCTGCCTGCAGCGAGTGCCCGTCCTTGCCCCCCAGCCCACGATGAAAACCGCCCAACGACACCTCTGGCACTGGTTCTGGGAGATTGCCAGCCCCTATTGGAAACAGGATGAAAAATGGCAGGCCTGGGGCCTGCTGGTCTTGCTGCTGGTCTTGCTGCTGGGGCAAACCGGGTTTGCCGTGCTGTTCAATGAGCAAACGGGGGAATTCACATCGGCGCTGGCGGCCCGGGATCCTGAGCGCTTCTGGCAGGCCATCCGGGTCTGCCTGGGCCTGCTGGTGGCGGCCGTGCCGCTGTTCGCGCTCTACTACGGGGTGCGGGACACCCTGGGCAACCGCTGGCGGCGCTGGTTGACCCAGCAGTTTTTGCAGCGGTATTTCAGCCACCGGAATTTTTACGCGCTCAATGCCAACGCCGCGCTGGACAACCCCGATCAGCGCATGACCGAAGACATCAACACCTTCACTCAGCGCTCGCTGTTCTTTTTGCTGATCCTGATCGCGTCGCTGCTGCAGTTGATCGCCTTCAGCCAGGTGCTGTGGGGCATCTCCCACGAGCTGGTTTATTTTCTGGTGGTCTATGCCATTGTCGGCACCTGGATCACGCTGGCGGTGTACGGAAGGCCGCTGATCGGCCTGAATTTCCGCCAGCTGCGGCGCGAAGCGGATTTCCGCTTCAGCCTGGTGCGGGTGCGCGAACATGCCGAATCGATTGCCTTCTACCGCGGCGAAACCCAGGAAATACAGCAGGTGCAGCGCCGCTTCATGGCCGCTTTCGACAACGTCAACCGCCTGATCCGGCGCCAGTTCTTTCTCAACCTGTTCCAGTACGCCTACAGCATGCTGACCATCGTGCTGCCCAGCGCCCTCATTGCATCTCGGGTGCTGTCGGGGGAGCTGGAGGTGGGGCGCGCCATCCAGGCGGCCGGCGCGTTTGCGGCCGTGCTCAGCGCCATCTCCTTGATCGTGGACAACTTCGAAAGCCTGAGCCGCTTTGCAGCCGGGATCGAGCGCCTGAACAGCTTTTCACAGGCCCTGAACGGCCCGCCCCAGACCCTCGCAGCGCCCCATGGCGTGATCGAATCGGTGGCCGATGAACGCCTGGCCCTGGAGAACGTGACCTTGCTCACACCCCGCCACGAACGGGTGCTGGTCAAAGACCTCAGCATCGCCGTGGAGCCCGGGGAGAGCCTGCTGATCGTGGGGGCCAGCGGCAGTGGCAAGAGCTCCTTGCTGCGGGCGATTGCCGGCCTGTGGGATGCCGGCAGCGGCCGCATCCTGCGCCCCCAGCCTCCGGACATCCTGTTTCTGCCGCAACAGCCCTATACGCAACTGGGTACGCTGCGCAGCCAGCTGCTCTACCCTTACCCTGAGCGCACGGTGGACGACGGTGACTTGCTGGACCTGCTGGCCCAAGTGAACCTGCCGGAGCTGGCGCAACGCGTCGGTGGCCTGGATACCGAACTGGACTGGCCCAAGGTGCTATCGATTGGGGAGCAGCAACGCCTGGCCTTTGCTCGGGTTCTGCTCATCCGACCCCGCTTTGCCATCCTCGATGAAGCCAGCAGCGCGCTCGACATGGCCAATGAAGAAAGCCTCTACCGGCAACTGATGGCCACCCACACCACGCTGGTCAGCGTGGGCCACCGCCCCTCGATCCTGCCCTTCCATCGCCGCGTGCTGGAGCTCACCGGCGAGGGCACCTGGCGCACCCTGCCTGCGCAGGACTACCGTTTCGAAATCTGAGAACGATTTCAGGCGCGGCCAGGCGTCGCGCAGGAGCGCCTCAGTAGTGCGGCGGCAACTCGTCGCGCAGATGGCGCACCGGCGCCGCGCCCTCCGAAGGGGCCTGCTCGCGCAGCCGGCCCACCTCGCGCAACAAGGCGTCGATCTGCTCTTGCTGGCGGTAAATCACCAGATTCAGCTGGTCCAGCAGGTCTTCGGTGTAACTGGCCTTGATTTCAAGGGCTTCGAGGCGTTGCTCGCCACGGGAAAGGGCGTCCATCTCCATCACAGGGCCTGGCCCAGGCGGGCCACGCCTTCCCGGATGCGGGCCACATCGGCCGTGGCAAAGGACAGGCGCAGCGTGGCAGGGTCCGGCTGCTGGCAAAAGAACGGTGCGCCCGGGACAAAAGCCACCCCTTTGTCAATGGCGCGCTGGGCGAACAGCTGGCCATCGGCCGGCTTGCCGCCCGCGCCGGTGAGGCGCGCCCAAATGAACAAGCCCCCTTGCGGCTGCAAGAAAGCGATGCCATCGCCCAGCTCCTGGCGCAGGGCGTCGCCCATGGCCTGGGCCCGCTCGGCATACACGCTGCGCACCTTGGCCAGGGTGGCGGGCATGCGGCCAGCCTTGAGGTATTGCGCCGCCGTGGCCTGGGCCAAGGTGCTGGTGTGGGCGTCGCTGAACTGTTTGCACATGGTGGCGCGGGCCAGCAAATCGGCCTGGCCAATCATCCAGCCCACGCGCAGGCCGGGACTCAGCACCTTGCTCAGGCTGCCGCAATGCACCAGCAGCTCACGGCTGCCTGGCACGCTGGCGCTCAGGGCCAACAGGCTGGGCGGAGGGGCTTCGCCAAAGTAGAGGTCGCCGTAGGGATCGTCTTCCACGACCACGGTCTGGTGGCGTACCGCCATTTCCAGCACCTGTTTGCGCCGCTCCAGGCTCAGGGTGGCCCCGCTGGGGTTGCCAAAGGTCGGAATCAGGTAGACCAGCTTGGGCCGGTGCTCAGCGATCAGCTGCTCCAGCCGGTCGGTCTGCACGCCCTGCGCATCGATGGGCGCGCTGATCACCTCGGCGCCATAGAGGCGAAAACACTGGATGGTGGCCAGGAAAGTGGGGCCTTCGACAATCACTTTGTCGCCAGGATTGATCAGGGTCTTGCCAATCAGGTCCAGCGCCTGCTGGCTGCCCGTGGTGACGATCATCTGCTCCGGCGCCACATCGCGGGCCCCCTTGCCAGCCATGAAGGCGGCCAATTGTTCACGCAAAGGGTTGTAGCCTTCGGTGGCGCCGTACTGCAGCGCCGCCCCGGGCTCCTCGGTCAAGGCCGCATTCACGGCAGCCTGGATGCCCTCGACATCGAACATCGCGCTGTCCGGAAAGCCCCCCGCAAAACTGATGATGCCGGGCTTGCCCAGCAGCTTGAAGAGTTCGCGGATGGCAGAGGTTTCGACGTTGTTCAGGCGATCGGCAAATTGCATGGCGGGTTTCCAAGAGACAGTCCAGGCGCAATTGTCGCCAATCGGGACGCAGCCTGGACCGTACCAGGCCGCCGGGCCCTGGCGCCCCCTACACTGCCCCCCATGAAAATCGCGCAGATCGAACCTTTTTTTGCCACGCTCCGGGCCGCCAACCCCCAGCCCCAGACCGAGCTGGAATACACCACCGTGTTCGAGTTGCTGGCGGCCGTGCTGCTGTCGGCCCAGGCCACCGACGTGGGCGTGAACAAGGCCACGCGCCGGCTGTTTCCGGTGGCAGGAACGCCCCAGGCGATCCTGGACCTGGGCCTGGAAGGCCTGGAAGACGCCATCAAGACCATCGGCCTGTACCGCAGCAAGGCCAAGCACCTGCTACAGACCTGCCGCATCCTGGTGGAGCAGCACGGCGGCCAGGTCCCCCGCACCCGGGAAGCCCTGGAAGCCCTGCCCGGCGTCGGCCGCAAAACCGCGAATGTGGTGCTCAACGTGGCGTTCGGACAGCCCACCATGGCCGTGGACACGCACATTTTTCGCGTGGGCAACCGCACCGGCCTGGCCCCCGGAAAGAACCCGCTGGACGTCGAAAAACAGCTCCTCCAGCGCGTGCCGCCCGCCTACGCCGTGGACTCGCACCACTGGCTGATTTTGCTGGGCCGCTACGTCTGCCAGGCCCGCAAACCGCGCTGCTGGGAATGCGCGGTGGCTGCCTATTGCGATTACCGGCCCAAGACGGCAGCCCCCTGACAACGGCCGCCATCCGCCCCACGCCCACGGCGGCGTCCCGACCGGAGGGGCACAATACCGCCCTTTTTCAACCTTGCAGGAAGTCCGCACCATGTCTCTTCATTTCGTTCAACAGGGCCAGGGGCCCCTCGTCGTTCTGAGCCACGCCCTGGGCTGTGACCTGCAGATGTGGGACGGCGTGGCCGCCGCCCTGCAAGACCGCTACACCGTGCTGCGCTACGACCACCGCGGCCATGGCCAGTCGCCAGCCACTGCGGGCGCCTTCGGCATGAACGACCTCGCCGACGACGCCGCCGCGCTGATCCAGCAGCAGGCCCAAGGCCCGGTGCATTTTGTCGGCCTGTCGATGGGCGGCATGACAGCGCAGGCCCTGGCCGTGCGCCATCCGGCGCTGGTGCGCAGCATCACGATCGCCAACTCGGCCAGCCGCTACGACGAAGCCGCCCGCGCGGGCTGGCAGACCCGCATCGACACCGTGCGGGCGCAGGGCCTGGAGCCCATCGCGGACGGTGCCATGCAGCGCTGGTTCACCCCGGAATTTCGCGCCGACCTGGCCCACGGCGGTGCCGCCCGGGTCGCGGCCCTGCGCGCGGTGCTGGTCGCTACCGCCCCCGCCCCCTACGCCGCCAGCTGCGAAGCCGTGGCCCGGATCGACTTTGACGAGAGCAACCGCCGCATTGCCTGCCCCACCCTGGTGATCGGCGGCACGCGCGATGAAGCCACCCCACCCGCTTTGTCCGAAGCCATCGCCAACCAGATTCCTGGAGCCCAGCTGCGCAGCCTCGACGCCGCCCACCTCAGCGCGGTTGAACAACCCGCCGCGTTTGCCCAGCGGCTCGGGGATTTTCTGGCGGGGCTTTGATTGCTATTGAATAAATAGCAATCAGTGCTTTCTCCACAAGCGCTGGAGGCCTATTTTCCTCAAACCCTAGGGCTTGAGGAAAGCCACGAACTCCAGGGCGGCCGCGCTGCGCGAGGCCCCGCGGCGCCACAAAATGCCCGCGTGGCGCACCATTTGCGGCGAATGCAGCGCAATCGCGTGCAGATCACTGGCCTGGCGTGCCGCCCGCTCGGGCACGATGCAGGCCAGATCACCCCAACGGCAGACATCGATCAAGGCCTCGACCGACTCCATCTCCACCCGGACCAGGGGCTCCACGCCTGCTTCGCGCAAGCCCCGGTCAACCTGGCGGCGCGTTGCAAACAAACGCGACAGCATGGCCAAGGGCACCTGGGCCAACTCCGCCAGCGGCAAACTGCTGCGCGCCGCCAAGGCATGGGAGCGGTTGACCACCAGTTGCATGCGCTCCTCGAACAGCGGCTCGTTGTCGATCTCGGGACGCTCGGTCGGGTGAAACGAGATCCCCACATCGATCTGCCCGGCGAGCAATTGCTCCTCCACCGGCCCCGCCAGCAGATTGCGCACCACCACATTCACCCCCGGATAAGCGCGGCTGAACGCCGCCACGGCCACCGGCACCAGGGTGTTCAAAAACGTGGGAATCACGCCCACCGTCAGGGTGCCCGACTGCAAGCCGGCCATGCTGGCCAGGGACATCCGCCCCGCCTCGATTTCCTGCAAGGCGCGGGCGGCGTACACCCGAAACGCCACCCCCGCCTGCGAAAGCTTGAGGCCCCGCCCCAGGCGATCGAACAGCTGGATGTTCAACTCCTCTTCGAGCTGGCGCAGGCCGTGCGAGAGCGTGGACTGCGTGACAAACAGGTTCTGCGCCGACTGGGTCAGGTGCTCGGTTTGCGCAATGTCCAGAAAATAGCGAAGCTGCCGGATTTCCATGGAGGGGCCTGTTTTCCAATCGATGAAATCGAATGATAAATTGCAAATAAATCATTGGAACGTCATGGCGATTAAATCTAATCTTCGAATTCTCTGGTTCTGGCGCGCGGCGTCCGGACCCCGTCAGACAACACCAAAAAGGTAAACACGGATGCAAGGTCGTTTCACTGTGGAGCGCATGGAAGCGCGGATTCTCGATATTCCGACCATCCGGCCGCACAAGCTTTCGTTTGGCTCCATCAGTCGCCAAAGCCCTGTGATCGTGCAAGTCTGGCTCAAGGACGGCGCCACAGGCTTCGGTGAAGCCGCGACGATTGGCGGTCCATCGTGGAACGAAGAATCGCCTGAAAGCATCCACCACGCCATCACCAGCTACCTCGCACCCGCTCTGCTGGGCCAGGAAGCCGGGGGTTTCGAAAATGCGCTGGCCCGCATGGACAAGGCCTGCAAGGGCAATGCCTTCGCCAAGAGCGCCGTGGAAATGGCCCTGATCGACGCCGTGGCCCGGACCCTGGGCCTGCCGGCCTGGCAACTGCTCGGCGGCAAAGTGCACCAAAGCCTTCCATTGGCCTGGACCCTGGCCAGTGGCGATGTGGCCAAAGACCTCGAAGAAGCGCAGTTGCGCCTGGAGCAAAAACGCCACCGCATCTTCAAGATGAAAATCGGGGCGCGTGCCCCCGAGCAGGACGTGGCGGTGGTGTCCCAAATTGCCCGTGGCCTGCAGGGCAAGGCGACGCTGACGGTCGACGTGAACCAGGCCTGGGACGGCAACACCGCCAGCCGCTATCTGCCGCGCCTCATCGAAGCCGGCGTCACGCTGATCGAGCAGCCGGTGGCCCAATGGAATGTCCCGGCCCTGAAAAACCTGTGCGCCACCTTGCAAGGCGCCCTGATTATGGCCGACGAAACCGTCTGCACGCCCCAGGACGCCATGATGCTGGCCCGCGAAAACGCCAGCCATGTGTTCTCGCTCAAGGTCGCCAAGCACGGCGGCCTGATTCGCACCCGCAAGGTGGCGGCCGTGGCCGAAGCGGCGGACATCGGCTGGTATGGAGGCACCATGCTGGAAACCTCGATTGGCAGCGCGGCCTCGGCCCATGTTTTCTCCACCCTGGGAGCACAACACCAGGGCTGCGAACTGTTTGGCCCGCAATTGCTGGTGGACGATATCGTGGAAAAGCAAATGCCCATCGTGGACTTTGAACTGCAATTGCCCGACGGCCCCGGCTTTGGCCTGAACGTGCTTCCAACCCAACTCGACCGCTTCGACCGCGCCCGCCAGGGGCTGACAGCGACCCATGTCGACATGGGCCAGGCCGCCTGACCCATCCCCATCAGCCCCCCCCACTTCCCACCAGAAAGCCCCCTATGCTGTTTCTCGTTCGCATGGATGTCCGCATCCCCCACGACCTGCCCGCAGAACAAGTCAACGAAATCAAGGCCCGCGAAAAAGCCTACTCGCAGGACCTGCAGCGCGATGGCCGCTGGAAGAGCATCTGGCGTGTGGTCGGTGAATACGCCAACTACAGCGTGTTCGATGTGGCGTCCAACGATGAATTGCACCAGCTGCTGCAAGGCTTGCCGCTGTTCCCGTACATGCAGATCGCTGTCACGCCCCTGGCGCAACACCCATCGGCCATTTGAGCCGCATCTGTACACGGACCCCGCCCCTTCACCGAGACAACGCCATGGATGCCCAACGCAGCCTCTGGAACCGGATCTTGATCGCCTGTGGCCTGGCTGCGACCCTGTGGCCGGTCGCCCACGCCCAGACACCCGCAAACCCCTGGCCGACCAAGCCGGTCCGGTGGATCGTGCCCTTCCCGCCCGGCGGCGCCATGGACGCGATCGCCCGCACGCTCGGCGAAAAAGCCGGTCAGGCCCTGGGTCAGCCGTTTGTCATCGAGAACAAGGCAGGGGCTGGCGGCAACATCGGGGCGGATTACGTCGCCAAGCAGCCTGGAGATGGCTACACGCTGATGATCACCTCCATCGGCATGGCCACCAACAAGCCCCTGTACGGCAAGCTCAGCTACGACCCCTTGAAGGACTTCGCTCCGGTGAGCTTGCTGGCCATCGTGCCCAATGTGCTGGTGACGAATGCCACGCAACCAGACATCAAGACCGTGGCAGATGTCGTGGCAGCCGCACGCAAGGCCCCCGGCCAATTGACCTACGCGTCGGCGGGCAATGGCACCTCCATTCATCTGGCGGGCGAAATGTTCACTTCGCTCGCCAATGTGGACATGCTGCATGTGCCCTACAAAGGCAGCGGGCCCGCCGTGGCCGACTTGCTCGGTGGCCAGGTGAATTACATGTTCGACAGCATCACATCGGCCAAACCCCACATCCAGTCGGGCAAATTGCGCGCCTTGGGCGTGACGACCGCCAGACGCTCCAGCACCTTGCCCCAAGTCCCCACCATCGCGGAAGCGGGCTTGCCAGGCTATGAGGTATCGCCCTGGTTTGCCGTGTTTGTCCCGGCGAGCACACCCAAACCCATCATTCAAAAAATGCGCGACACCTTGGTGCAGGCCATGGCCCAAGCTGATGTGCGCGCACGCTTCGAAACCATTGGGGCCGAAGCCGTTGGTTCCACCCCTGAAGAAATGGCCTCGCACCTGGCACGTGAATCCGCGCGCTGGAGCAAGCTGATCGCAGAACGCCAGATCAAGGCGGACTGAAGCAGCTCCGTGGCCCTGATAACCCCCTGTGTTTGTTGATTCCAATCCATAAAGGAGATAGCCCATGACCCAATCCAAAAACGAATTCAGCCAGCAACAACTGCTGGAACGCGTCAACAGCGTGAAGATCGCCGATGGCAACCCCCGCGTGCGTGCCCTGGTGGCGCGCGTTGTGACCGATCTGTTCAAAGCCATTGACGACATGGACGTGACACCGGACGAGTTCTGGGCCGCCACCGACTGGCTGGCCCGCCTGGGCGCTTCGGGCCAAGTGGGTCTGATCACAGCGGGTCTGGGCTTTGATCGTCTGCTGGACATCCGCCTGGATGAAGCCGACGCCAAGGCAGGCATTGCTGCCGGGACCCCGCGCGCCATTGAAGGTCCGTTGTACGTCGCTGGAGCCCCCCTGAGCAAGGGCGAAGCCGTTCTGGACGACGACAGCACCCTGCTGGGCACCGGCAAGGTCCTGGTGATGGAAGGCCAAGTGCTGGACCACGAAGGCAAGCCTGTCGCCCACGCCCTCATGGATGTCTGGCACTGCAATGAAAAAGGCGGTTACTCGCACTTCTTCCCTGGCATGAAGGACTTCGAACTGCGCCGCAAGATCGAAACCGATGCCCAAGGCAACTACCGTTTCCGCACCACCCTGGCCCCCGGCTACGCGATTCCTCCGAACAGCCCGACTTCAGAACTGTTCGAAGCCCTGGGTCGCCACGGCCATCGTCCCGCCCACATCCACTTCCACGTGGTGGCAGAGGGCAAGCGCACCTTGACCACACAGATCAACATCCCTGGCGACACCTATATCGATGACGACTTCGCCTTCGCAACCCGCGACGGCCTGGTGCTGAGCATCGAGCATGGCGTCGCGCCCACAGGCTACGAATCGCTGGGTGTCAAGGCTCCGGTCGAACGCGCAAAGTTCAACTTCGTGATGCAGAAGGCCGTCAGCGACAGCGATACCGACCCACGCACCCGCATGGAACGCGTTCAAAGCTAAGGCAAAGCCTCTGTCTGCCCTGAGAACGGCTCAGGGCCCTTATGCGCGCCGATCCAGGGACCCCCGGATCGGCGATTTTTTTTGTTGGACATTTTTAAGCACAAAAACTTCGGTCTGAATCGCCCCGGGTGAACTGCCCCACCCAGAAACGCCTGCGCATGCTGGCCAGCGCGGCTGTACGTGAAGTCGTAAACCACGGCCTTGATCGTCTCCAACGCAGTAGGAGCACAGGCAGGCCCGGTATGTTGTGCCCGCTCCCGGATCAGGCATTGCCACAGAGGTTTCATCCGCATGCAGCACCCGGTGCTCCAGCAGGGTTTGTTTCAAAGCATCGACCAGCGGCTGCAGGGCCATCCCGCATTGACCTACCCACGGCCCCAGTGTGGAGCCGGTGATGGCGACGCCTGCCCGCTCCAAGACTCCTTCTTGCGGGTACAGCGGCACATGGTCCTGGTACCTGGCAATCAACACCTGGGCCAGCAGTCCGTAAGCATCCGGCAAACCCATGTTGACCGCCGCCGACGGTCCTGTCTGACGATCAGAGGTCAGAGGGCTGCCAGCGGTGCGGCAAGAGCTCGTCGATGCGGCTGGCCTTGTGCGTCGTGGGCAACCGCGTGCGCACATCTTTGAGATAGGTATATGGGTCGTTCCCATTCATGTGTACCGACTGGATCAGACTCATGACGGCGGCCGCCCGCTGGCCCACACCGCATGTCCGGCGGCTCGATGGCCAGCCGTCGATGCGAATGTCAGCAGCAGGAGCGCAGCTCGTTTGGGGCAGCGCCACAGGTACGAACGTGGGCCACTGCAGATCCGTGCTCGGGTCATGGACGATGCAGCGCCACTGGTACACGACGTTGGCATTGATGCCGTAGGAGAGAGCCGAGCCACGCTGGGTACCGAGGCGCAGGGGTGGGCGCACTCGGCCAGGATCTGCTGCTTGAGCTCAGCGCTATGGCGCCGACGGGTCTTCTTCTTGGCTTTGGTCATAGTGTCCACCTATCTCGTTTAGTGGACACCATCGTTGCCGCGGAGACCAATCCCTTCAAGGGTGGGATGGCCGCACGCTTGCGAATGACGTCCCCGTTAGCCAGGTGTTCCCAGCGCAGCCCCAGGATAAGGGCATCAAACTGGGCTAGGGTGACTTGCAGCTGATCTTGTTGCCCCTCAACGCCAGCAAAGGTGGCCTTGATGCAGGCTGGCTGTTTTCAACCGCCCCCCGAATCCCTGCAGAGTGATGTGATCGCTGCAGAGTGGGTATGGTTTTTGGTTTCCCCAAAGCAAGACCCCCCAGTACCTGATGGGTACTGGGGGGCTTGGGCTGTAAGAGCCTGACGATGACCTA
>JAQUDN010000114.1 GCA_028685665.1 Burkholderiaceae bacterium | reverse complement strand
ACGCCCAGATCTGCCGCACCAGCTACCGGCATGCGTACTGGACGGTGGCGCAGATGGTGGCGCACCACACGGTCAACGGGTGCAATCTGCAGCCGGGGGACTTGCTGGGCAGCGGGACCTTGTCGGGACCGACGCTGGACCAGGCCGGGGCGCTGATCGAGCTGACGCAGGGGGGCAAGAACCCCGTGCAGCTGCCTGGGGGCGAAACCCGCACCTACCTGGAAGACGGCGACGCCGTGGTGCTGCGCGGCTGGTGCGAAAAACCCGGCGCCGCCCGCGTGGGCTTTGGCGAATGCTGGGGCACGCTGCTGCCTGCACGCCAGTGAGCCTTTGCCCCGTGGTAGATCGGCTTGGGTGTCGAATCGGCATCCAGGCCAATCCATACCAGCGGTAATAGCTCTTAATTCAGGAGCATTTCTTGCTCCCTAAAGCCACGCCGGTTGATGCCGGCGGGGCTTTTGTTGTTGGGTGGCGGACCTACCGCATCTGCTGGATGCTGCAGGTGCGTATTCCGGCGATCCAGGGGCAGGCGGTCCATTGCTTGGGGGTCACGTCAGCTGGCAACGTGACCTGCGGGGATTGATCCGTTACCGCCGCTGTTGGATGGCTGCTTTGCAGCGATAGATGCCGGTCGCGGGCCTCCGGTCGTCCTTCAGTCCCTCGCCAAAAACAGTTGGTCGTGAACGGCAGCTCTGCGCTCGGTCGACATCAATACTGTTTTTGGCTCGACAGATTAGGCACCCGGTTTGGGGGCGGAGCAGGCTCTGCGTATTGTCTCCCTTCAATAGCGGTTGTACCGCTAGTTACACACGAGCACCGAGCTCACTGTTGCTTTCAGCGTCGGTGGACCGGCCGCTTTGACCTGCTGTTGTATTGGAGCAGGTTGAGTTCGACAGAGATTTTGTTCACACCCTGCAGGGGCACACGCTCATCAAAGACCGACGAGGTCCAGCCAACGCCCGCTTTTCGGGTCTCGATGGTGTCGATCCATTGAAGGCTCGTCGGCCGAGCTACGGTCGTACGGCCCCACAATTGATTGAACCGCCGCGGAGAGGACGCCATCTGGACGACAGCAGGGGCCGACGCTCGCAGTTCGCCATCCTGGAAGACGATCTCGTCGTACGTGAGGGTGATTGAGGTATTGCTGTCGTAAAGGGCCTGAGACATGGAAGCGCCTCGGCTGACAAAAGCATTTCCAAAGCGATGTTGCAGTAGACAGTTAACCAGTAGCGCGAGCGTATCGAACCGCGCTTGCATGGACTCACGCTCGGGGCCGTGCGGCGCGTAGAACGTGGAGCCCATCTTCGCATGGAAGGTTGGCAGCCGCCCATCCCTGTAGATGTCGTCGACGGTGCCGGGCTCGATTACGCCCGACGGCAGGCCGGCCGAGAGTGGGCCGGCAAGCGCGCGCTTCAACCAGTTCAGCTCACTCTCGCTGGCACCTTTCGGTGTGGCCTCACTCGCCAGGCACTCCAGCGCCAAGTACGCGTTGCGAAAAGCGTCGAATAGGTCAGCAGACGCATGGGCCAAGCGGTAGAACCGCAAAGCAGGATGGCGGGGCGGCGGAGGCGGCGATGGTGTGGGGACCGGAGTCCCAGCCCCTTCGACTTTTATGCTCATGCTGATCGACCAAGGCACGTCGGCTGTGTCGACGAACACGAGTTCGTAGCCGGTGCCGTCCTTAACCCACACCAGATACGTGCAGTCGCCTTCGGCTGTCTGGAGCGTGGCCTGCCTTCGCGCTGCGAGCACATCCAAAGCCTCCTGCAACACGCGCCAAGCGTCGTTCTTGGCGTCCTCTTGGCTCAGAGGTCTGACCAGAGAGACAGTCGCGAACGGCGCGTCTTGGCGGATGGCTACCAGGCCATCGGGAAAGCTCAGCGTCAAAGAGACCTTCGCGGGCGCATCGAGGAGGAACGCGGCGCCGCTGCCGCCGGAGAGGATTGGAAATTCGTTGTGCATGTGAAAACCGCCAAAAATAGACGTTCTATCGAACCAGTTGTCAGCGCCGCGAACATAGTAAGAGAGGTGGCATTGCGTCTGGATTCGCTGGTGGCAACACCGCATGCTGAGCGCGAGTGTTGAGCGTCAGCTTACCGGCGCCGAATCCGACGCAAGCGATGTCGACAAGGGGCGGATGTCTGTCGCCTGAAGCGACCTATGCGAATGGCTCCAACCAGCCTGAACCCGACACCCTCACAAACACGACAACCCGCAAAAACTCGCCAACGGGGCCCATGCCCAAGGCACGCCTCCCCATCTCCCAGACTCACCCCAGCGTCTCCACGTCAAACCCCACCACCGTGCGCTGTTCCTTGCTGAACTCCACGCCGATCAGGTGGATGGGTTCACCCCGGGCGCGGTACTTGTCGGCGTAGCGCCGGTCCTTGAGCTGCTGCAGGGCCTTGCCTTCGGGGAGGAGTTCGACGACCTTGAACTCGAACAGATAGACATGGCCGTTGAAGGTCACGGACTCGATCATGCGGTCACCTGTTTGGTGGCCGAGAAGAACCAAGTGGTCTTTCAGGGTCAGACGGTCAGTCTCTCCAAGGCTGCGGTGTTGGCGCTGCAGAATCACGGGCGAAAGGTCAAGGCGGCACGGGGCCCAGATTACTGGCTCTTCAAAGGAGTGCCCTTGCCGAAGATCAACAGCGCAACAACCGGAGAGCTACCGCATGGCGTATGAAATGACGTGGAAAGAAGCAATCAACCAAGTACTGGGCCAGTTTCCTGGCGGGCTGCACTACAACGAAATTGCCGAAAAGATCATTGAACAAGGGCTGCGTAAATCCGTCGGGGCAACGCCGGCGGCAACCGTCAATGCGCAAATTGCCTCGTCGATCAAACATGACGGCAGTACGTCGCTGTATGTCCGGGTGAATAAAGGCGTTTTTGCACTCAAGTCTGGTTTGTCACCCATGGAGAGCGCTCACCTGGCTGCTGAGTCGCCTCAGTTGGTGGAGCAGGATGAAGCACAGTCGCAGATCATCAGTGCATTCGGTATGTATTGGCGGCGGGATGCGGTCGCTTGGAAGAACAACCCCAGACTCTGGGGTTACAGCAAAGAGTGTGCGGATAAAGTCGATTTTGGTGGACAGAAAGGTATCTACCTGCTCCACGACGGGCGGGAGGTTGTTTATGTGGGCCGCTCGACCGACGGATCGATTGGTAAGCGCCTGCTCGACCACACAAAGAACAGGCTCTCATTCCGGTGGGATCGTTTTTCCTGGTTCGGTCTGAATCCAGTGGGGGAAAGCGGCGTACTCGGACCCATACCCAGCAATTACTCGGCTGACAACATGATCGCAACGCTGGAGGCGATCCTGATCGAGGCGATGGAGCCCCGGCTCAATCGGCAGCGTGGGCAGGAGCTTGGTGAGTCGGAGTATTTCCAGCACGAAGATCCCGAGCTCAAGACAACAAAGTTGATGAACGATTTCGCCAGTGTCTTAGCTAAGGGGCATTTGTGATTTGGTCAGAATCTTAAGATGTGCATCAAAAATAGCCTCTAGGCCAATAAGAACAAGCCTTAGTAGCTCCTGATTTAGGAGTATTTCATTGCAAAAGAGCCCCGCCAGGCGATGCCGGCGAGGCTTCTGTTTGGTGGTTTCGGGCGGCTTGCGGTTACGGGATGGCCTGTGCCTTGGCCGCCGTTGCCTTGGCGGCGAATTCGGCGCGCAGGGCCTTGAGTTTTTCGCGGGGGTCTTCGCGGGCGGTTTTATGGTCCAGCGCCATTTTGGCGATGAAGCGGCTGGGCTGGGCGGCCACCAGTTCGCGGCCAGGCTGCGCTGGGCGCGGGGGATGCCCATGTACATCAGGCGGCGTTCTTCCTGCAGGCGCAGCAGGGTGTCGTCGCTGACTTTTTCCTGTTTGCCATCGTCGTCGTCCAGCTTGAAGGGCCGCAGGCCCTCGGTCACGCCGATCCGCATGGCGTGCTGGGGTTGGGCTGGATGGCCTTGTTGGCCGCGATGCGCCGGGGCTCCAGCCCCTTTTCGATCAGGTGTGCGATCTTGTGCGTGATCTCCCGCGTCTTGCCCGAGCCCGGGCCGGCCAGCACCAGGCGGGGCCCCCCGGTGGAGTGGACGGCCTGGAGTTGGGCAAGGTTGAGACCCGCGGACATGGGGCGGAGGGCCGACCGGCGGGAGCGCAAGGGGCGCCATGGTACCCAGCGGGGCAGGGCGCCCGGGCCGCTGGTCCGGCCCGCAGCGCAAACCGTTTCTCTTGCTATTGAAATAAGAGCTATTGCCGCTTGTATCCATGGGGCTGGAGGCCTGAAAACCTTGTTTTCTGCGCACGGGGCAGGATGGGAGCGCCACCACGACAGAATCCGTCGCCCCTTGCCCCTACGATGCAGGTCTTCCCCGCCCTTTGGACCCACGATGAGGTGCCCTTGACCCGTTCCGCTCCCCCCCTGTCTTCCATCTCCCCCGGCTGGATCGCCCTGCACGGCAACCAGTCCGAATCGCTGGCCCAGGCCGTCATCGCCTGGTTGCAGGCGCACCCGCTGGACCCGCTCGAAGAGGAAATCGTGCTCGTGCAGAGCAACGGCGTGGCCGAGTGGTTCAAGATGGAGCTCGCCCGCCAGGCGGGCGTGTGCGCCGCCACCCGGGTGGAGCTGCCGGGGCGCTTTCTGTGGCGCACCTACCGGCAGGTGCTGGGCGCGCAGGCCGTGCCGCGCGTCTCGCCCCTGGACAAGCGGCCGATGGCCTGGCGGCTGATGCGGCTCTTGCCCGGCCTGCTGGCCGATGCCGGGATGCAGGACGCTTTTGCCCCGGTGCGTGGCTATTGGCAGGACGGCCATGTGGACCACGGCCGCGCCCTGCAATTGGCCACCCGGCTGGCCGATCTGTTGGACCAGTACCAGAACTACCGCGCCGACTGGCTGCAGGCCTGGGCGCAGGGCCAGGACGTGCTGATCGACCCGCTCGGAATCCCCCAGCCCGTGTCCCCCGACCAGCGCTGGCAGCCCCTGCTGTGGCGCGCCCTGCTGGACGACCTGGCGCCGGAAGAGCGTGCCGTGCTGCGCCCTGGCCTGCACGGCCAGGTGATCGAGCGCCTGCGGGCGGGTCCCGAGGCGCTGGCCGGCCGCGTGGCGCGGCGGGTGGTGGTGTTTGGCATGAGCCATCTGCCCGGCGCCATGCTGGACGCCCTGGAGGCCTTGGCCGCGCACACCCAGGTGGTGCTGGCCGTGCCCAACCCCTGCCGCTACCACTGGGGCGACATCGTCGAGGGCCGCGAGCTGCTGCGCCACATCCAAAAGCGCCGCCACGGCCCGCGCCCGGGGGGCGTGGACCTGTCGGCCATTGCCATGGAAGACATGCACCAGCACGCCCACCCGCTGCTCGCCGCCTGGGGCCGCCAGGCGCGGGATTTCATCCGCGAGCTCGATGCCCGCGACACGGCCGAGCCGCTGGGCACGCCATCCCCTCTGGTGCGCATCGACCTGTTCGACGAAGGCGACAGCGGCCCTGGCACGCTGCTGCTGACCCAGTTGCAGCGCCACATCCGCGACCTGGTGCCCCAGGCCGAGGCCCAGGCCAGTGCACAGCCGCTGGCGCCGGACGACCGCTCCCTCGTCTTCCACCTCGCCCACAGCCCGGTGCGCGAGCTGGAGGTGCTGCACGACCAGCTGCTGGACTGCCTGGCCGAGCGCCGCCCGGGGCAGGCCCCGCTGCAGCCACGCGACATCGTGGTCATGGTGCCGGACATCGAGGCCATGGCCCCCGCCATCCGCGCCGTGTTCGGCCAGTACCCGCGCGGCGATGCGCGCCACATCCCCTTTGACATTGCCGACCTGAGCGCCCAGGCCAGCAGCCCGCTGGTCACCGCGCTGGAATGGCTGCTGCGCCTGCCCGCGCAGCGCTGCCGCCTGAGCGAGCTGGTCGATCTGCTGGCCGTGCCCGCCGTGGCCGCGCGCTTCGGCCTGGCCGCCGAGCAGTTGCCCCGCCTGGGCCAGTGGATGCAGGGCGCCGGCATCCGCTGGGGCCTGAACAGCGCACAGCGCAAAGGCCTGGACCTGGACACCTGCGGCGAGCAGAACAGCGCCTGGTTTGGCCTGCAGCGCATGCTGCTGGGCTATGCCGCGGGCACCGGGGCGGAGACCGGCGCTGAAGGGCAGGGCGGCGACGGCATCGCGCCCTATGCCGAGATCGGCGGGCTCGATGCAGAACTGGCTGGGGCCCTGGCCCACTTGCTCCAGACGCTGATCGCCCTGTGGGGCCAGGCCACCGAGGCCGTGTCCCCCACCACCTGGGCGGCGCGGGGGCGTGCCTGGCTGGACGCGCTGTTCCTGCCCCAGGACGCGCTGGACCGGGGCGTGCTGGCTGCCATGCGCGCCGCGCTGGCCACCTGGCTGGACGCCTGCGACCGCGCCGGGTTTGACCAGCCGCTGGCGCTGGCGGCGTTTCGCAGCGCCTGGCTGGAGGCGCTGGAGCCGCCGCTGCTGGAGCGGCGCTTCCGCGCTGGCGGCGTCACCTTCTGCACGCTGATGCCCATGCGCGCCATCCCCTTCGAGGCGGTGTGCCTGCTGGGCATGAACGACGGCGACTACCCCCGCCGCAGCCCGCGCAGCGATTTCGATCTGATGGGGGAGCGCGGCCAGTACCGCCCCGGCGACCGTGCCCGCCATCACGACGACCGCCAGCTCATGCTCGAAGCCCTGCTGTCGGCCCGGCGCCTGCTGTATGTCAGCTGGACCGGGCGCCATGTGCGCGACAACAGCGAATTGCCGCCGTCAGTGCTGGTGGCCCAGCTGCGCGACCACCTGGCCGCCGTCTGGGGCGCACAGGCGGTCCAGGACCGCAGCACCGCGCACCCGCTGCAGCCCTTCAGCCGGCGCTACTTCGAAGGGGCGGCGGCGCAGGGCCGGCCGCTGTCCACCCATGCCCGCGAATGGCGGGCGGTGCATGCGCCACATCGGCCGGACGAGCACCCCCTCGGGGTGGCGGCAGAGCGCCTGGCCTTTGACGTGGCCAGCGCCCCCCCGTTGACACTGGCGCGCTTGGAAAGTTTTTTGCGCAACCCCGTCAAGGTCTTCTTCAAGGAGCGCCTGGGCGTGGCCTGGCCCGAGGCCGACGCCCTGGTCGCCGATACCGAGGCCTTTGTGATTGCGGGGCTGGACCGCTACCAGCTGCTGAAAGAGCAATTGCAGCCCTGGCCTCCCGCCGCCGAGATGGCCCCCATGGCCGACGCCAGCCCGCTTTGCGCCCAGGTCGATGCCCGCCTGGCCCGCCTGCGCCGCGCTGGCAGCCTGCCCCTGCAAGGCTTTGGCCTGCGGGTGGAAGACGAATTGCGCACCACCTTGCACGCCATGGCCAGTGCCTGGCAGCAGGCGGGCCAGGAATTTTCGCGCCCCGCGCCGCGCCTGCTGGTGGAGCTGGTCACGGACGGCCTGGTGCTGCGCGATGCGCTGGCGCCCTTGTGGGGCCATGGCGAGACCACCGCCTGGCTGGAGTTGGTCCCGTCCAAGCTGCTGCACGCCGAAAACAAGAAAAAAGTCCTGAGCACCGACAAGCTGCTTGCCGCCTGGCTGCGCGCCCTGGCTGCCAGCGCCATGGGCCTGGCGCTGCACCAACGCCTGGTGGGCCAGGACGCCGTCCTGCGCATCGATCCCCTGCCGCCCGGGGCACAGTTTGAAAGCCAGGCCACCCTGCAGCGCTTGCTGGCCACTTGGAACGGCGGCCAGCAAGCGCCCTTGCCCCTGCCTTTGAAAACCGCCTTGGCGGCGGCGCAGGCCCAGGAAAACGCCAAGGAAGAAGCCACCCCCGCAGACCTGTGTGACCCGGACTCCGACGCGAACGCCACCGCCCAAAAGGCATACGAAGGCGGCGATTACAGCATCGGCTTCCCTGAAGTGCAGGACCCCAGCCTGGCGCGGGTGTTCCCGGATTTCGAGGCCCTGCTGGCTGCCGGCACCCCGGTGGGCCCAGGGGGCGATGGCGCTGTGCCTGCGTTCCATGGCTTGGCCCAAGCCTTGTATCGACCGATGCTGGCATGGGCAAAGACGCAAGTCGAATTCACGCCCCATTCCACCGAACCCCACGCCGCGCACGAAGGAGAACCGGCATGAACGCCCCCCTGCAGCACCCCGTTGCACCGCAGCCTCTGCACGCATTGTCTTTTCCGCTGTGGGGTGGCCGGCTGATCGAAGCCAGCGCCGGCACCGGCAAGACCTGGACCATTGCCGCGCTCTACCTGCGCCTGGTGCTGGGCCATGGCGCGGACGGCGAACGCTTTGCCCGCCCGCTGGCCCCGGCCGACATTTTGGTGATGACCTTCACCCGCGCCGCCACACGCGAACTGTCCGACCGCATCCGCGCCCGCCTGCTGGAAGCCGCCCGCTGCTTTCGCGGTGAGGACGAAGCCGGCGACGCCTTTTTGAGCGACCTGCTGGCTGCCTACCCCAAAGGCCCCGCGCGCCAGCAGGCCGCGCTGCGCCTGGCCATGGCCGCCGACGCCATGGACGACGCCAGCGTCTTCACCATCGACGCCTGGTGCCAGCGCATGCTGCGCGAGCACGCCTTTGACAGCGGCAACCTCTTCGACGAAGAACTGGAACCCGATGAAGAGGCTCTGCGCACCGAGGCCGCGCAGGACTACTGGCGCACCGCCTGCTACCCGCTGGATGCGGAGGCTTTGGAGGGGGCGCTGTCGGCGTGGAAGGATGTAGAGGTGCTGGCCAAGGATGCGGGAAGCCTGATCGCCCTGGGGGTGGAGGATGCGTGGGTGTCCACCGAGAACCTGGCCACCGTGATGGCGCAATGCCAGCAGGTGCGCCAGGCGGCCGTGGACGCTTTGCGTACGCAATGGGTGGACAAGGTGAAGGTGATGCGCGACTACGTGGCATCGCAAATGCCCGCCAAAAACAAGGGCTGGAATGGCCGCCGCTTCTCCGATAAAACCATCAACGGCTGGCTGGACACCCTGCAAGCCTGGGCGCAAGGGAGCATCGCGGACGAGGTCCCGCCGCTCACGGACACCGCCTGGACCCGCTTGACCCCCAACGGCCTGGCGGAAGCGCGCCAGGACGGGGAATCCCTCCCGGCCGATCTGCCCTCCGTCTTCGCTGACTTTGCCCAGCTTGGCCCCGCACTCGAGGCTCTGCCCCGCACCGCCACCGCCGCCCGCCAGCACGCCGCCGCCTGGATCGCCCAGCGCATGCAAACGCTCAAGCGCCAGGCGGGCCGCTTTGGCTTTGCCGACATGCTGCAGCGCCTGGACCAGGCCCTGCACGGTCCCCATGCCGAGCGCCTGCGCGAACGCATCCGCACGCAATTCCCGGTGGCGCTGATCGACGAGTTCCAGGACACCTCGCCGCTGCAGTACCGCCTGTTTCAGGCCATCTACCCGGCGCAGGAGGCCGCGCGCGACCATGCGCTGCTGCTGATTGGCGACCCCAAGCAGTCCATCTACGGCTTTCGCGGCGCGGACATCCACAGCTACCTGCAGGCGCGCCGTGCCACCGAGGGCCGGCACTATGTGCTGGGCACCAACCACCGTTCCACCGAGGCGCTGGTGGGCGTCGTCAACCATTGCTTTGCCCAGGCCGAACAGGCCGAGCGGCCTCAAGACCTGGGCGGCGCCACCGGGCCTGCCGGCGCTTTTCTCTTTCGCCAGGGCCAGGACGACCCGGTGCCCTTTGTCGCCGTCCAGGCGCGCGGCCGGGCCGAATCCTGGGTGAACGCCCAGGGTCCGCTGCCCGCGCTGGCCCTGGTGCACGACCTGGAGATGCTGAGCCAGGGCCGCCACCAGCGCCGCTTTGCCGCGCGCTGCGCTGCGCAGATCGTGGCCTGGCTCAACGACCCCACCAATGGCTTTGCCCATCCCCAGACGGGCTTTGCACGCCTGCGGCCCCGGGACATCGCGGTGCTGGTGCGCACCGGCAAGGAGGCGGCCTCGGTGCGCCGGGCCCTGCAACAGCGGGGCGTGGCCTCGGTGTTCCTGTCGGACAAGGATTCGGTGTTCCAGAGCGACGAGGCGCGCGACCTGGTGCACTGGCTGCGTGGCGTGGCCCAACCGCAGGATGCCCGCCGGGTGCGCACCGCCCTGGCCGTGGCCACCCTGGGCCTGCCGCTGGCCGAACTGGCCCGGCTGGCCAGCGACGACCAGGCTTTCGATGAACGCGCGGACCTGCTGCGCGAGCTGCAGGCCGTGTGGCAGCGCCAGGGTGTGCTGGCCATGCTGCGCCAGACCCTGCACCGCCTGCACCTGGCCGCCCGCTGGCTGCGCGAGGACGAGGGCGAGCGCCGCCTGACCAACCTGCTGCACCTGGCCGAATTGCTGCAGGCGGCCAGTGGGGGGCTGGAGGGTGAGGAGGCCCTGGTGCGCTGGCTGCAGCGCCAGATCGACGAGGCCGCCAGCGCGGGCGGCATGCCCGCCGACGCCCAGATCCTGCGCCTGGAAAGCGATGCCGACCTGGTCAAGGTCGTCACCATGCACCAGAGCAAGGGCCTGGAATACCCGGTGGTCTGCGTGCCGTTTGGCACCAGTTTCCGGGGTACCACCAAAGACGCCATGCAAGCCGTGTTGCTGCCGGGCGACGAGGGGCAAAAGCAGTTGGCGATGGCCATCGACGACACCAACAAAGCCGTGGTGGAGCAGGAGCGCCTGCGCGAAGACCTGCGCCTGCTCTACGTGGCCCTGACCCGGCCCCGCCACGGGCTGTGGCTGGGTTTTGCCGCGCTGAAGGTGGGCAACGCCAAGGACTGCCAGAGCCACCTGAGCGCGCTGGGCCAGCTGCTGGGCGGGGGCCAGGCGGTGGCGGCCGAGGACTGGCGGCCCGTGCTGCAGGCCCTGGCCCTGCAGGGCGGGATTGACCTGCAGGCGGGGG
>JAQUDN010000282.1 GCA_028685665.1 Burkholderiaceae bacterium | reverse complement strand
CATCCTGGCCGAAACCGGCCTGCACACCGAACTCTCGACCACCGGCGGCACCAGCGACGGCCGCTTCATCGCCACCCTGTGCCCCCAGGTGATCGAATTCGGCCCGCCCAACGCCAGCATCCACAAGATCGACGAGCACATCGCCGTCGCCGATATCGAACCCCTGAAGGCCATCTACCGCCGCACCCTGGACCAGCTCCAGGCCCAGGCTGTGGCCCGCCTGGCCACCAAGGACCCGGCATGAGCACGGCCCCCCAAGACACCCCCCACGCGCCCCAGCCCCTGCCGCCGCTGCAAGGGGCCACGGTGGGCGCGCTGGTCACGGCGGGCGCGGCCCAATTGCGCGCCGCCGGCGTGGCCTTTGGCCATGGCACCCTGAATGCCGGCGACGAAGCCGCCTGGCTGGTGCTCTGGCGCCTGGGCCTGCCGCTGGACAGCGAGCTCACGCCGGACGCACCCGATTCCGTGGCCCATCAGCCTGCAAGCCCCGCCCAGCAAGCACAAGTAGCTACGCTTTTTGAAGAACGCATCCGCAGCCGCAAGCCCGCCGCCTACCTGACCCGCGAGGCCTGGCTGCAGGGCGTGCCGTTTTACGTGGACGAGCGGGCCATCGTGCCGCGCAGCTTGATTGCCGAACTGCTGGCCGACGGCAGCATCGACGACTTCCTGAGCGACCAGACCCACCAGGTGCTCGATCTGTGCACCGGCAACGGCAGCCTGGCCGTGCTGGCGGCCCTGGCCTACCCGGACGTGCAGGTCACCGGCGCCGACCTCTCGCCCGACGCGCTGGCCGTGGCCCGCATCAACGTCGACCGGCATGGCCTGCAGGACCGCATCACCCTGGTGGAATCCGACGGCCTGGGCGCCGTGCCCGGCCCCTGGGACCTGATCCTGTGCAACCCCCCCTACGTCAACAGCGCCAGCATGGCCGCGCTGCCCGCCGAATACCGGGCCGAGCCCGAACTGGCCCTGGCCGGCGGTGCCGACGGCATGGATTTCATCCACCAGCTGCTCCAGCAAGCCCCGGCCTGCATGCACCCGCATGCCGTGCTGGTGCTGGAGATCGGCAACGAAGCCGACCATTTTGACGCCGCCTTCCCCGGCCTGCCGGTTTTCTGGCTCGACACCAGCGCGGGCGACGACCAGGTTCTGCTGGTCACGCGCGAAGCCCTCATCCGTTTTCTCTCTGCTGAATGATCACTCTTAAAAACGTCGTCTTGCGCCGCAGCGCCAAGGTGCTCCTCGACCGCGTCAACGCCACCATCAACCCCGGAGAAAACGTCGGCCTCGTCGGGCGCAACGGCGCGGGCAAGTCCAGCCTGTTCGCCCTGCTCAACGGCAGCCTGCACGAGGACGGGGGCGACTTCTACATCCCCACCCAGTGGCGCATGGCCCAGGTCGCGCAGAACATGCCCGAAACCGAGGAGCCAGCCACCGATTTCGTCGTGGCCGGCGACACCCGCCTGGTCGAACTCCAGGCCCAGCTGGTGCAGGCCGAGGCCGCCGACGACGGCATGGCCATCGCCCATGCCTACACCGACCTGGCCGACGCGGGCGCCCACGATGCCGTCCCGCGCGCGCAGGCGCTGATCCTGGGCCTGGGCTTCAAGGTCTCGGAGCTCGACAAGCCCGTGAACAGCTTCTCGGGCGGCTGGCGCATGCGCCTGCAGCTGGCGCGCGCGCTGATGTGCCCCTCCGACCTGCTGCTGCTCGACGAACCCACCAACCACCTGGACCTCGATGCCCTGGTCTGGCTCGAAGCCTGGCTCAAGCGCTACGAGGGCACGATGATCGTCATCAGCCACGACCGCGAGTTCCTCGATGCCGTGACCAACGTCACCCTGCACATCGACAACGCCCAGCTCACCCGCTACGGCGGCAACTACAGCAAGTTCGAGGAACTGCGCGCCCAGCAGCTCGAACTGCAGCAGACCAGCTTTGCCAAGCAGCAGGACAAGATCGCCCACCTGCAGAAGTTCATCGCCCGCTTCAAGGCCAAGGCCAGCAAGGCCAAGCAGGCGCAAAGCCGGGTCAAGGCGCTGGAGCGCATGGAAAAAATCGCCCCGGTGCTGGCCGAAGCGGATTTCACCTTCGAATTCAAGGAGCCGCTCAACCTGCCCAACCCGATGCTGGCGATCAGCGATGCCTCGTTTGGCTACCGCACCGAAGACGGCAGCGAAACCGCCATCCTGCACCACGTCAACCGCAGCGTGCTGGCCGGCCAGCGCATCGGCATCCTGGGGGCCAACGGCCAGGGCAAATCCACCCTGGTCAAGACCATCGCCCGCACCATGGCGCCGCTGGCCGGCACCGTGACCGAAGGCAAGGGCCTGTCGATCGGCTACTTCGCCCAGCAGGAACTCGATGTGCTGCGCCCGCACGAAAACCCGCTGGAGCACATGATCCGCCTGGCCAGGGAACTGGGTCCACAAAGCCGCGAACCCAGCCGCGAGCAGGACCTGCGCAGCTACCTGGGCACCTTCAACTTCACCGGCGACATGGTCAAGCAGAGCGTGGGCAGCATGAGCGGCGGCGAAAAGGCCCGCCTGGTGCTGGCCATGATTGTCTGGCAGCGCCCCAACCTGCTGCTGCTCGACGAGCCCAC
>JAQUDN010000113.1 GCA_028685665.1 Burkholderiaceae bacterium | reverse complement strand
CGACGGCGTGGGGGAGGAGGTTGATGCCCACGCCCAGGGGTTTGAGCTGGGAGGTGGCCTCGCAGACGGTGACCTGGTGGCCGGCGCGGTGCAGGGCCAGGGCGGCCGTGAGGCCTCCGATGCCGCCCCCTGAGATGACGATGTTCAGTGCGTGTGTCATGGGAAAGACCTTGGAGGAGGTTCAGGTGGGGGTGGCGGCCGCGTCGACCTGGATGGCGCCGCGGCGCACCTGGTCGCGTTCGATGGATTCGAACAAGGCCTTGAAATTGCCTTCGCCAAAGCCTTCGTCGTTCTTGCGTTCGATGAACTCGAAGAACACCGGCCCCAGCAGGGTCTGCGAGAAGATTTGCAGCAGCAGGCGTTTTTCGCCCTGGTGGGTGCTGCCGTCCATCAGGATGCCGCGGGTTTGCAGCTCGGCGACGGGTTCGCCATGCCCGGGCAGGCGCTCTTCGAGCATCTCGTAGTAAATCTCGTTGGGGGCGGTCATCAGGGGAATGCCGGCCAGTTGCAGGGCATCGACGGTGGCGATCAGGTCGTCGCAGCGCAGGGCCACGTGCTGGATGCCCTCGCCGTTGAACTGCATCAAAAATTCCTCGATCTGTCCGCCGGTCTTGCCCGACTCTTCGTTGAGCGGGATGCGGATCAGGCCGTCGGGGGCGGTCATGGCCCGGCTGGTCAGGCCGGTGTATTCGCCCTGGATGTCGAAGTAACGGATCTCGCGGAAGTTGAAGATCTTTTCGTAAAACTGGCCCCAGTAGGCCATGCGGCCCTTGTAGACGTTGTGCGTCAGGTGATCGACGACCTTCAGGCCATGCCCCTGGGGGCGGCGCTCCACCCCTTCGATGAAGTCGAAGTCGATGTCGTAGATGCTCTTGCCGTCTTCAAAGCGGTCGATCAGGTAGAGCGGGGCGCCGCCCAGGCCCTTGATGGCCGGCAAGCGCAGCTCCATGGGGCCGGTCGGAATCTCGATGGGCTGGGCGCCCAGCTCCAGGGCCCGGTGGTAGGCCTGGTGCGCATCGCGCACGCGAAACGCCAGCCCGCACACGCTGGGGCCGTGCTCGGCGGCAAAGTAGCCGGCCAGGCTTTTGGGCTCGCGGTTGACGATGAAGTTGATCTCGCCCTGGCGGAACAGCAACACGTCCTTGCTGCGGTGGCGGGCTACCAGCGTGAAGCCCATGCGCTCGAACAGGGGCTCCAGCACGTTGGGGGTGGGTGAGGCGAATTCGACAAACTCGAACCCGCACAGGCCCATGGGGTTTTCAAACAGATCGGTCATGCACAGGCTCCTGGAGGACGGGGGAAGGCTGCAAATTTAGGCCAAACCGCCCGCAATAGGATTGCAAATACGCTAAGGTAATCCCGTGTTTGTGAGATAAAAATCAGTTAAATGGCTTTTTGGGGAGAGAACATTGCATGGACCTGCTTGACGCCACCGATCTGCGCATTCTGTCCTGCCTGCAGGAGCAGGGCCGGATCTCCAACCTGGACCTGTCCCGGGCGGTTCATCTGTCGCCTGCGCAGTGCCATCGGCGCCACCGGCGGCTTGAAGAAATGGGCCTGGTCACGCGCTACGAAGCGCGCCTGAACGCCGCCCAACTGGGCCTGGACGTGCTGGCTTTTGTGCATGTGACCATGGAGCGCGGCCATATCCGCGAGGTGGACAAGTTCCGCGACACCGTCTGCGCCCTGGCCCATGTGCAGGAGTGCTACGCCGTGACCGGCGACTCCGATTACGTGCTCAAGGTGGTGGCACGCGACCTCCGGGCCTTGTCGGACTTCTTGCTGGGCACGATTGCGCTCTTGCCGGGCGTGAACGGGGTGCGTTCCAGCGTGTGCTTGAACGCCATCAAGTGCACCAGCGCCCTGCCGCTGGGGGATTGACCCGCGTTGTGGCGCAGCCGGCCCCCGCCGGAGGGCCTGCCCCGGCGGCGGGGTGCTCACCGGGGTGTTTTGATCCTCAAAAAAGCCTCCAGGCGCCTATCCATGGGCGCTGAATGCTCTCTTTTCAGGAGTTCAGCGCATGCGGCGGATCATGCACACGGCAGAGGCCGAGGCGACCAGGGTCTCGCCCTGCCAGACTTCGCCGCGCACGTTGCAGACGGAGTTACCTTGGCGCTCGAAGTAGGCCTTGGCCCGCAGCAGGCCGGGTTTGGCCGAGGCGATGAACGAGACGTTCAAGGTCAAGGTGGAGCCAAAGCCTTCGGGTTCCACCATGGCCAGGACCAGGATGCCGGTCACATCGTCCAGCATGGCGCTGAGCATGCCGCCCTGCACCTGGCCGGCGGGGTTCAGAAAGTCGTTGGTGGCGGTGTAGTGCACTTCCAGGGTGCCGGCTTCCTTGTCCAGCTTTTGAATGTCCAGCCCCAGCGTGCGGGTGATGGTGCCGCGCTCCAGAAGGGCGCTCAGGCTGGGGGAGAGGTTCGTGGCAGTCATGGGATCGGTCTCCGTACAGAACAACGCCACGCGGGCGGCGTGGCGTTGGGTTGAAAAACGGCAAGCGTATCAGGTTCCGTACAGTGCTGTTTGGTCGGATTGCAGGCTGGCGAAGGTCTTGCCTTCGCGCACCAGGCGCTGCAGCAGCGGCGCGGGCTGCCACCAAGTGCCGTCCTGCGCGTGGAAGCGCTCGATGTCGGCCAGCACCTGCTCCAGGCCGATGCGGTCGGCCAGGTACATGGGGCCGCCGTGGTGGGCCGGGAAGCCGTAGCCGGTCAGGTAGGTGATGTCGATGTCGCTGGGGCGCAGCGCAATGCCTTGCTCCAGCAGCTTGGCGCCTTCGTTGACCATGCCGTAGAGGCAGCGCTTGAGGATCTCGGTCTCGTCCATCGCCTGGCGGGTGATGCCCATGCGCGCGGATTCCTCGGCGATGTACTGCTCGACTTCGGGGTCGCGGTGCGGGGTGCGGTCGCCTTGCTCGTAGCGGTACCAGCCCTTGCCGACTTTCTGGCCCAGGCGGCCCAGGTCGCAGAGCTTCAGAATCAGGTCGTTCCAGCGGCGATCCTGGGGGCGGGTCGCCATCTGGGCCTTGCGGGTCTGGTAGCCGACATCGTTGCCGGCCATGTCGTGCACGGCAAAGAGGCCCATGGCGTAGCCAAATTGCTTGAGCGCGGCGTCCACCTCGTGGGGCAGGGCGCCGTCTTCCACGGCGAAGTGGGCTTCGCGGGTGTAGTTGCGGAACAGCGCGTTGCCGATGAAGCCGGGGTAGATGCGTGCCAGCACGGCAATCTTGCCCATGCGGCGGCCAAGGTCCATGAGCGTGGCGATCACGTCGGGGGCGGTCTGGGCGGCGCGCACCACTTCCAGCAGCTTCATCACGTGTGCGGGGCTGAAGAAATGGGCACCCACCACGTCCTGCGGGCGCTGGGTGACAGCGGCGATCTGGTCCACGTCCAGTCCCGAGGTGTTGGTGGCCAGGATGGCGCCGGGTTGGCACAGGCGGTCGAGCTGGCGGAAGAGGGACTGCTTCAGCGCCATGTCTTCGAACACGGCTTCGATGACCATGTCGGCGTCTTTGACGCTGGCCATGTCCACCGAGCCGGTGATCAAGGCCAGGCGCTGGTCCATGTCTTCCTGGGCTAGCTTGCCGCGCTTCACGCTGGTGGCGTAGTTGTCCTTGACGCGCTGCAGGCCGCGGTCCAGGCCGTCCTGGTGGGCATCGATCAGCGTGACCGGGAGGCCGATGTTGGCCAGGGCCATGGCAATGCCGCCGCCCATGGTGCCGGCGCCGATCACGGCCACGCGGTTCACCGGGCGCAGCGGGGTGCTGGCGGGAATGTCGGGAATCTTGGCCGCCTCAGCCGCGGCAAATTGGGCATGGGCCAGCGCTTTTGCGCGCTCGGCCTCGCTGACGGTGAAAAAGTCCACAGGGTGCATGGTGTCTCCGGGGGGGGGCGTTCAGGCCTGGTTTTCTTGCAGTTTTTTGGCCTTGCCATCGACGAACTCGCGCAGGCGGGCTTCGGCTTCGGGGGGGCGGGCGCGGGCGGAGTTGAGTTGCTCGACAAACAGGCCATCGTCGTGCGACAGGTCGTGGATGCGGGGCAGCACGTTGATGATCATCCAGTTGGTGTCGATGCTGTTTTGGGCGATGCGCACCGCCAGTTCCTTGGCCTTGGCCAAGGCCTCGCCCGCAGGCGTGGTGTAGCGGATCACATCGGCTTGCAGGCCCTCGGCGGCGTTCAGCAGGCGGCCGGTGAGCATCATGTCCATCATCACGGTGGTGCCGACCACGCGCTGGATGCGCACGGTGCCGCCGCCGCCGACGAAGATGCCGCGCTGGCCTTCGGGCAGGCCGAACAGGGCGGTGGCATCGCCCACGCGCACATGGGCGGCGGTGGCCAGCTCCAGGCCGCCACCGACCACCGCGCCATGCAGCGCCGCCACAAAGGGGATGGGGCCGCGGGCGATCAGGTCGAACACCTCGTGCCAGTTGTGGCGGCGGCGCTTGCGCTGGGGCTTGATCTGGCCGGTGGCGCGGGCCAGGGCCTCGGCCAGGTCCAGGCCGGCGCAGAAGTTGCTGCCATGGCCGAACAGCACCGCCACATCGGCCTCTTCGTGCGCGCGCAGCACGGCGGCGCGCAGCTCGTCGATCAGCGGGTCGTTGATGGCGTTGCGCTTGTCGGGGCGGTTCAGGCCGATCAGGGCCACATTGCCGTCGAGTTCGTAGGTGATCAGGGGTTCGCTCATGGCTTGTCTCGTAGGAATGGGAGGGGAAGGAAAAGCAGTCAGAGGTCCAGCACCAGCGTGCGGGACTTGGCGCCGGAGCAGCAGACCATCATCCGGTCGTTGGCGAGTTTCTCGGCCTGGCTGAGCACCAGGTCGCGGTGGTCGGGGGTGCCTTCCAGCACCCGGACTTCGCAGGTGCCGCAGATGCCTTCGCGGCAGGAATAGGGCGGCTCGGTGCCCACGGCGATCAGCGCGTCCAGGATGGTCTGGCCGGCTTCGATGGACAGGGTCTTGCCGCTGCGGCGCAGCTCCACGGTGTAGCCGCCGTCGGTGGCGGCCGCGTCCTTGGCTGCGAAATACTCCATGTGCACGCGCTCGGGCGGCAGGCCGGCCGTGGCCCGCTCATAGGCTTCGAGCATGGGAATCGGGCCGCAGCAGTACACATGCGCCCCGGCGGGCAGGGCCTGCACGATGGCGTTCAGGTCCAGCATCTTGCCGCCGGGTTCCTGGTCGAAGTTCAGCACCAGCGTGCCGCCGGTCTCGGCGGCCTGGGCTTGCAGGGTGTCCACAAAGGCGGCGTTCTGGCGGGTGCGGGCGCTGTAGTAGAGCGTCCAGGGCGTGCCCAGGGTGCGCGCACGGGCCACCATGCCCAGCATGGGCGTGATGCCGATGCCGCCGGCGATGAACACGTGGTGCGGGGCGGTTTCGTCCAGCGGGAAGTTGTTGCGCGGTGCGCCAATCGTCAGGAGGCTCCCGGTGCGCAGGGCCTCGTGCAGGTAGCGCGAGCCGCCGCGGCTCTTGGCGTCTTTGTTGACGGCGATGCAGTAGCGGTGGCGTTCCTGCGGGTCGTTGAGCAGGGAGTAGCTGCGCACCAGGCCCTTGTCCAGGTGCAGGTCGATGTGGGCCCCGGCGGTGAAGGCGGGCAGTTCGGTGGCGGGGGCCAGGGGGGTCAGTTCGAAGCCCAGGATGCCCTCGGCTTCGTAGGTGGTGGCGCGCACGCGAACCTGCAGGGGGGTGGGGGCGGTCATCTCTTGGGGTCCTCGTTGTCTCGATTCAAAGGTCGATCACGTCGATCGGCTGGATCTTCACGCCGGTGGCGGCTTCGTGGGTCGCCTGTACCCATTCGGGCTGTCCGGCATGAAAAATGAAGTGCTGCAGCAGCCGGGCCCATTTCGGGTGGCGCTGGTAGTCGGCCAGGGGCAGGCCGTTCAGGAAAAAGTCGCGCGCATCGCTGGGCAGGAACACCCGCTGGTTCTGGGCAGGGTCGCGCAGCACGCCCTTGGGGTCGCGCCCGGCCTGCACGGCCTCGATGTCGTCGAACAGCTGGCGGCGCAACAGGGCAATGCCCCGGTCGCTGGCGCCCAGGTTCTCCCGGCTGCGGTCGGTGACGCGGCCTTGGCCCACCCAGGCCACGATGTCCTGGTTGATCACGTGGCTGGTGATCCAGCGGCCGGTGCGCTCGTCCTTGATCGGGCTGGTCCAGGTCGGGATGCTGGTTTGCACACAGGGCTCGGCCTCGCGGGGCACGCGCAGGAAGGCCCAGGTGACGCTCAGGGTGTTCTCGTCGTCGATGGGCACCCGCCACTCGAAGTGGTCGCCCAAAAAGAAGCCGTTGGGCCACAGGCACACCCGCCCGATGGTCCACAGCGGGTGCTGTTCATTGGTGTCTTCGGACACGCGCTTGTACAGAAAGCCGTGCTCGAATTCCTCGAACGCCAGCTTCAGGTGGGTGGGCGCGTAGTCGGCAGGGGTTTGCAGCTGGCCGCGCAGCTGCCGGCTCCAGTTGGCGTGCATCCACTCGAAATGCACGGGGTCGATGGCGTTTTCCTGGGTCTGCAGCCAGTTGCAGGGAATTTCAGCAAACACGGCCTGGACGAAGCCGTTTTCCCAGTGAAAGGGTTCCCAGTCGGGCAATTCTGGCGCGGGTGCCGGGCCCAGGTAGGCCCACAGCAGCCCGGCCTTGGCTTTCACCGGGTAGGCCTTCAGGCGCACCTTGCACTGCGCGCGGGCCTGGGGGTTGACCGCTTCCTCGAAGGGCTGCTGGATGCAGCGGCCCTCGACATCGAACTGCCAGCCGTGGTAGTTGCAGCGAAGGCCCCGGGCTTCGACATAGCCATACGACAGGTCGGCGCTGCGGTGGGCGCAATGCCGCTCGGTCAGGCCGTACTCGCCCTCCTGGGTCTTGAACAGCACCAGGTCTTCGCCCATCAGCCGCACGGCCTGGACGGGCTGGCGGTCCAGGGCATCGACACCGGCAATCGGGTGCCAGTGGCGGCGCAGCACCTCGCCCATGGGCATGCCAGGGCCGACCTGGGTGAGCTGGCGGTTTTTCTCCGGGCTGAGCATGGCGGGAGCCCGGCTTACTCAGGCTTGAAGCCCGAGGCCTTGATGATGGGCTCCCAGGTCGCCAGCTCTTCGCGCTGGGCCTTGGCCATCTCCTCGGCATTGCGGTAGTGCGGCAGCACGGACAGCTTGGTCATCAGGTAGTCCTGGACCGCCGGCTGGGCCAGCACTTTTTGCAGGGCCTGCTGCATGCGGGCGATTTCGGCCGCCGGCGTCTTGGCCGGGGCCCACATGGCCGTCCAGCCATCGCCAGAGCGCACCTTGTAACCTTGTTCGGCAAAGGTGGGGATGTCGGGCATCAGCTCCGAGCGCTTGTCGCTGAAGATGCCCAGGATGCGCAGCTTGCCGGCCTTCTGGTGCTTGACCAGTTCGTCCATCAGCGAGATGCCGGCCGGCACATGGCCGCCCAGCAGGTCGGTGATCATCGGCGGCGTGCCCTTGTACGGTGTCACCGGCAGGTCGATGCCCGCCACCTTGGCGAACTGCACGCCCAGGAAATGGTTCTGCCCGCCCGTGCCGGGGGTGCCGAAACTGGCTTTTTGCGGGTGGGCTTTGGCCCATTCCACGAATTCCTTGGCATTGCTGACGCCCAGCGAGGGGTGCACGGCCATGCCCAGGGGGTAGGACACCAGGCCCGCCACGGGCGCAAAGTCGCGCCAGAGGTCCCATTTCACCTGTTTGCCAAACACCAGGGTCTGGAAGGTCGGGGTGGCATTGGGCGCGATCATGTAGGTCAGCCCGTCAGGGTTGGCGTTCATCAGGGCATCGCCCGCCAGACGGCCGCCCACGCCCACGCGGTTCTCGATGATCACGGGCTGGCCCAGCGCCTCGCGCAGCTTGTCGGCGATGGTGCGCGCGATGGAATCGGTGCCGCCCCCGGGGGGCAGGCCCACCAGAATGCGGATCGTGGGTTTGTCCCCCATCTGGGCCAGGCCCAGCGGGGAGGCCAAGGCCAGGCCGGCGCCCAGCAGCCAATGTCTCCGGTCGAGGGTCATGTGCGTGTCTCCTTGGAAGCGGCCGTCGGGCTCAGTCGGCCAGGGTGCGCCAGTCGGTGCCTGCGGATACTACGCCGCCGACGGAGCGGATGGTGCGGTAGTCCAGGTCCGGATGGTGGGCTTGCGTGGGCGCCTTGCCCTCCCTGAACTCCTTGGCGGCGCGCAGCAGCAGCTGGCGCACACGGATCACGGCGCCATCGGCCGAACACAGCTGTTCGTCGGTGCGGTCGTACACCGGGCCCTGGCTGATGAACATGGCGAAGTCTTCGGTGCCCAGGTGCTGCGGGAAGCCCGTCTGGTGGCCGCGCTTCATCAGGTCGCGGTTCTGGCCCCAGTTGTCCTTGGCATCGCCCGGGGGCAGGGGAGGGAAGTTCCAGACATCGGGCGAGGCCGACATCACGGTCATGCCCAGGGGTCGGTTCGGGTTGAAGTGCACGAACCAGGCGCGGTGGGTCTTGTCGTCCACCGGGGTGGAGAAGAACACCGTGGTCGGGCTGTTCGCATCGGGGGGGCAGATGATGCCGTACCAGGGCATCACGAAGTTGTTCACCCGGGCATAGACCTTGTCGTCCGGCAGCGCGCGCAGTGCCGCATAGCGGTAGCCATAGGGACGCTCTTCGAATTCCAGCCTGGGCGCCAGGGCCTGGGTCATCAGCATGCGCTCGTTGCCGCCGCCCGAGGTGATCTGGGTGGTGGATTCGTGCAGCACGCCGACGTGCGAGGAGTCCATCGAGGCCTCCACGCCCTGCACCCAGTTGGTGGGCACTTCGACGCTGGTGACCGAGCGCTGGTGCGGCGGCAGGTCCACGAAGGGCAGTTCGGGGAAGGGCGGCGGGGTCTCGCCCTTGCCGAGCCAGACCCAGACGATACCGCCCCGGTCCACGGTGGTGTAGCGGTTCACTTTGACGTGTTGGCAGAACTGTGCCTGGTCGCCGGTGTGGTTGGGGGCCTCGACGACCTCGCCTTTCACATTGAACTTCCAGCCGTGGTAGATGCAGCGCAGCCCGTTGTCCTCGTTGCGCGCCAGGGCCAGCGAGGCCTTGCGGTGCGCGCATTGCTCGTCGAGCACACCCACGTCGCCATGGGTGGCGCGGAAAGCCACGTAGTTCTTGCCCAGCAGGCGCACCCGCACCGGGGCGCCGTCGGCCTCCAGCTTGACCGAGGGCACGGCGGGCAGCCAGTAGTGCTGCTGGATCATCTCGCCCATGGGGGCGCCGTTTTCAACACGGGTCAACAGCTCGTTGTCTTCTTTGCTCAAGGGCATGGAGGTCTCCTGCGCGATCGGTACGGGTTTCGGGGGCGGGACGGGCTCAGCAGTCCTCGTCCTTGCGGAAGGCGCGGCTGTACACGCGGCGGCAGTTGCATTCGAAGATGTTCTTTTTCTGCGCCTCGGTCAGCCAGGCGATGCCTTCGATGACGGGCTTCATGTCGTCGTAGTCCCGGCCCGTGAGGGGGTTGAGGGCGCTGCCGGTGCCCGGCTTTTCGGTGCCGAACAGGACGTTGTCGGTGCCGGCCACCTTGAGCAGCAGGTCCATGGCCTCTTCGCTGTAGTTGCAGGTGTCGAAATAGAGCTTCTTGAGTTGTTCGTCGAAGGTCTCTTTTTCGCCCTTGCGCACGTTCCACGAGCGGAAGCGGCCCATCTGGTAGGGGATGGCGCCACCGCCGTGGGCCACCACGATCTTCAGGTCGGGGAAGGTGTCAAAGGTCTTGGCGCCCAGCAGGGACACGATGGAAATGGTTTCCTCGTTCAGGAACTTCAGGGTGTAGGACTCGCGTTCGCTGCAGCTGCTGGCCGAGTGGATGAGTCCGGGCACATCGAGCTCGACCATGGCCTGGTAGAGCGGGTGCCAGTAGGGGTCGCCCATGCCGGGAGGGTCGCCCAGGCCTTCGGTCGGATCGGGGTTGATCAGGCAGCCGACGAAGCCCAGCTCGTTGACGCAGCGGCGCAGTTCGGGAATGGCGCGTTGTTCCAGTGCTTCGTCCATGAACTGGGGCAGGCCGGCCACGCCACGGAAGCGGTCCGGGGCGATCTTGACGAACTCGGCGATCAGGTTGTTGCAGTGCTGCGACCACAGCTCGGTCACCTTGCCGGGCTTGACCGAGTGCATCTGCAGGTAGGGGCGGGGCGAGATGAACTGGATGTCGGTGCCGACGGAGTCCATGATCTTGAGCTGGTCTTCCACCACTTTGCGGATGGAGGCTTCGGGGATCTTGGGCAGGGTGTAGGGGTTGGCGCGGCCCCCCACGAGTTCCGCCATGAAGCGGAAGCTCTCGGGCGGCATGTGGATGTGGGCGTGCGAGTCGATGATCATGGTGTCTCCTGTTTTTGGGATGGGGGTGTCCTGCGCGGCGGTGCGCGGTGCAGCGGGGTCAGGCAATGACGGCCATGACCTCAAGCTGCAAGGCCATGCCGTGCTGCAGGTCATAGACCAGGATGTGGCGCGCCGGGCGGTCGTGGGGGGCGGGAAAGCAGGCCAGCCATTCGGCATTGATGGCTTCGCGCACGGCGTTGTCCTTGATATAGACCGTGAGCTTGACCACGTCGGACAGCTGGGCGCCGCCCGCATGCAGCAAGGTTTTCAGGTTGGCGAACGCCTGTACGACCTGCTGGGCCGGGTCGGCTGGCAGCTGGCCGGTGGCCGCATCCTTGCCCGAGATGGCCGAAGAGCACAGCACGGGGCCGACGCGGGCGCCCGCGGGGATGGGCGCGTTGTGCGAAGCGCCGGGAACGTCGATGGATCGGGGGCGGTGTGTCATGGCGGTCGTGGAGCGGGGGGTCACGCGTCGTGGGGGGATTCGGTCTCGAAGAATTCGGCGGTCATGGTCGCGAGGAACTCCGAAAAACCGGTGTAACCTGCCGGGA
>JAQUDN010000281.1 GCA_028685665.1 Burkholderiaceae bacterium | reverse complement strand
TGGAAGGTCCAGACGGCAAGTCCTACAAGGGCCGTATCAACCGGGTGCTGACTTTCCAGGGCCTGGACCGTGTGCAGGTCACCGAGGCCGGACCTGGCGAGATTGTGTTGGTCAACGGCATTGCCGATCTGGGCATTGGCGTGACCATTACCGACACTGCCAACCCAGCCCCGATGCCCATGCTCAAGGTGGACGAGCCCACGCTGACCATGAACTTCTGTGTCAACACCAGCCCGCTGGCTGGCCGCGAAGGCAAGTTTGTGACCAGCCGCCAGATCTGGGACCGCCTGCAAAAAGAACTGCAACGCAACGTGGCCCTGCGCGTCAAGGAAACCGGCGAAGACGGCATTTTTGAAGTGTCTGGCCGGGGTGAACTTCACCTGACCATCTTGCTGGAAGAAATGCGCCGCGAAGGCTATGAGCTGGCCGTCTCCAAGCCCCGCGTGGTGTTCAAGGAGATCAACGGCGAGAAGTGCGAGCCCATCGAGCTGGTGACTGCCGACATCGAAGAAGGCCACCAAGGCGGCGTGATGCAAGCCCTGGGTGAGCGCAAGGGCGAGCTGGTCAATATGGAACCCGATGGCCGCGGCCGCGTGCGTCTGGAATACCGTATTCCGGCGCGGGGCCTGATCGGTTTCACCAACGAATTCCTGAACTTGACCCGTGGCTCTGGTCTGATCTCGAACATCTTCGACAGCTACGAGCCGCACAAGGGCGAGATCGGTGGCCGCAAGAACGGGGTGCTGATCTCCATGGACGAAGGCGAAATCTTCACCTACGCCCTGGGCAAGCTCGACGATCGCGGTCGCATGTTCGTCAAGGCGAACGATCCCGTGTACGAGGGCATGATCGTCGGCATCCACAGCCGCGACAACGATCTGATCGTCAACGCCACCCGCACCAAGCAGCTGACCAACTTCCGTGTGTCCGGCAAGGAAGATGCCATCAAGATCACCCCCCCGATCGACCTGACACTGGAATACGGCGTCGAATTCATTGAGGACGATGAGCTGGTCGAAATCACCCCCAAGAGCGTGCGCCTGCGCAAGCGCCACCTGAAGGAGAGCGACCGCAAGCGCGCTGGTCGCGAAGGCTGATCAGCAATCCGCTTCTGCTTTCTTGAAAACGCCCTGCCCAGCGCAGGGCGTTTTGCTTGGCGCTTCTGTGCGCTGGCATGGCGCTTTTTGACCCCCTCGGGACAGTGGTGGGAGCATGGGCTCGGTTATCGTTTGCGTCTTTCAAACGTTCGACGGAGCAAGGAAAACCATGACGGAGATGACTGCAGACGTATTGGCCGAAGTGCGTGGCCAAGTGGGCCTGATCACCCTGAACCGCCCCAAGGCACTGAACGCCCTGTCCCTGGGCATGGTGCGCGACCTGATGGCGCAATTGCTGGCCTGGAAGGATGACCCAGCCGTGCTGGCGGTGGCCGTGCGTGGCAGCAACAAGGAAGGCCCGTTTGGCGCGTTTTGTGCCGGCGGCGACATCCGCTTTTTGCACCAGGCAGGCAGCCAGGGCAATCCGCTGCTGGAAGATTTCTTCACCGAGGAATACGCCCTCAATCACCTGATCCACCACTACCCCAAGCCCTACATCGCTTTCATGGACGGCATCGTGATGGGCGGGGGCATGGGCATCAGCCAGGGCGGCTCGCTGCGCATCGTCACCGAGCGCACCAAGATGGCCATGCCCGAGACGGCGATTGGCCTGTTCCCCGACGTGGGGGGGGGCTATTTCCTGAGCCGCTGCCCCGGCCGCGTAGGCGAGTGGCTGGCCCTCACCGGCGACACCATTGGTGCGGGCGATGCCATCGCCTTTGGCCTGGCCGATGGCTGCCTGCCGGCCGAGCAGCAGGCGGCGGTGTGGGAGGCGCTTGGCAGCCAATCCTTTGCCAATGGCGATGCTGCACAGGCCTTTATTGCTTCAAAATTGATAGCTGCTACCGCCCGATTCCAGGAGCTTCAGGCCCAAATCGACCACTATTTTTCCTTGCCCGACGTGGGCGCCATCGTCACTGCTTTGGAAGCGGCCGAGGGCGAATGGGAGCGCGTCACCGCCGCCACCCTACGCAAGCGCTCGCCGTTGATGCTGCATGTGGTTCTGGAGCAAATCCGCCGCGCCCGCACCATGGGCCTGGCCGACGACCTGCGCATGGAGCGCGACATGGTGCGCCACTGCTTCTTCCTGCGCTCCGGCCAGAGTGAGACCATCGAAGGCATCCGTGCCCTGGCGGTCGACAAGGACCACGCCCCGCAGTGGAACCCCGTGCGCATCGAGGACGTGGGGCCAGAGATGGTGGCGCCCTTCTTTGCCAGTCCCTGGCCAGCCCACGCTCATCCGCTGGCCATGCTGAACTGATCAGAATCGATTTTTTGGGAGCGCTTGCTCCTGAAATGAGAGCTAGTACCGCTCGTCTTTGTGGGCCTGCAGTGCCTTTTGGTATTTTTTCCTGGCGGGGCTCAGCGGTTGCGGCTCTTCCTCGCGCGTTCGACCTCGCGCTTGCCTTCGCGGTCCTTGATGGTGTCGCGCTTGTCGTGCTCGGCCTTGCCTTTGGCCAGGGCGATTTCGCACTTCACGTAGCCGTTCTTCCAGTGCAGGTTGATCGGCACCAGG
>JAQUDN010000112.1 GCA_028685665.1 Burkholderiaceae bacterium | reverse complement strand
GGGCGGCGCTGGGCTGGGACCTGCGCGGCCTGGACTGGCTGGACCATGTCGGCGCCCAGCTGCTCTGGAACCACTGGGGCCATGCCTGGCCGCAGCGCCTGCAACTGCAGAACGGCCAGCGCGCCATGCTGGAGCGCGTGGCCGGCTTCACCACCCTGGCGCCCCCGCCGCCGCCCTGGCGGTTGGCCGATGCCGTGGACCGGCTCGGGGTGCAGGTGCTGCACGGCGTCGAGCACGCGCGGCATGGGGTGCAGCTGGTGGGGCAGTTGCTGCTCGATCTGCTGCGGCTGGCGCGCGCGCCGCGGCGCGGGCCCTGGCGCGATGTTTCGGGCCACATTTACCGCATGGGGGCCACCGCGCTGCCCATCACGGCCCTGGTGGGTTTTCTGATCGGCGTGGTGCTGGCCTACCTGATGTCGCTGCAGCTGCGCCAGTTTGGCGCCGAGTCCTTCATCGTCAACATCCTGGGCATTTCGCTGATCCGCGAGCTGGGGCCGATGCTGGCAGCGATTCTGGTGGCGGGGCGTTCGGGCTCGGCCATCACGGCGCAGATCGGCGTGATGCGCGTGACCGAGGAACTGGACGCCATGCGCGTCATGGGCATTCCCCACGGCTTTCGCCTGGTGATGCCGCGCACCCTGGCGCTGGCGCTGGCCATGCCGCTGATCAGCGTCTGGACCACGCTGGCCGCGCTGGCCGGGGGCATGCTGGCCGCCGATCTGGCGATGGGCATTTCGCCCTCGTATTTCATGCAGGCGCTGCCCCTGGCCGTGAAACCGGGCAATCTGGTGCTGGCGGTGTCCAAATCGGTGGTGTTTGGCGGGCTGATTGCGCTGGTCGGCTGCCATTGGGGCCTGCGCGTCCAGCCCAACACCCAGAGCCTGGGCGAGGGCACCACGGCCTCGGTGGTGAGCTCCATCACCCTGGTGATCCTGGTCGATGCGCTGTTTGCCGTGGCTTTCAAGAGCGTGGGGATCTGAGGCCGTGGCCGTGCCCTCTGCTCCGACGGCCGTGCCGGGCACCGCGCCCCTCGTCGAGGTGCGCGGCCTGTCCACCGTCTTCGGCAAGGGCCGCCAGGCCTTCACCGTGCACCAGGACCTCAGCTTGGCGGTGCAGCGCGGCGAGGTGATCTCGCTGGTGGGCGGCTCGGGCACGGGCAAGACGGTGCTGCTGCGCCAGTTGCTGGGCCTGGCCCGGCCCACGCGCGGCCAGGTCACGGTGCTGGGCCGGCCGGCCGGCGAAATGGGCCGCGAGGGGGCCGCCAGCCGTGTGGGCATGCTGTTCCAGCACGGCGCGCTGTTCTCGGCCTTCAATGTGCTGGACAACATCGCCTTTGCGCTGCGCGAGCAGGGCACCCTGCCCGCAGACCTGGTGCGCGATGCCGCCCTGGTCAAGCTGCAGATGGTGGGCCTCAAGCCCGAGCACGCCACCCGCATGCCGGCCGACCTGTCGGGCGGCATGGTCAAGCGCGTGGCGCTGGCGCGTGCGCTCATCATGGACCCGCCCCTGCTGCTGCTGGACGAGCCCACGGCGGGCCTGGACCCCAGCAGCGCCGATGACTTTTGCGCCCTGCTGCGCGAACTGCACGCCGCCCTGTGCCTCACGGTGGTCATGGTGACGCACGACCTCGATACCCTGTTTGCCCTCAGCACCCGGGTGGCGGTGCTGGCCGACCGCCGGGTCATCGTCACCGGCCCGCCCCGCGAGGTGGCCGGTTTCGACCACCCCTTCATCGCCCATTTCTTCCAGGGAGAGCGCGGCCAGCGGGCCATGGCTCCGCTGGAGGGGCGCTCCGTTTTCAAGGAAGCCTGATGGAAAACAAGTCCCACGCCCTCGCGGCCGGCTTTTTCGTGCTGATCGTGAGCAGCCTGCTGGTCGGCTTGGCCCTGTGGCTCACGCGCGACAGTGCCAATGTGCGCGAGTACGAACTCTCCAGCAAAGAGGGCGTCAGCGGCCTGCAGCCCCAGGCGGTGGTGCGCTACAAGGGCGTGGCCGTGGGCAAGGTCGCGCGCATCGGCTTTGACCCCGAGGCCAAGGGCCATGTGCTGATCCGCATTGCCGTGAACGAACAGGCGCCCATCAGCCCCACCACCTTCGCCACCTTCGGCTACCAGGGCGTGACCGGGCTGGCCCATGTGCTGCTCGATGACGCGGCCACGCCCTTTGCCCCCTTGGCGCCCGGTGTGAGTGGCCTGCCGCGCCTGTGGCTCAAGCCCTCGCCCCTGGGGCGGATTGCCGAGCAGGCGCCGGCGATCCTGGCCCGGGTCGAAGAGTCCACCCGCCGCATCAACCAGCTGCTGGGCGACGACAACCAGCAGCGCATCCGCGACACCCTGGAGCAGATCCGCCAGGCCAGCGCCAGCGCCAACACCCTGGTGCAGCGGCTCGATACCGTGCTGATCCAGCGCCTCGACCCGGCGCTGGCGGCCCTGCCGCCGCTGGCCGGCGAGGCCCGGCAAACGCTGCAGGCGCTGCAGCAGGCCGGCGCCAGCGTGGCGGGCATGGCCAGCCAGATCGGCCAGACCACCCAGCGCCTGAACGCCGAGGGCGGCGCCCTCGACCAGATCACCCAGGGCTCCCAGTCCCTGGCGCGGGCCGCCGACCTGCTCGGCCAGAGCACCTTGCCCCGCGTCAACCGCGTCGCCGAAGACGCCGCGCGGGCCGCCCGCCAGTGGGGGCGCACGGCCGTCGGCGTGAACGACAACCCGCAGCTCTTCCTGTATGGCCCGGGACGCGCCAGCGCCGGTCCCGGGGAACCCGGTTTCGAGGCCCCCCGGGTCCAACCTTGAGGTCCACCGCCATGAAAACTATCAAAACCATAGCTGCTATCGCCCGTCCATCAAGCCTTGGAGCCTTGTTGGCTGCCTTTTTGGTGGCGGGGTGTGCGGCCTTGCCTTCGCCCCCCCTGCGCCCCGTGCCATACGACTTTGGCCCGGGGGCCATGGCCCCGGTGCCTGTCGACCGGCGCGCCCCTTTGCCGCCCTTGGCCCTGGCCAGCATCGAGGCCTCCGGAGGGGCCGAGGGCAGCAGCGCCGTGCTCTACCGCCTGGCTTACGCGGATGTGCGGCAGTTGCGCCCCTACACCCTGGCCCGCTGGAGCCAGCCCCCCGCGCAGTTGCTGCAGCTGCGCCTGCGCGACCAGCTCGGCCAGCGCCGTGTGGTGCTCACGGCCGAGGGCGCTGCGGCCCAGGCCCGCATCGCCGGCAAGCTGCCGGCCTTGTTGCGGGTGGACCTGGAGGAGTTCAGCCAGGTCTTCACCAGCCCCACCGAAAGCGCCGGCCTGCTGCGTTTGCGCGCCACGCTGGTCGAGCCCGCGATCGGCGGTGATGTGTTGCTGGGCCAGCGGGTCTTCACGGTGCAGCGCCCCGCGGCCCGTGCCGATGCCGCGGGTGGCACCCAGGCCCTGGCCGAAGCCTCCGACCAGGTGGCGCAGGACCTGGCGCAGTGGCTGGAGCAGATGGGGCGCTGAGCGAGGGCGCTGTGTGGGGCCGAAGCCCTGGGGCCCACGGGCCGCCGGCGGTGGCGGGCCAGGGGCTCGATGCCGCTGCAGGGGGCTAGGCGCCGGTCTGCCGCCGCCATTGCCGCACCTGCTCCAGCACCCACCCGGGCGCATCCAGCGGCAGGTCGTGTCCAGCCTCGGGGTGCCGGGCCAGGGCGCAGTGCCAGTGGCGGGCAATGGCGAGCGAGCAGCCGCTGTGCACCAGGCGGTCCTTCTGGCTGGCCAGCAGCAGAACGGGCGGGCCGGGCGCGGTGGTGGGGGCCTGGTAGCGGGCCGCGGCCACCAGTTGGCGCAGGGCATTGGAGCGGGAGACGGGGTGGCGTGCGCGGGCGGCCACCCAGCGCTCCAGCAGGCCCGGTGGCGGGGCGGGCGCATTGCTTGTCAGCCGCCAGACCATGTGCTCGCTGGCCTCGGGCGATCGCGGCAGCACCCGTCCCAGCAAGGCCGCGTAGTTGGCAGGCCGCAGGCGCTGAAAGAAAGGGCTGAAGGCCCGAAAACTGGTGTTGACCAGCACACAGCCCCGGATGTCGGAGGGGGCCTGGCGGGCCCATTCGGTGGCCACCATGCCGCCCAGCGACATGGCGAACAGATAAAAGGGCGGGGCCACCCCTTGCCGGGCCAGCTCGGCGCGGCACGCCGCCACCATGCCCTGGACGCTGAGCGGGCTGGACTGGGCATACCACCGGCCGTTGCCCGGCAGGTCGAGCGCCACCACCCGGGCCTGGGGCACCGCGGCCTCGAAATCGCCGGCAAATGGGCCCCAGTGGGCCGATTCCCGTGTCAGGCCGCGCAGCAGGATCCAGGTGTCCATGGGGGGCTCAGTACCACTCGGCCAGCGCATCGGCGCGGTGTTGTGCAGAACGCTCATGGTCGGGGACCCAGCGGTGGTGGCTGCAGGCTGCGCGGGAAAGGAAGTCGAGCAGGGACAGATGCCGGCGCAGCACCCGCTGCTGGCGGTGGTCGATCAGCGGATTGAACATGCCCATGCGCGAGAACAGCTGGCGCGGGTTCTTCTTGACCCATATCCACGAGCCCATCTCCAGCGTCAGCGGTAAAAAGAGGCGGTCCTGCCTCTCGCAGGCCTCCAGATACAGGTAATCCCACAGGTCCCCATGGGCCAGGTACTGGGCGCTCTGGGGTTCGATGATGTACTGGTGGTGGCTGTGGGCCTCCTGGAAGAGTGCCTTGAGCGCATGCAACTCGCTCAGGTGGGCAATCGGCTTGCGGGTGTGGGCAAACGGAAACCACAGGCGGTCCCGCACCCCGAAGCCCGAATGGCAGTCCAGCGCCAGGCTGAAGGGCCGGGACAGCAATTCGGCGCGCACCACCTCGCACAAGGCCTGGCTCTCGGCTTCCATCGGCGCGCCCCAGCGGCCGCGGTACCAGGGCAGGCCGGCACTCAGCCGCTGGCCCCCCATCAGAAAAGGCACCCGGTCCAGGGCCTCCACCGGCGCATTGCGCATCAGGTCCACCCCGTTCGGATTGCCCCGCGTGGCGGCCCACAGGCCCCCGGGGTTGACGATGGGCATGAACACCAGGCGCATGTGTTCGAGCTGCTGGTGCAGCAGGCGGTCCCAGCGCAGCCGCATGACGAGGTGCTGGAGGTAGGCCATCACCACTTCGGCCCCGATGCGCTCCAGCCCATGCACGCCGCCAAAAAAACCGACCGCAGGGACGTCCGGGCTGGGGTTGCCCATGCCGATCGCATAAACGGGAAACGGCGGGCCCGAGGCCGCGTGGACCTCCCGCACCACGCGCACCTCCAGGTGTGCGCCGCCCAGCGCCATGGTGTGTTCCAGGGCCAGAAGTTCAGGCAGGACGGTAGGAGGCACGGTGGTGACGCGGGGGGTGCAGAAAGAGGGCGCCCCAGCATACCGCCCGCAAGGCCTTGGGCCGGCCCGGAAACGACCGGTGTGGTGCATTGCCGACGGTCGTCAAACGGTCACAGACCGCGGTTAATTTGCAAGGGCCAACCCCTCGATTCCCGGGCTTTGGGGGCCCAGGACGCGGCGCGCAGGGCAGGGGCGCCTGGGGCGCACGGTGCGCCGGACGCGGGTATTTCCAGGGGGGCTTGGCAAGGAGTGTTTCTGCGATGACCCATTCACGGTTTCGGCGCCCCCCCCGCAGGGATGCCTTGCGCTGGCTGCTGCGGTGCGGCCTGGTGGGCTGCGGCATGGCCTGGGGCTTGCGAGAGTTCTACGCCCTGCAGCGGGCGCGCTACCACGTCTGGCGCGTGCGCTGAAACGCCGCATGCCCACAGGCCGCCAGGGCCGTGCCGCGTTCTGGCGGCCGCGCCTACCTGGCCCCCAGCGCCGGGAACAGCTTGCCCAGCCCGTCGGCCATCACCTCCACGGCCAGGGCGGCCAGGATCAGGCCCATGAGCCGCGTCATCACATTGATACCGGTCTTGCCCAGCACGCGCGCGATCGGGTCGGCCAGCGAAAAGCACAGCGCCGTGGCCAGCGCGATCACCACCCCATAGCCCACCAGGGCCGCGTGCTGCAGCAGGGTTTGCGCCCGGTCGGCGTAGATCACCACCGTGGACATGGTCGCCGGCCCCGTGAGCAGCGGAATCGTCAGCGGCACCACGGCAATGCTGGCCCCGGCGGCGGCTTTTTCGGCGCCTTCTTCGTATTCCTTGGTGTGGGGCTTGGCCTCGGCCGGCTGGGCGTTGAGCATGTTCATGGCGCTGATCAGCAGCAACAGGCCGCCGCCGACCTGGAAGCTCTGCAGCGAAATGCCGAAAAATTGCAGGATCTGCAGCCCGAGCAGGGCGCACAGCGCAATCACGCAAAACGAGGCCAGGGCCGCCGTCCGGATGGTGCGGCGGCGCTGCAGCGGCGAAAACCCCTGGGTGTAGTGGATGAAGAAGGGCACGATGGCCAGGGGGTTGACGATGGCCAGCAGGGTGATCAGGGGTTTGAGGTCCATCGGGGTTCTCCGGGAGTGCGTGCTGCGGGGGCTCTGGGGGGCGGTTTTGCCCGGGCGCGTATCTGCTGCAAAAATGCAGGCCTGCGGCCCAGGGCCGCATTAGAACGTGAACGCGTTTTCACAGCACCCCGATGCCTCGCACGGGGTGCCTTCATGGTGGGCGTGGCGCCTGGCGCCCCAGCCCGTTCCCTGTTTCAAGGAGTGCATGCATGGGCCAGTTTGTTGATCTGACGTCGAGCGATGGTGGTGTGGTTCCCGCCTGGGTGGCCGAGCCCGACGGCGCCCCCCGCGGGGCCGTGGTGGTGTTGCAGGAGATTTTTGGCGTGAATGCGCACATCCGCGCCGTGGCGGACCGCTTTGCGGCCCGCGGCTACCTGGCGGTGGCGCCGGCGCTGTTCCACCGGGTCCAGCCGGGCGTGGAGTTGGGCTACGCCCCGCAGGACATGGAAGCCGGTTTTGCCCTCAAGACCGCGGTCGATGCCCTGCCGGGCGAGGGCATCCTGCCCGACATCCAGGCGGCCATCGACCTCGCGGCTGCGCGCAGCGGTGCCAAGGTCGGCATCGTGGGCTTTTGCTGGGGCGGCTTGATGACCTGGCGCGCGGCCTGTGCGCTGAACGGCCTGTCGGCCGCGGTCAGCTACTACGGCGGTGGCATCACCGGGCCCGAAGAGATCGCGCGCCAGCCGCGCTGCCCGGTGCTGGCCCATTTTGGCCACCGCGACCACTGGATTCCCATCGAAGGCGTGCAGGCCTTCAGCCAAGCCCACCCCGAGGTGCCGGTGCATGTGTATGAGGCCGACCACGGTTTCAACTGCGACCAGCGCGGCTCGTACGACGAAGCCTCGGCCATGGCGGCCCGCGACCGCACCCTGGCGTTCTTCGACAAGCACCTCGGCTGAAAACCGCGAAGGCGCCGTGGGCTCGCCGCGCCGGCCGGGCCCCGCGCCTCAGGCGCGGGTGCGTGCCAGGTAGCGTTTGCGCCAGAAAAACAGCAGCAGCCCCAGCGCAATCCCGGCCATCGCGCCCATGGCCCACCAGAAGCCCCCGGGCTTGTGGATCAAGGGGAGGGCATCGAAATTCATGCCGAAGATCGCCGCCGTCAGGTTCAGCGGCAGGAACACGGCGGTGATCACCGTCAGCGTGCGCATGATGTCGTTGGTGCGGTGGCTTTGCACGCTGAAATGCATCTGCACCGTGGTCTCGGTGCTGTGTTCGAGCCGCCGCACGTGGTGCACCACGCGCTCGATGTGCTCCAGCACGTCGCGGCTGCGCACCTTGAGCAGGTCCAGGTCGCGCTGCCCGGCGGCGCTGTCGGGCAGCTCCCAGGTGGCCAGCGCATCGATCCAGTCCTGTAGGGCGGTGCGCTGTTCTTCGCAGATGTCATCGAGCAGGTGCAGCGACAGGCGGGCGTCGAGCAGCGCGCTCCAGTTGCTGAACCGCGCGCTGGGCTGCAGCAGCTCGGCCTGCCAATGGTCGAGCTGGCGCGTGAGGTCGCGGCGCAGGTCGAGGTACTGGTCCACCATCAGGTTGACCAGGCGCAGCATCAGGTCCGAGGGGCTGCTGGGCAGGCGGGCGCCGGCCGCCGGGTTGCTGCGGCCTTCGCGCAGCTCGGGGGCGGCCTTGGCGAGCAGCCGTGCGGCATAGGCTTCCCGCACGGCGCAGTCGGGCGGGTGCACGCTCAGCAGCACCGGGCCCAGCACGGCCAGGCCCACGGGGCGGGTGTCGATGCGCCGCAGCACGGGCGGGCCGCTGCGCTTGCGCGGCAAGGCGGGCTCGGCCGGGGGGCTCCCGGGGGCCGCCGTGGTCAGGCGGCGAAACACCAGCAGGTCGTATTCCGAGGTGTAGTCGTAGTGCGAGGGCAGCTGTTCGTTGAGCAGGTCCGAGACATGCAGGTCGACCAGCTGCATGCCGGCCAGGGCCTGCAGCGTGGCCTGCAGTTCGGCCAGCCGCGCCTGGAACGCCGGGCGGGTGCAGGCGATCCAGACAAAGCCCTGCCCGGGCGGCTGGGTGGGCAGGGCCTCCAGCTCCTGGGCGCTGTTGTGCTGCAGGTGGAAGATGCGCAGATCCGACGGTGTACTTGCGCTCAAAAAGGGCTCCAGAGCTTGCAGGGTCTGCGCAGGGCGCTCTTATTTGAGGAGCAGGCGGGCGGCGTCGCGGGCAAAGTAGGTCAGCACGCCATCGGCGCCGGCGCGCTTGAAGGCCAGCAGGCTTTCGAGCATGACGGCGTCGTGGTCGAGCCAGCCGTTCTGGGCCGCGGCCTTGAGCATGGCGTATTCGCCCGAGACCTGGTAGGCGAAGGTCGGCACGCGGAACTCGTCCTTGACGCGGCGCACCACATCCAGGTAGGGCATGCCGGGCTTGACCATGACCATGTCGGCGCCTTCGGCGATGTCGTTGGCGACTTCGCGCAGGGCTTCGTCGGTGTTGCCGGGGTCCATCTGGTAGACCTTTTTGTTGCTCTTGCCCAGGTTGGCGGCCGAGCCGACGGCGTCGCGGAAGGGGCCGTAGAAGGCGCTGGCGTACTTGGCGCTGTAGGCCATGATGCGCGTGTGGATGTGGCCATGGGCTTCGAGCGCCTCGCGGATGGCGCCGATGCGGCCGTCCATCATGTCGCTGGGGGCCACGATGTCCACGCCGGCCTCGGCCTGCACCCGGGCCTGGCCGGTGAGCAGTTCGACGGTTTCGTCGTTGAGGATGTAGCCCGTCTCGTCGAGCAGGCCGTCCTGGCCGTGGCTGGTGAAGGGATCGAGCGCCACATCGGTCATCACGCCGAGTTCGGGAAACTCGGCCTTGAGCTTGCGCACCACGCGCGGCACCAGGCCGTCGGGGTTCAGGGCTTCCTTGCCGTCAGGGGTCTTCAGCTGGGCGTCGATCACCGGGAACAGCGCCAGCACCGGGATGCCCAGCTTCACGCAGTCTTCGGCCACGGGCAGCAGCAGGTCCAGGCTGAGCCGTTCCACGCCGGGCATCGAGCCCACGGCTTCGCGCCGCTGCTGGCCTTCGTGCACGAACACCGGGTAGATCAGGTCGTGGGGCGTGACGGCGTGTTCGCGCACCAGGTTGCGGGTGAAGGTGTCGCGGCGCAGACGGCGCGGGCGGTTCAGCGGGAAGGGGGCGGGGCTTTGGAGGTGCATGGGGAAAATTGTGCCCGATTCCCCGCGCACCCCCGGCGCAGGGCCCGGCGGGCCCCGCCAGGGGGCCTTTACACTGACGCCATGCTCTGGATCAAAGCCCTTCACATCGTTTTCGTCGCCAGCTGGTTTGCCGGCCTTTTCTATTTGCCGCGCATTTTTGTCAACCTGGCGATGGTGGCGCCCGGCTCGGAGGCCGAGCGGGCGCGCTTGCTGCTGATGGCGCGCAAGCTGCTGCGCTTTACCACCCTGCTGGCGCTGCCCGCACTGGGCCTGGGCCTGTGGCTCTGGCTGGTCTATGGCATTGGCCGTGGCCCGGGCAATGGCTGGATGCACGCCAAGCTGGCGGTGGTGCTGCTGGCCGTGGGTTACCACCATGCCTGCAGCGTGCTGCTGCGCAAGCTGGCCGCAGGGACCAGCCGGCGCAGCCATGGCTGGTTTCGCTGGTTCAATGAGGTGCCGGTGCTGCTGCTGCTCGTGGCGGTGGTGCTGGTGGTGGTCAAACCCTTCTGAGAAAGCGCCTGCCCCGGGGCCTGCACCATGCACAAGACGTCTGCCTGGCCCCTCGCGCTGATCTATGCCGCGCTGATTGTCTTTGCCAGCCTGTTCCCCTTTACCGGCTGGCGTGAACAGGGCATTGATCCCGGGGTCTTCCTGATGGCGCCTTTGCCGCCGCCCTACTGGACGGGTTTCGATGTCACATCCAACCTGTGGGGCTATGCCCCGCTGGGCTTTTTGCTGGCGCTGGCCTTGCTGCGCACGGGGGTGGGGCGTGGCGCGGTCGCCGTGTCGGCGCTGGCGGGCGCGCTCTTGGCCTTGCTGCTGGAGTTTTTGCAGATTTACCTGCCCAGCCGGGTCCCGTCGAACCTGGATCTGGTGCTCAACACGGCCGGCGCGCTGATCGGGGCCCTGAGCGCGGCCTGGCTCGAGCGCCTGGGGGCCATCGACCGGTGGAGCCATTTCCGGGCCCGCTGGTTTGTTCCCGAGGCGCGCGGCGCCCTGGTGCTGCTGGCCTTGTGGCCCCCGGCCCTGCTGTTTCCGGCCGCCCTGCCTTTTGCCCTGGGCCAGGTGCTGGAGCGGCTGGAGCTGGCCCTGGCCGCCGCCCTGGCCGATACCCCATTTCTGGCCTGGCTGCCGGTGCGCCAGACCCCGCTGGAGTCCTTGTCGCCCAGCGGCGAGGTGCTGTGCGTGGCGCTGGGGCTGTGGATTCCGTGCCTGCTGGCCTATGGCGTCATCGCGCCACGCTGGCGCCGGGCCCTGTTTGCCGCGGGGCTCATGGGGGTGGGCGTGCTGGTTTCGGCCTTGTCGGCGGCGCTGAGCTGGGGGCCGGCCCATGCCTGGGGCTGGCTCGATCTGCCGTCGCGCCTGGGGCTGTGGATGGGGCTGGGCCTGGCCGCGCTCGCACTGCCCCTGTCCCGGCGGGCCAGTGCC
>JAQUDN010000280.1 GCA_028685665.1 Burkholderiaceae bacterium | reverse complement strand
CGGATGCGCTTGAGGGCCAGCACGCGCAGGCCCACGGCCTCGCACATCGCCGGAATCTGCCCGGGGCGGATGCCCTTGAGGGCAAAACGCAGCTTGGTTTCGCTTTGCCAGCTCACCTTGATGGGGGGCAGCGGTCGGCCATTGAAGCTCAGGCCGTGGCACAGGCGCTGCAGGCCGCCGTGGGCGATCTGGCCGGCCACTTCGACGATGCACTCTTGTTCCAGCGATTCGATGTCTTCGGCCAGCTTGCGCGCGATGCGCTTGTCCTGGGTGAAGACGACCAGGCCGCTGGCCTCGGTGGGCAGCGGCGTGAAGCATTCGAGCAGCTTGAAATGGCGCTGCAGCACGCGAAGGCCCGAGGCGTCCTCGGCCAGGTGCGCGGCGGCGTTCAGCAGCGTGACCGCCAGCGGCGCGCCCTGGCTGCGGCTGCCGTGGCTGCCCGGAGCCCCCTGGGCACCGGCCGGCCCGCCCAGGCCGGCTTCGAAGCCGGCGGGCTTGTGCAGCAGCAGCGTGACGGGGGTGAGTTCGAGCAGGCTGGCATCGGGGTCCAGCGTCACCTGCTGGTGCGGGGCGACGCGGGCGCCGGGGGCTTCGGTGGTCTGACCGTCGATGCGCACCCAGCCGCCTTCGATGTACTGCTCGGCGGTGCTGCGCGAGCAGGCCAGCTGCTCGGCCAGGCGCTTGGCCAGGCGCACATGGCTGGTTTCTGGGTTGCGCTCAGTCATTGCCGGGCTCCATGGCGCGGATGCGCTCCACATGCGCCAGCAGGGAGCGCTGGGCCACGGGCCACAGGCGCGGTGGCACATCGGCATAGGCGTGCGCCACCCAGTCTTCGACACTGCCCTCGGGCAGGGCCTGCAGGGCGGCGAGCACCTTGGCCTCGCGCGCCAGGCGGTGGGCTTTCAGGCCCGCAATCGCCTGGGGGGCGTTGCCCAGCACATAGCCGTGCGCGGGCAGGATGAATTCCACGCCCTCGGCGGCGCAGCGTTCGGCCAGGCGGTCGAGCGAGTCGAGGTAATCGGCCATATTGCCGTCGGGCGGATCGATGACGGTGGTGCTGCCATTCAGGATGTGGTCGCCGCTGAACAGCAGGCCGTCCTCGCGCAGCAGCAGGCACAGGTGGTTGGCGGCGTGGCCGGGGGTGTGGATTACTTCCAGGGTATGGGTGATTTCGCCCTCCGGGCCTTTCCCGGTAAGCGTGAGCAGCTCATTGTTTTGTAGCGACCGGTCGGGGGTGAAGGCGCTGGCCGCGCGGGCGGTGGGGGCCGAGGGCAGGCCCAGGATGGGCGGCTGCGCCCGGCCGTGGCGCACGCACAGGGCCTGCAGCGGCGCCGCGCCTGGCGAGTGGTCGGGGTGCGAGTGGGTGCAGACGATCAGGCGGATGTCGCCGCCTGCCGCGCGCCAGAGCGTGTCGAGGTGCCCGGCATCGGCCGGGCCGGGGTCGATGGCGATGTAGCCGGTGTCGGGGTCGCCGACCAGGTAGCTGTTGGTGCCGGGGCCGGTCATCACGCCGGGGTTGGGGGCGGTCAGGCGCTGCAGGTTCTTGCGCAGCGCCACGGGGCGTTCGGTCTGCCAGTCGAGCGGGTGCACGATTTGCCCGTCGGGGCAGACCATGGCCAGTTCGCCGAACGGGGCTTCGTGTTCCATGTAGCGGCTTTCCTTGCCGCCCAGCAGGCCCGAGCGCGGGCAGCAGGTCCACAGCGGGGCCTCGCCCGCGCAGGTGGCCAGCAGGGCGTCCACCTGGGTGAAGCCCGACAGCCGTTCCAGCGTGCGGATGGTCGGAAAAATCATGAAGAACTGCCCGGCGGCGTGCCGCTCCAGGGCTTCGGCGGGGCGCACCCAGACGGGTTCGAACTGCTCGGCTTCGTCGGCCACCGGGGTCTGGCCTTCGGGCATGCGCGCGACCAGAAAGGTGGTGGCAAAGCGGCGGGGAATGTCGCGGTCGCCGGTCCAGTGCGCCAGGGGGTAGAGCTGGTCGGCGGCCAGCCGCAGGCCCTGGGCCTGGCACTGGGCCACGAAGGGCTGGGCGCGGTCGAGGGCGGCGATGTCGCGCGCGTCGGCCATGCGCCCGTCGGCGTGGCGGGCCAGCAGCACGCCCATTTCTTCGAAGCTCTCGCGGATGGCGGCGATCGCAGCCGTCAGCGGGGCGCCGTGCTGCGCGGGGCGGGGGTCTGCGGCGCCGTGGACGGTGGCGTCTTCGGGGTCGATGCGGCCGCCCGGAAACACATAGGCGCCGGGCAGAAAGCTGGCCTGGGCGGAGCGCCGCGTCATCAGCACTTCCAGGGTGGGGTGGCCGTCGGGGCCGGTGGCGTCACGCAGCAGCAGGACGGTGGCGGCGTCCTGGGGCGTGGCGGGTTCGCGGTGCGGATAGAGGTATTGGCGGGGGCGGGTCATGCACTGCATTATCGGCAGTGCCCGGGGCCCGGCAGTCCTCCCCGTGACCGCCGCCCCGCCGCAGGCCACCGCGGCGTGCTGGCGCGGCGGGTGCAGGCGGGTGTCAGCGCGGGGTCTGCTGGTGGCCGGCGGTCTTTTTGTAGGCCTGCACCCATTCGGCCAGCACGGCCGGGTCGGTGACGTCTTCGATGCGCTCGAAGCCCTCGGGCGCGCTTTCTTCGACCATGTCGAGGATGGCGTCCAGGCCTTCGCGGCGGTTCATCT
>JAQUDN010000007.1 GCA_028685665.1 Burkholderiaceae bacterium | reverse complement strand
GTCGGGCTGGGTGACTTCAAAGAAACCGTTGCCATTGATGGCCACATCCAGCCGGTTTTGCGACTCCTGCAGGCCGCCTTGCGTGAAGTTGCGGCTGGTGGCCACGGTGCGCACCCCCAGGCCCAGTGCAGGCCGGTGGGCAGCTGGTTCTGCTCTGTGTTGTTGGCCCCGACCTGGCGCAGGTTCTGGTAGATCAGATCCTCAAAGACCGCGTTGGCGCGCTTGTAGCCGGTGGTGGACACGTTGGCCAGGTTGTGCGAGACGACGTCCAGCTGGGTCTGCTGGGCGGACATGCCGGTCTTGGCGATCCAGAGCGAGTTGATCATGGCGGTTCCTTGGAGGCGGGGGCGTCAGGCTCAACCGTTGAGGCTGAGCAGCTGGCTGGCGGATTTGTCGTTGGTCTCGGCGGTCTGCATCAGGCGCATCTGCTGCTCGAACTGGCGTGCGGCGGCAATCATGCCCACCATGTTCTCGACGGCATTCACGTTCGAGCCTTCGAGGGCCCCGCTGAGCAGGCGGGCGGTGGCATCGTTGGGCACGGGGTCGCCCGAGGTGGCGCGGAACAGGCCGTCGTCGCCGCGCCGCAGCGGGTCTTCGGGCGTCGGGGTGGCCAGCTTGAGCCGGCCCGCCGGGGCTGGCGGCTGGCCCTGCAGCTTGGCGGTGATGGTGCCGTCCGAGCCCAGGGAGATTTCCGAGCCCGCCGGGATGTCGATGGGCGCCCCGCCGTCGGACAGGACGGTGAGGCCGTTGGCGGTGACCAGCTGGCCGGCCTGCGAGACCTCGAAACTGCCCGCCCGCGTGTAGGCCTCGGTGCCGTCGAGGCCCTGCACCGCAAACCAGGCATTGCCGGCGGCCATGGCATCCAGGTTGCGCCCGGTGCGCTGCACCGGGCCGGGGGTGTTGAGGTGGCCCGAGGTGGCCTCCAGCGCCATCACCCGCGTGTTGGCGCCTTCGCCCTGCACGGGCACGGAGCGGAAGGTGGCCATTTCGGCCCGAAAGCCCTGGGTGGACGCGTTCGCCAGGTTGTGCGAGAGCACGGCCTGGCGCTGGGCGGCGGCGTTGGCCCCCGTCATGGAGGTGTAGATGATGCGGTCCATAGGGGCTCCTGGGGCTTAGCCGGGCTTAACGCAGGTTGACCAGGGTGGACAGAACCTGGTCCTGTGTCTTGATCGTTTGCGCGTTGGCCTGGTAGGCCCGCTGGGCGGTCATCATGTTGACCAGCTCGGCGGTCAGGTCCACGTTGGAGTCTTCGAGGGCGCCCGAGCGCAGGCCGCCGAACTGGCCATCCCCCGGCTTGCCCATCACAAAAGGCCCGGAATCGGCCGACTCGACCCAGTTGTTGCCGCCCACCTGCGTCAGCCCCTGCGGGTTGCGGAAGGTGGCCAGGGCCACCTGGGCCTCGGCGCGGGTCATGCCATTGGAGTAGCTGGCCATGACCATGCCGCTGTCGGAGATGTTGATGCCGGTCAAGGTGCCGGAGGCGTAGCCATCCTGCTTCAGGTCCGAGATGGCGAATTTGTTGCCGAACTGGGTGACCTGGGACAGGTCAACCGTGACATCAAACGGTTCGACCAGGGGGGCGGGCGCTCCCTGGTTGGGGTTGGCGGCGGGGGTGACGTTCAGCGTGGTGAACGTGGAGGTGGGGTCGTACGCGCCGTTTTCATTGAACTTCAGCTGACCCAGGGAGGCTGTGGGTGCCAAAGCGGTGCCTGGGCCGGCAGTGGCGGCTGTTTTCAAGTCCGTCTCTGCGGCAGCAAGGTCGGTGTAGACCTCCCATGTATTCGCGCCATTTTTGAGGAAATACAGATTGACCGGGGTGGCAACGCCTTGGCTGTCATAGACATTGATGGAGGTGCCGTAGGTGGATGCCGGGGTCGCCGGAATCGCGGCTTTGGCGGCCACGGGCGGAACGGCCGCAGGGTCTGCTGCCACGGCCGCCACGCCAACTGCATCCTGCGCCCGCGCATCCAGGTTCAATGCGGCCGTGATCGAGGTCGTCTTTTGCGCAGCAATCGGCGCGCCCGACGGAAAGCTCAGGGGCGTGGTCGTGGAGCTGCTCAGGCCCGAGGCCTGGTCGACCTTGTAACCCATGACCTGTCCGCCCCCGTTGGTCAGCATGTTGCCGACCTTGTCCAGCTTGAAGTCGCCCGCCCGGGTGTAGGCCAGGGAGCCGTTGGGTTGCTGGATCTGGAAAAAGCCGTTGCCATTGATGGCCAGGTCCAGGTTGTTGCCGGTGATGGTCAGGCTGCCTTGCGAGAACTGCTGGGCCACGGCGGCCACTTCCACGCCGAAGCCGGTGTTCAGTCCGCCCGAAGCACCCATGGAGGTGGCCACGATATCGGCAAATTCGGTGCGCGAGGCCTTGAAGCCCGTGGTGCCGGAGTTGGCGATGTTGTGCCCGATGACATCGAGATTCTTGCTGGCGGCATTCAGGCCGGAAAGACCTTGTTGAAAAGCCATGGTGTGCTCCTGACGGGAAAACGAAAGACGAAATGAAGGGGATGGCTTACAGGATGGCCTTGACCGTGCTGAAGGTGGTGGTGGCACCGCCGGCCAGTTGCATGGTCATGGCGCCGTTGTCCAGGTTGATCGAGGTGACCTGGTCGATGCTCAGCGGGGTGTTGGCGACGTCGGCCTTGCCGTTGGTCGACAGCACCTTGAAGCGCAAGGCATCCTTGCCCTGGTAGGCCGAGGCATCCCACTCGAAACTGTGCCGTCCCGCGTTCAGTGAGCCCATTTCTACCGTGCCCAGCTCTTTGCCGCTGGCGTCGAGCACCTGCACCGTGACGCTGGCGGCCGATCCGCTGAGGTCGAAGCCTGCACTGGCCACCCCGGTGTCAGCATTGCGCGCCAGCGTGTTGCCTTCCACCATGACCACCCGGCCGACCATGGCGCTGCCGGCCATCAATTGCTGGTTGGCAAACTGGCTGACCATGCCTTTGACGGTTTCGTTGAGCTGCTGGATGCCCGTCACGGTGTTGATCTGCGCAATTTGCGAGGTCATCTGGGCGTTGTCCAGCGGGTTCATCGGATCCTGGTTGTTCAGCTGGGCGACCAGCAGTTTCAGGAACCGGTCCTGCGCTGCCGCCGGGTCGGTCGCGGCATCGGCCTTGGGGGTGACGGTGCTCGCGGTGGCGGCTGTGCTGGCCGATGTCGCGGCGGTGTTGGTGGTGGTGATCATGGCGGACTGTCTTTCAAAAGATTACTGGCCCAGCTGCAGGGTCTTGAGCAGCAGTGACTTCGCCGTGTTCATGACCTCGACGTTGTTCTGGTACGAGCGCGAGGCCGAAATCATGTTCACCATTTCTTCCACCGCATTCACGTTGGAGTGGTTGACATAGCCCTCGGCATCGGCCGATGGGTGGCTGGGGTCGTGCACGCGCCGCCCGGGGGTCTGGCTTTCGTTGATGGACGTGACGCGCACGCCCGCCGCGCTGTCCGCGCCCATCGGGGTGGTCTGAAACACCACCTGGCGGGCCTTGTAGGCCTGGCCATCCGGGCCGGCCACGGCATCGACGTTGGCCAGATTGCTGGCCACGACGTTGAGCCGCTGGGCCTGCGCGCTGACGGCGCTGCCCGAGACGTTGAAGATGGAGAACATGGACATGGTGGATTCCGTTGTCTGGACCGTAGGAGCTCACAGCCCGGTTCACTGCCCCTGGATGGCGCTGAGCATGGTCTTGGACTGGCCGTTGATAAAGCGCAAAGTGGCCTCGTAGCGCACGGCGTTGTCCACGAAGTTGGCGCGTTCCCGGTCGAGATCGACGGAGTTGTTGTCGAGCCCGGGCTGGGTCTGCACGGTGTAGCCGAGCTTGTCGGCACCGCTGGCGCTGCCGATGCCCACGGTGGACAAGGGAATGTGCCGGGAGTCGGTCAGGCCGGTGCGGCTGGAGGCGCTGTCGGACGGTCGCAGGGCGGTGCCCGGCTTGCTGCTGCCAGTGGAGGCCGCCAAGGCGTCGGAAAACTTGAAGTCGCGTGCGGCATAGCCGGGGGTGTCGGCGTTGGCAATGTTGCTGGCGATGGCGCGCTGGCGTTCGGCACGCAGCAACAGGGCGTTGCCATGAAAATCCAGCCGGTCGGTCATCTTGTCAAGCATGGGAGCCTCGCACCCTGGGTGGTCAATGCGCCGGGGCAGGGGTATCGCCGGCGTGTAAGGATTATGAAAAGCAGGCGCGTTTTCTAAAGCGGAAAGAACGTGGAGTTCGGTGTGCATTTCAGGGGTTTGTCGGGGGCGATCCTGCGTAAAGTGCGGGGCGTGAAAGGGTCTGTGCGGTCGTGCTGCCCGTTCATGTCCGAGGAGTTCTCCATGCCACACCCCCCTTTCTTTTTTCCGACCTCCCGGTCGTTTGCTGGCCTGTGCCAGGCGTTGGCCAAACCCGTAGGGGCCTGGATGGTGTGGGCTGCGCTGGGGTCTGCCAGCACGGTGTGGGCGCAGGCCCCCGCCAACCCGGCGGGTGAGATGGGGGCCTTGACGCAGCGTTGGTTGACCGATGCGCTGGCGCGCAGCCAGCCCCAAAGCCTGCCCTTGCGCATGGAAGTCAGCGTCGGCAACCTCGATCCCCGTTTGAAATTGGCGCCCTGTGCCAGGGTGGAGCCTTATCTTCCCCCCGGGGCCCGGCTCTGGGGGCGCACGCGCCTGGGCTTGCGCTGCCTGGATGGCGTGGCCGCCTGGAATGTTTTCCTGCCGGTGACGATCAAGGCCTTTGGCCCCGCCTGGGTCCTGACCAGCAATGTGGCCCCCGGTGCGGTCTTGACGGAGGCCGATGCCACGCAGAGCGAGGTGGACTGGGCCGATGACCAGGCCGCCGTCCTGGCCCGTCCGGATCTGTGGATCGGTCAAACTGCGTCTCGCCAATTGCTCGCGGGCCAGGCCTTGCGGCAGTCCATGATCCGTCCCCTGGCTTTGTTCCGGGCGGGCGCCCAGGTGCGGGTGGTCGCACAAGGCCCAGGTTATGCCATCACGTCGGCAGGGCAGGCCCTGACCACCGGCGCGCCGGGCCAGACTGTGCGCGTCCGTATGGATAATGGGCGGCTTATCAATGGTGTTGTGAACGAAAATGGAACCATTGAGGTTTCTTTGTGACCTTATGGGCGTCAAAAAAAGCTAAAGTTGCCTGAAAACAGGTCGAAAACATTGCTACTGATGCCCCACATCCAACGGGGTGGTGGAGAGAGCGATGAAGATTGGTCAAAAACCGGAACTCCCGAGCGCGCTAGCGCAACAGGTCTCAGCAAGGCAGGCCAAAGCCGCTGCGCCTGCCGCAGAGGACGTTGCCAAAAGTGCCGCTCCTGCGGCGCTGGCCTCCGGCGTGCCCGTCACCGTTTCGAACAGTGCCCGCGCCCTGGACCGCATGGCCCGATCCACGGGCGATTTCGATGCCAACCGTGTCAAGGCCGTCAAGGCGGCCATTGAGCAAGGTACTTTCAAGATCGATGCCGAAGCCATTGCCGACAAGCTGCTGTCCGGCGCCGAGGAAATTCTGTCCCGGCGAGGCCAGACCGGCTGACCCTTCGAACCTCCGGCCCCTCTCGCCTTTCTCTTTTCTACACCATGTTCCCGGAGCAGGCGCTGAGCGCAGTGGAGACGCAGTTGGAAGCTGTCTCGGCGGCGTTGATTGCCGGTGATCCGGTCGCACTGCAGGGCTGCACAGAACAATTGCGCCAAGGAGCGATCGCCCTGGCGCAGGCCATGGACGGCCAGTCGGGTCCCCTGGGTGCGGGTTTGCAGCAGCGTTTGGCCAAGGTGCAATCGGCACTCTCTGCCCAGCGTGAGGGCGTGCTGCGTTTGTCGGCCATCACCGACCGCCAGGTGGCGGTGGTCTTGCCTCCCGCACCCGGGGCCACGACTTATGGCGCAGGTTTGGGTTCTTCGTCGGGTGCTGCTGCCGCCCGCATTTACCGGGGTGCCAGCTGACGCGCTGTGCCATCCACGTTCCCACTGCAATATGGGAATGGATTTTCAGTGTGTACGCATCTTGGCCCGCAACCGGGCAATCGACTGGCTGTGCAGTTGGCAGACCCGTGACTCGGTGACGCCCAGAACCGCTGCAATTTCCTTGAGGTTCATGTCCATTTCGTAGTACATGCTCATGATGTGCTGTTCGCGTTCCGGGAGATTCTGGATGGCCTTGACCAAGGCGGAGCGCAGGCGGTTGTCACGCAGCAACTCCACGGGGTCGGCATCGGTGTCGGAGACATGCCGATCCAGAAAACTGTCTTCATCCTCGCTGCCGTGCCCCATGTCCTCCAGGTACACCAGCTGGGTGCCGCGCACTTTGCCCAACAGGCTTTGGTAGGCGTCCAGGTCCAGGCCCATTTCTTGGGCAATTTCAGATTCCAGGGGGCTGCGTCCTAGTTTCTGTTCCAGGCGGTTGACGGCTTGTTCAATGTCTTTCTGGCTTTTGCGTGAACTGCGGGACATCCAGTCGCCTTCGCGCAGCTCGTCGAGCATGGCGCCACGAATGCGTTGGGTGGCAAAGGTTTCAAACTGGACCCCTTGGGTGGGTTCGTAGCGTGAAAGGGCTTCAGCCAGGCCCATCATGCCGACCTGGATCAGATCGTCCAGCTCCACATTCGGGGGCAGCTTGGCAATCATGTGGTGCGCAATCCGTCGAACCAGCGGTACATGCTGGCGGATCAGCGCATTCCGATCGAGCTGGCCTTTGGCGGTGTACATCAAAATTAGTGACTCCGGACAGAATGCCCCATTGTGCTCGCCCATGGCGTCGATGTCATCGATGCCCCTATGCTGCCTGCATTCTCTAAAAACTGTAGCGCCAGACGTTGCAGATCCTGGGCTTGGCTGGCCTGAATCGTGGTGGTTTTGATGTGTCCGCCCAGATGGCGGTCCGCGCATTGCTCCAGGGTTTCGAGTGCCACCTGGGCCCGGTGCAGAGGCCCTGCGCCCTGGCCGTCGATCCGTGCAGCCACCAGGCAGGAAAGCCCGGCAGTGAGCGCGATCTGTTTGCAGCTCTGGTAGCTTTTGAGAACTCCGGCCGGATTGCTGTCCATCACGACCAGCGGTGCCGTGTGCGTGTGGGTCAAGAGTTCGCCCAGCAGGTCTGCCGAGGCGTGAAGCACCAAAAGACCGTAGGCCCGAAAGTAAGGCAATAGCCGTTCCAGCGGGGGCTGGGGGGCTGTTTGCGCCAGTTGGGCCAGCTGTTGTAAGCCATGGAAGGCCGGAATCACCGCCAAGGAGGATGCGATCACGCCCAGATCGAGTCCTCCTTCGTCGCGCCAAGGGGCTTGTTGCAGAAGGTGCTGGAGTCCGGGTGTGTGGGGGGTTTCCGGGGCAGAGCCATCCAGGACCACCACCGGGTAGCCCATTTTTTGCAGGTTGGCACAGATCTGCCAGATCGTTTCGATGCCGCCGGAGGTATGTTCCTGGCTGACGGCCGCCAGCACACGCAGCTGCGATTGCGGCATGCAGCTGTGCAGGCTGGCACCTTGGTGGAACCAGCTTTCAAGCATCGACCAGCCCCCGCTCGCCCAGGGTGTCGGGCGCATGTGAGAAGAAGAAGTTCAGATCGCCCACCTTGGGGTCGAATGCCGAGCGCACAGGCGCGCGCATCGAGGCGCTGATCAAGGGGTTGGCTGCCGCTGTTTCCCAGTCTTCCGGCACGCGTTGTCCGTTCGTGATGCCACGCAGCACCATCTGGTGGCGAATCAGTGCATCAATGGCGGGCCCCAGTTTGACGGCTTCATCCACCTTGGACAGGATGGCTTGTTGCGAACCCGTGGTCTTGAAGGCCGTCAGGGTGTCGTCGAGGGTATCGCCATGGCAACCTGCATTGAGCACCAGCAGTCGCTTGACGTTGGGCAGTTCCAGGACATCGAGCATGTCGCGTTTGCGTGGGTCGCGTGGTGCCACCCCTGTGGTGTCGATCAACACCATTTTTTTGTTGCTGAGCAGGCCCAGCAGGTCTTGCAGTGCCGCCCGGTCATGGGCCAGATGCGCCACGATGCCCAGCATGCGCCCATAAGTTCGCAGTTGCTCGTGCGCGCCGACGCGGTAGGTGTCAAGGGTGATCAGGCCTACGCTGCCCGCCCCGTAGGTGCGGGCGCACAGGGCGGCCAGTTTGGCTGTGGTCGTGGTTTTGCCGACGCCGGTCGAGCCCACCAGGGCAAAGATGCCACCTTCCTCGTAGAGGGGGGGGAGATGGGCGGCGGTGCGAAGGTTGCGTTCCAGAACCTCCATCAGCCAGCGCACGGCATCACCGGCGGACAGGTCTTCGGGCAGTCGTTCCAGGATGGCTCGCGCCAGCGCGGGGGAGTACCCCGCCCGGATGAGCTTGAGCATCAGGTTCGACTGGATTGGATTCTGGCGCGCTTGTCCCAGCCATGTCAGGGTGTTGAAGCGGTCTTCGATCAGATCCTTGACGGCTTGCAGTTCACCGATGAGATTTTGGGGGCTCACAAGGGGCGCGGAGGCGGGGACCAGGGCTTCCTGGCGCTTGCGCACCGGGGGTTGTTCTGGCGCGATCTCCATCGGCATGCTGCGCACCGGGTTGTGGCGCATCACCTGTGCGGGGGCGGGCATGCGGTCCCGCTCGCGCTCGATTTCGCGTTCGCGGCTCAAATCGGCCAGGGTGGGCGTATCGGCCGTGTTGCTCAAGGCATCGTGCCGGCGCCGCAGCATCCGTTCCCGCACGTAATCCTGGAACGAGAGCGTGCTCATGGCCAGCTTCTCGGTGTCTTCCTCGACCGGATTGCGCTGGGCTGCGGTCGGGGGGGCCATGCGCTGCGGCCGTGGAGCCGCCATGCCCAAGGGGGCTTTGAGGGGGGCGGGCGCCGCACTGGCTTGTTCGAGGGTCGAAAGGTTGTCCTCGGCCGTGGCCATGACTTCCACGCCATTGGCCGTGGGACGGTTCGACAGGATCAGGGTGCCTTCGCCAAATGCCATGCGCGCTTTGGCCAGGGCTTCCCGGGATGTGGCGGCGTGAAAGCGTTTGATGTTCATGCGGAGGCCCCTTTCAAGATCGGACCGATGCGAATGGTATGGGTCTCAGGAATTTCACTGTGTGCCAGCACCTGCAGCCGGGGCGCTACGCGGCGCACCAGTCGGGCGATGGCGTTGCGGATGGAGTCGGGCACCAGCAGGCAGGCGGGCAGTCCCATTTCTTCTTGTTTGAGTGCGACTTCTGCAGCCTTTTGTGTGAGCAGATCCGCCACACCGGGATCGAGCGCCGGGCCCGCGGCGTTCCCCAGGGCCTGGACCAGCAGGCGCTCCAGCCCTGGTTCGATGGCAATGACGTTCAGTTCGCGTGTCGGACCGTAGATCTGCTGCACGATGGCGGGGGACAGGGCAATCCGCACACGGCGAGACAATTCCACCGGGTCGGTGATGTTGCCGGCAAATTCCGCCAAGGTCTCGATGATGGTCCGGATGTCGCGAATGTGCACAGACTCTTCCAGCAGCAGCTGGAGGACTTTCTGGAACGTTGCGATGGAGACCATTTTGGGTACGACTTCTTCGATGAGTTTGGGGGCCAGTTTGGCCACGTGTTCCACCAGCTGTTGGGTTTCTGTCCGGCTGAGGAGTTTGGCGGCTTGCACTTGCATCAAGTGTGACAAATGTGTCGCCATCACGGTTTCTGAATCAACCACAGTAAAACCCGCCATTTGTGCGGCTTCCTTCTGGCGTTCGTCAATCCAGTGGGCGGGAAGTCCGAAGGCTGGGTCGGTGGTTGGGGTGCCGATCAGGGGGGTGGTGATTCCACCGGGGTTGATGGCCAGGTGCATGCCGGGGAAAGCTTCGCCTTCGCCCACGACCACGCCGCGCAGGGTGATGCGATAGCCGCTGGGCTTGAGTTCCAGGTTGTCGCGGACATGGACGGCCGGTGGGAGGAACCCCACTTCCTGGGCGAATTTGCGGCGCACTCCCTTGATGCGGGTCAGCAGGTCGCCTTGGCGGCTTTTGTCCACCAGGGTGATCAGGCGGTAGCCCAGCTCCAGCCCCAGCAGGTCCACGGGTTGCAGATCGTCCCAGGTGGCTTCGCCATCGCCCGTCGGTACGGCGGGCGGGGCTTCAACCTCTGGCGGAACTTTTTGGCGTTCATGCAGAACCCATGCGCCGTAACCCAGCAGGGTGCCCATGGACAGGAACACCACATGGGGCATGCCTGGAATCAGGCCCAGCATCAGCAAAATGCCTGCGGTCACGCCCAGCACGCGCGGTGACATGAACAATTGCTGGACGATCTGGCGTCCCATGTCCTCTTCCTTGCCGACGCGTGAAACCACCATTGCGGCAGCGACCGAAATCAGCAGGCCAGGAATCTGGGCGACGAGGGCATCGCCAATCGCCAGCAGGATGTAGCTGTCGGCGGCCTGTGCCGCTGACAGGCCGTGCTGCACCATGCCGATGGTGAAGCCACCCACGATATTGATGAGCAAGATCAGAATGCCGGCGACCGCATCGCCACGGACAAACTTGGATGCGCCGTCCATCGAGCCAAAGAAGTTGGCTTCTTCACCCACTTCTGCGCGGCGGCGCTTGGCTTCCTTTTCGTCGATCAGGCCCGCATTGAGGTCGGCATCGACGGCCATCTGTTTGCCAGGCATGGCATCCAGCGTAAAACGGGCCGAGACCTCCGCAATGCGCTCGGCACCCTTGGTCACCACCACGAAATTGATCACCACCAGGATGGCGAAAACGATCAGGCCCACCGCAAAATTGCCACCGATCAGAAAGTGGCCAAATGCCTCGATCACGGCCCCTGCAGCGCCTGGACCCTGGTGGCCTTCCAGCAACACCACCCGGGTGGATGCCACGTTGAGCGATAGGCGCATCAAGGTGGTCAGCAGAAGGACGGAGGGAAAAGCCGCAAAGTCCAGAGGGCGGACCATGTAGGCGGCCACCATCATCACCATTAGTGCGACCGCGATATTCAGCGTGAAAAAAGCGTCCAGCAGCCACGCCGGAATGGGCAGCACCATCAAGCCCAGGATGGCGACCACCAGCAAGGGGGCAGACATGCCCTGCAGGGCGGCCGAGTGGCCGCCAGTCCACTGCTGGAGCCCTTTCAAAAACGCTTTCATGGGGTGACCTCCGGCGTCGTGAATCGGTTCAGAGGATCGAGTTCAGGAGGGACGTAAGGATCCACCAGGGTCTCGGGCATCTTGCCTTCGCCTCGCAGGGCCGCCTTGAGCCGGTAAACATAGGCCAGCACTTGTGCCACTGCGGTGTAAAGCGTGGCGGGGATGGGCTGGTCCAGTTCCGCATGGGCGTACAGGGCCCGTGCCAGCATGGGCGACTGCAAGACCGGGATGTTGTGCTTGGAAGCCACATCGCGGATGGTGAAGGCGATCAGATCGGTCCCCCGGGCAATCACCTCGGGTGCATTCATGGTTTTGTCGTCGTATTTCAGTGCCACGGCATAGTGGGTGGGATTCATCACGACAAAGTCTGCCTTGGGCACAGCTCCCACGCTGGCGCGGTCTGCCATCTCGCGTTGGCGCTGGCGCATGCGTCCTTTGGTATGGGGGTTGCCGTCAGATTCCTTATGCTCTTGCTTGACTTCTTCGTGCGACATTTTGAGGCGCGACTTGAAAAAGAAGGCCTGCAAAGGCACATCGATCAGCGCCGCCAGGAAGACCACCAGCAAAAGCAGTCCCAGCCCCGAGGTGAGCCACTGGGCCACATGCCGCAGGGCCAGCGGAGAGGGCTGGAGGACGAGCATGGCGACCTGTTCCGTGCTGCCATCCATGTATTTCCAGGCGACGGCCGTGAGGATGGCGGTCATCAGCACCATCTTCGCTACGTTGGTCATCTGCTGCTTGGAGAACAGGTTGCTGACCCCTGTGATCGGGTTCAGGCGGTTGAACTGGGGGGTGATGGGCTTCAGGCTGAAAATCCATCCGCCTGCGCCGATGGCACTCAGCAAGGCGGCCCCTCCCGTCAGAAGGGCGAAGACTGTACTCACCACAACGCCAATGACCACCATGTCCTGCAGCCGGTCGAGCATGCTGCCTGGTGACATTACCGTGGCCGCGTTAAAAGCCAATTGTTGGCTCAAAGCCAGTTGCATGCGGTCGATCAGGTTCGGTGCGAGCGCCAGCATGCTGGCAGCACCCGCGCCCAGGATCGCAATGTGCGAGAGGTCTTTGGAACGTGCCCCCTGGCCATCCTCGCGCGCCTTCTGCAGCTTGCGCTCGGAAGCTGGGAGGCTTTTTTCTTGGCTTGAGTCCATGGCGGCATGACAACGGGTGTCGTGCCATTGTCGTCAGCACCGCAGAAATCTAAAGACCAATAAGCGGGCTTCGCAGGTCTCTTTTCGAGGAGAGGCGCTTAAAACCCGAGGCTGGCCAGCAGATCGTCCACCTGGGACTGGTTGGTGACGATGTCCGGTGTGTGTTCCGGATCGACCACCGGCCCTGCCAGATGGGGGCGCGGAGCCTCTGGGGCGGGCACCTGGGCGGCTGGAGGAGCCGTTTGGATGAGCAACTGCACCAACTGCTCTTCGATGGTGGCCGCCAGACTGACCACCCGTGCAATGACCTGCCCGGTCAGGTCATGGAAGTCTTGCGCCATCATGATTTCGGTCAGATGGACATCGGCCTCTTGGGTGGCTGCCTCCACGTCCGAGAGGTAATTCATGATCTCGCCCTTGGCAACGGCGGCCACAGGGTCCTTCACGAGAGAGGTTTTGACCCGCTGCGTCTCCAGGGCCAACTGGTCTTGCTGGGCCTTGGCTTGCTCCACGCGGGTCAGCACCTTTTCGGCAGCTTCTCCGGTCAGCCGTGCGATGTAGGACAGGCGGCTTTGTGCGTCTGGCAATTCACCCATGGAGCCGCGCAGCTTCTCTGCATAACCCAACTCGTTGAGGGAGTCGTGCAGCTGACGGGTCAGTTGGCCGATCTTGTGATGAACATCAGCGGGTTCCGTGGGGTGTTTGTCAGGTGTTTGCATGGTGTCACAAACCCATTTTCTTGAGGATCAGTGTGACCTTTTCTTCCAAAGTCGCTTTGGTGAATGGTTTGACAATATAGCCCGCAGCCCCACCTTGGGCGGCGGCCACGATGTCTTCTTTGCGCGCTTCTGCCGTCACCATCAGGACGGGGAGGTGCTTGAGCTTTTCATCTTTTTTGATTTCTGCCAGCAACTGAAAGCCGTTCATATTCGGCATATTGATGTCAGTGACAACAAAGTCGAACTTGCTGTTACGCAACTTGTTCAATGCCGCCACGCCATCTTCTGCCTCATCGGCGTCCGCGAATCCGCTCTCTTTGAGCAGGTTGCGGACAATGCGCCGCATGGTGGAGAAGTCGTCAACGATCAGGAAACGAAGGGCTGTGGTCACTTGGGACCCTTTCGGTCGGAAATGGCAAGGAGGAATGTCATGGTCAGCGAAAGAAGGCAGGGGGTTCTGCAGTTACCTGGCGACAGGCGGATTGTCCTGTTTTTCATCCGGGGTACCCGGTTCAGGGGGGGGCGGGACCGGCGTTGTTTTACCCATGAGCCTTTCTTCTGCTTCGCGCGTCAGTACCGTGATGGTAATACGCCGATTGGCTGGTGCGCGTGGATTGCCTGGCTCCAGCAGGTCGCTGGCAGCCAAACCGACCACACGCCCCAGTTTGGCATCGGGCATCCCGGCCGAAACGAGTTCTCTGCGGGATGCGTTGGCACGGTCTGCTGAGAGCTCCCAGTTGCTGTATCCGCGCTCGCTGTTGCCGTAGGGCACGGCATCGGTGTGGCCTGCCAGGCTGATGCGATTTTCCACACCGCCCAGGGCCGTCCCAATTTCGCGCAGGATGTCGCGCATATACGGTTTCACCAGGGCACTGCCGCTGTCGAACATGGGGCGGTTCTGGTCATCGACGATCTGGATTTGCAGTCCGTCGGGCGTGACATCCATGCGAATCTGGCTTTTGTATTCGTTGAGCCGGGGGTTTTCCGTGATCAGGGCATCGATCTTGTTTTGCAGATTTTTGATCCGATCGGCATCCTGCCGCGCTTGTTCTGCGCGTTTGGCGTCCATGCTCATCCGGCGGCTTCGGGCTTCTTCGGCGTCGGAGCGTTTGACCTGCCCGTGCACTTTGGTGAGGTCGTTGCCTCCGCCGGGGATCACGCTGGAGCTATTGCCTGAGCCATCGCCCCCCATCATGGCGACCTTCAATGGAGAGCTGAAATAGTCCGAGATGCCTTGCAACTCGCCTTTGGCGGTGGAGCCCAGCAGCCACATCAGCAGGAAAAACGCCATCATCGCCGTCACGAAATCGGCATAGGCGATCTTCCAGGCGCCACCATGCACGGCATGGCCACCTTTCTTGATCCGCTTGATGATGATGGGCTGGAGTTTCTTTTCTGCCACGGTGTCTCAATGCGATGCCAAAGAGGCCTTACTTTTTGCCTTTGACATGATTTTCCAGTTCAGAGAAGCTGGGGCGATCTGTCGAGAAAAGCACCTTGCGGCCAAATTCGATGGCCGTGGCGGGGTTGTATCCCTGCATGCTGGCGAGCAAGGTGGACTTGATGCACTGGAATTCTTTGGCGGCATCTTCTGTTTTTTGTTCGAGCAGACCTCCCAGCGGCTCGACAAAACCGTAGGCCAGCAAAATCCCCAGGAACGTGCCCACCAAAGCCGAGGCAATCATGCCGCCCAGTACCGAGGGGGGCTGCCCCACCGATCCCATCGTGTTCACCACCCCCAGCACGGCCGCCACAATGCCGAAAGCCGGCAAAGCGCCGGCCAGTCGTGCAATGGCGGCCACCGGGGCGTGCGCTTCCTGGTGGTGGGTATCGATTTCGCTGTCCATCAGCGCCTCAATTTCGTGGGAGTTCAGATTGCCTGACACCATCATGCGCAGGTAATCGGTGGTGAATTCGATCACATGGTGGTCGGAGCCGACCGTCGGGTATTTTTTGAAAATTTCCGAATCGTGGGGCGATTCCACATCGCTTTCAATCGCCATCAGCCCTTCCTTGCGGGCTTTCTGCAGGATGTCATAGAGCATGGACAGCAGCTCAAGGTACCGGGCCTTGGTGTATTTGGATCCCTTGAGCGCAGAAGGAATTGCCGCCAGCGTGGCCTTGAGCACCTTGGGTTGGTTGTTCACCACGAAAGCGCCCAGCGCACTCCCCCCGATGGTGATCATTTCAAACGGCAGCGCTTTCAAAATCACACTGATGTTTCCCCCGTGAAAGATGTACACACCGAAGATGCAAACCATGCTGACGACGTAACCGATGATGACAAACATGATGGTGTCTTGAGTGCAGGGGGTGGTGCCAACCGACGGGGGTGCGTTCAGTGGACTGCAGAAAGGGAATAAGGGCAGGGGGCCGCCCCATTATCCGATGGTTCCTGCTGTGCACGGTCCAAAAGCCCGTGGACACCGTTCGACCCCAAGATGGGCTGACGATGCTGCGATGGTTTTGGAGGTCTGTAATGGCCTTGAAGCCAATACAGTCTTGCCTTGATTGCTATTTATTGGATAGCAATCTTATTTCAGCAGTGCCAAAACGCCCTGTGGGATTTGATTGGCCTGGGCCACCATGGCCGTGCCAGCCTGCTGGAGAATCTGCACGCGCGACAGATTCGCGGTTTCTGCGGCAAAGTCGGCATCCAGAATCCGGCTGCGCGAGGCAGAGAGGTTCTCGGAGGTGATGTTCAGGGCCGCAATGCTGGTCTCAAAGCGCGATTGCAAGGCGCCCAGCTTGGCGCGTTCGCCGTTCAGGTAAGCCAGTGCCGAATCCACTACTTTGAGAGAAGTGGTTGCGCTTTTGAAGCTGGTGACATCCAGGTTCTCCACTTTTTGCAGCTGGGAGCTGGAAGTGTCATCGTCCGCCCCTGCGGGGCTGGTGAAGACGCCGCCTGTGGACTGGTATCCCGAGGCATCCTGCACGCTGAAGGACTTTTGAGAGTCCAGAATGACATAGCCGCCCACCACGGCCTGAAGGGTGGCGGGGGCGCCCCCGTTTCCGATGGAGACTGCAGCACCCAGGCTGCCATTCTGGTTGAGTTTTTGAATGTCCAGGGTTTTTGTATTCGCGGGAACAATATCGGGCTGGAGCACAAAATCAATGTTTTCCCCCGTCGCGTTGGTGAGAATCACTTTGCTTCCGTCCGGGGTGAGGGAGGCTGTGACCCCGGTTTTGGGCGACTGTTGGTTGAGTGCCGAGATGGCCTCCGACAAGCCGTTCACATTCGTGCCACTGACGGTGAACGAAATGGATTTGGGTGCTGCCGTTCCCGAACTCAGTTGAATCGTATAACTGGCGGGTGCCGAGGCGCTGGGGGCTGCAGAGGCAAAGTCGAGCTGCATTTCAGTGCGCGCCGATGCTTCGACACCCGTCTGGTCGCGCAATAGGTTGATGTCCGTCACCATTTGGGCTGCACTGGCGTTGGGTGCTGCGTTCACGGTCCCAGAACCTACAAAACCATTGATGGTGAAATTGCCGCCGCCGATGCTGTTCGTGAACGGTGAGGTCTGGCCGGCCGCGCTTTGTGCGTTCAAGCCAGAGGCATTGACCTTGTTATTGCCATATACGCCGGTGCGCAGGTTGACGGTAGAGGCCACGATGGTCTGGTTGGCATTGGCGCCGACCTGGAATTGCTGCGTGCCAAACGAGCCATCCAACAGTTTGGCGCCGTTGAACTCGGTGGATACCGAAATCCGGTCCAGCTCGGAAACCAATTGCCCGACCTCTTGCTGCAAAGCCAGTCGATCCCCTGCGCTGTTGGTCGCATTGGCCGATTGGACGGCCAGTTCACGCACCCGCTGCAGGATATTGCCCATGGACGCCATGGCCCCTTCCGTGACCTGGGCCAGCGAGATTCCGTCATTCGCATTGCGTGCCGCCTGGTTCAGTCCGCGAATCTGGCTGGTGAAGCGCTCGGAAATCGCCAGGCCCGCCGCATCGTCCTTGGCGCTGTTGATGCGCAGTCCTGAGGACAAGCGCTGGATCGATGTGGCCAGGGAGGCTTGGTTAGCGGTGAGGTTCCGCTGCGCGGTCAAAGAACTGACGTTGGTATTGATCGTGGCGGCCATGGAATAGCTCCTTCAAGGCGGTAAACACACGTCTGCGCCGGGGAGGGTTTGCGCCGTTCTGCAGACAAATCGGGAACGATGGGTGAATTGTGGGGAGTCGGCCTGGGCTTGTTTGCGTGATAAGACGTCAAAAAACCCCGCAACTTTTGCGTTAGGGCCTCAAGTTTTTTGGAGTGCATCCGAAAACCCATGCATCAGGGGCAGTTCCCTGCCGTTCCACAGAGGCCCTTTTCAGCTGTGTGAACCGTCCGCCAAGCTGGCTTGGCAGTTGAGTGGCTTTACCGCCACGTATGGGTTCGTTTTTTAGGAGTTTTGCAATGGCTGCCATCATCAATACCAACGTCGCATCGTTGACCGCTCAGCGCAATCTGGGGGCAAACGCCTCAGCGCTCAACACGGCGATCAGTCGACTCTCTTCAGGGCTGCGTATCAACAGCGCCAAGGATGATGCGGCGGGCTTGGCGATTTCGGAGCGCTTCACCAGCCAGATCCGTGGCCTGAACCAGGCTGTGCGCAACGCGAATGACGGTATTTCCTTGTCGCAAACGGCAGAAGGCGCCTTGAAGTCTTCCGGCGACATCCTGCAGCGGATTCGCGAGCTGGGCGTTCAGTCGGCGAACGCCACAAACTCCGCATCCGATCGCCAGGCCTTGAATGCAGAAGTGAACCAGCTGACTTCGGAGTTGGATCGAATTGCCAAAACGACCGAGTTCAACGGCCGCAAGCTGCTTGATGGTTCTTTCACCGCTGCGGATTTCCAGGTGGGCGCCAATGCCAACCAGACGATCACGGCGACTTCGTCGAACTTCAGCACCTCATCCTATGGTAATTACCGCATTGGGGGGGCCGCAGCCGCCACCACGGCAGGCGTTGGTGACTTGACCGTGGGCAGCACTGCCAATGCCGTGGTTGCGCAAGGCAAGATTGGTGCCTCCAATATTGCCGGCGGCACGCTCACGGTGGATGGAGCCTTTGGCAAGCAGGTGATTACCTATCCTGCAGCCTCTTCTGCGAAGGATGTGGCGTCGCTGGTGAATGCACAGTCCGAACAAACCGGTGTTTCCGCTACCGCACGGACGCAGGTGGGCTTGTCTGGGCTCGCGGCGGGCAACAGCTACACATTGAAGGTGGTGTCCGACAATGCTTCGACCGATCCCAAGACGGTCAGCTTTACCGTCAGCGCGTTGACGGCCGATGGCTTGAGTGGTGCCGTGAAGGCTTTTAACGATGTTTCCGCGAAGACGGGCGTGACCGCAAAGCTCAACGATGCGGGGACAGGCTTGGTTCTGACGAATGCTGCGGGCAACGACATTCGCTTGGTGAACGACTCTGTGGCAGCCAATACCATTGATGTCACGAACGCTGACACGGCCGCAACGGCGCTGGCCGGTGGCGCGGGTGCGGCGATTGCTGGCAAGGCAGGCGCGGGCGCATTTGGTACCGATGATCTGTGGGTTTCGGGCCAGATCACGATGGATTCTTCCAAGTCGTTCAGCGTGGTGGATTCTGCTGGTGCTGCCGCTGGCGGTGGTTTCCTGACGGTGAGCACCACTTCGGCAGGTCAACTGCAGACCGCCCAGAACATGGATGTCGGATCTGTCGATGCGGCCAACCGGACCTTGGCGATCGTGGATTCGGCTTTGGCCGCCATCAACAACCAGCGTGCAAGCTATGGTGCGCTTCAGTCCCGCTTCGAAACCACGGTGAACAATCTGCAGATTTCTTCGGAAAACCTGTCGGCTTCGCGCAGCCGGATTCAAGATACCGACTTCGCTGCGGAAACAGCCAATCTGTCGCGTGCCCAGATCCTGCAACAGGCAGGCACCGCCATGGTGGCCCAGGCCAATCAGTTGCCACAGGGTGTGCTGGCCTTGCTGCGGTAAGCAGCAAAGTGTGTCGCCCAGTCTCTGGATCTGGGTGTGTGACAAACACCAGACGGCGGCAGTTTTTCTGTCGCCGTCTTTTGTGTTTTGACGAGGAGCCGCTGTTGCCTGAGAAAAGAGCGTGATCTAGGGTGTTTGACACCCTTTCATGGCCTGTGCAATCGCAGCAAAATACGGGTAGATTGGTTTTCAGGAGGTGGATATGGCCACGATTTCATCGCTCGGTGTCGGTAGCGGCGGCCTGGATGTCAAGTCCATTGTTTCGCAATTGGTGACTTTGGAGAAGCGTCCACTGGATGCGCTCAAGCTGCAGGCCACGACGGTACAAACCAAAATCTCCGCTTTTGGCCAAATCAAGTCACTGGTCTCCACTTTGTCGGATGCCGCATCCAAGCTCACCAGTGTGACGGGGTGGAATGGCGTGTCCACAATGTCTTCCAACTCGACGGCTGTCTCCGCTTCGGCTGCGGGGGGGACTTTGCCGACTTCTTTCAGCGTGAGTGTCCAGGGCCTGGCCAAGGCGCAGGCCCAGGCCTCTGGCGTCCTCATGCCCATTGGCGGCATGCTGGGCACGGGCAAGCTGCGCCTGGAGCTGGGGCAGTGGAGTGTCTCTCCTGCCTCGTTTACGCCGCGATCGGGAACCCCTGTGGAACTGGATGTGACCGCGGAAGATACCGTGGCCAGCATCGCCAGCAAAATCAACGGTGCCAGCATTGGCGTGACCGCGACCGTGCTGACCGATCCGGCGACGAACAGTGAGCGTTTGTTGTTGAAGGGAACCGGGACAGGCCAGAGCGCTGGTTTTCGGCTCAGTGTGGAAGACGACGACGGATCGACCGGGGATGACGCCGGCCTTTCGAGATTGGTGGATGGCAGCATGATCAGCCAATATGCGGCGAACGCCCAGGCAACCGTCAATGGAATTGCCGTGAGCTCGGATACCAACACTTTCAGCAATACGGTGGCGGGCGTCACGTTCAAGGCCTTGATGGTGACCGAGGACGTCGTCGATCCGGCGACAGGGAACGTTTTGGTCCGAGGCTCCGGACCTTCCGAGATTACCGTGGCCAAAGACACGTCTGCGGTGCAGCAGAACATTGATGCCTTCGTGAAGGCCTATAACGATATCAATGGTGTTTTGTCGGAGGCGACCAAATACGATGCGGGTACCAAAGCCGCCGGCTTGCTGCAGGGGGATTCCACCACGGTCAGTTTGCAAAATGCTTTGCGCACTGCGGTGCAGTCGGTGTCCTCCAGCTCGTCTGTATTTACCCGTTTGACGGATATTGGAATCACTTTGCAGCGCGATGGGAATCTGGAAGTCAACACGGCCAAGCTTTCTCAGGCGCTGGACCAGCCTGACCAGGTCAAGGCCATGTTTCGAGGGGTCGATGTCATGTCCTCGGATGGTGTGGCGGTCAAGATCAAGGCGGTGACCGCGGCGCTGCTGGGAAATGAAGGTTTTTTCAAGACCAAAAATGACTCCTTGCAGCGCATGTTGGACAGCAATACGGCCAATCAATCGCGGGTCAACGCACGTGCCGCCAATGTGGAGGTCCAATTGAACCGTCGATACAGTGCGCTGGATTCGAAGTTGTCCAGTCTGAGTGCCCTGAGTGCCTATGTGGGGCAGCAGGTCACGACGTGGAATAAGTCATCGGGATGATGTGCATGGCCTTCAGTTTTCCATTGGCTTGTCGATAACTTAAGTATCCAGATACAAGGATAGAAGCATGTTCGGCACCCACAGTCCATTCAGCAATCGTGCTGCATCAGCGTACCAACGTATCAACGTTGAGACCAGCATGCACACCATTGACCAGCATCAACTGGTTAGTTTGTTGCTCAAAGGGGCAATCGACGCGATTGCCGCAGCACGCGGCGCCCTGGCGCGGGGTGATGTTCCCCTCAAGTGCAACTCTATCTCCAAGGCCATTCGAATCATTGAAGAGGGGCTGAGCACGGCGCTGGACAAAGAGCATGGGGGCGAGTTGGCCGAAAACCTGGGCGCTCTATATGACTACTGCATTCATCGCCTGATTTTGGCCAATGCTCACAACGATGACTCCATGCTGCTCGAAGTGCAGCGTTTGGTGGAGCCGATCGAGCAAAGCTGGAATGAAATCAAAAAGAGTGGCGTCTCTGCCAATACGTCCGGGGCTGGGGAAGCTGGCCGTCCTGTAATGATGGAGGCCTGAATCATGTCTCTCATGCTGATTGATTACTACAAAGCCATCGAAGACAGCAGTGCCAAAATGCTGGAAGCGGCCAAGCTCAAGGATTGGGATGGTGTGGTGCGTTACGAAGGTGCTTGTGCGGTGCTGATTGAGCAGTTGCGTTTCAAGTCCCAGGAGCATCCGCTGCTGCCAGAGCATCGCCGTGAAAAGACCCGCATCATGCAGCGCATCCTGCGCAACGATGCCCAGATTCGGCATTTGGCCGAGCCCTGGCTGGCGCAATTCGAACATTTGTTCGAAGGCCAGCCTTTGATGATGCATTGAACAGGTGTGTGCCGAGGGAGGCCCTGCAACGGGGCTTTCTTTTGGTGGAATCGGCTTTCAAGGCTTACGCAGCAAGCCTTTTGTGCTATGAAAATGGTACTGACAAGCTTTCGTGCAGTTTGGTTTGATGCGCAGTCGGGCGCTCGCAGACCGATGGTGGTCTTCAGACCTGCATGTTCATGATGTCTGTGTAGGCCTGCACCATGCGGTTGCGCACATGCAAGGTGGCCTGGAAGCCAATCTGCGCTTTCTGAATCGCCACCATGGTTTCTTCGAGGCTCACCGAAGGATTTTCCATCTGGACTTCCTGCTGGAGATCTCCGGCACGGTTCTGTGCTGCACTCACGGACTGCAGGGCTCCTTTCAATGCCCCCGAGAATCCCACGTCGTTGGCGTCGTTCTGTGGCGCTGCAGCACGGCGAGTCAGGCCTGCGCCCGTCAGAGGGGCGGTAGCGCTTGAAATGCGGAGGTCCATGGCTGTGTCCAGTGGGAATGGGGGATGACGCAATCCTAGTCGGGCCTGCGCAGGCCATCTGCTGGAAATGATGGTCAAATGCGCGGCTTATTCAGCGAACATCCACCGGGGTGTCCCCGAATAATCGAGGCCACGTCAGGACCGTTCAGCGGCCTGCCAAATTGGAAAGCGAAATGTCCGCAGTTGCCGAAGTTCCCGTTAACCCTCCTGCCAGCTCCAACTGGCTGCAGCGGCTGTCTGCCCTGGACCGGGGGCAGCGCTTGCGCTTGGGAGTGGGTGCGGCTTTGCTGGTGGCGGCGGCCATTGCCGCGGTGGTCCTGGGCCGGCAGCCAGACTACCGGGTGCTTTTTGCCAATCTGAGCGATAAGGATGGTGGTGCCATCGTGGCCCAGTTGTCGCAGATGAATGTTCCCTACAAGCATGCCGATGGGGGGGGCGCCATCCTGATTCCCTCAGAGCGTGTGCATGACGTGCGTTTGCGCCTGGCGACCCAGGGATTGCCCAAAGGATCGGTCGCGGGTTTTGAGTTGATGGAGTCCAATCGCTTCGGGATCACGCAGTTTCAGGAGCGTTTGAATTTTCAGCGGGGATTGGAGGGGGAGTTGACCCGCTCCATTCAGGCGCTTTCGTCGGTGCAGGGTGCGCGCGTGCATTTGGCCTTGCCCAATCAGAATGGGTTTTTCCGGGAGCAGCAAAAGCCCTCTGCTTCGGTCTTGGTCAGTTTGCACCCTGGGCGCATTTTGGACCGGACCCAGCTGGCTGGAATCGTGCACCTGGTTGCGTCGAGCGTGCCTGAGCTGGCTCCTTCTGCGGTGAGTGTGCTCGACGATTCCGGCAAGCTCTTGTCTCAGTCCCCGGATGCTGCGGGTGCTGCCGTGGATGCCCAGCAGCTCATGTATGTTCAACAGATTGAGCAGCAGCTGACCCGTCGGATCACAGACATCCTGGAGCCCGTGGTAGGGCGCAACAATGTCAAGGCCCAGGTGTCTGCAGAAGTGGACTTCAGCCAGACCGAGTCCACTTCGGAGCAGTTTCGTCCCAACCAGACGCCAGATTCGAGTGTGGTGCGCAGCCAACAGGTCCTCGAAAGCCGAGGGGCTGCAAACAAGAACGCGACGGGGGTGCCCGGAGCGGTGAGCAACCAGCCTCCTGCGCCCTCCGCAGCCCCCGTCAACGGGGCCAATCCTCCCCCCGCTGCAGCCGGTCAGCAGCCAGGTGCCGACGAAACGCCCAGTAAAAAAGAATCGACCACCAATTACGAAGTGGACAAGACGGTGCGTGTGACACGCGGGGGCTCGGGTGCGGTCAAGCGCTTGACGGCCGCCGTGGTCGTGAATTACCAGTCCACCGAGGACAACGGCAAGGTCGTGACCAAGGCCCTGACGCCCGAGCAGTTGGAGCAGATGACGGCCTTGGTGCGTGAAACGATTGGTTTCAACAAGGACCGTGGCGATTCGGTCAACCTGATGAATACGCCTTTCCAGATCGACGCCACTCCGGCAAACGATGTGCCGATTTGGCGGCAGCCTGAGGTCTTGGATTGGGCCAAGACACTGGCTTGGCCGGTGGGCATGCTGTTGTTTGGCGCCTTGGTGCTGATGGGCTTGGTTCGTCCTGCTCTGAAAGGTCCTCCCCCTCCTGAGCCGAGTCTCTTGCCGGTGGCCGGAGGACAGTTGGATGCTTTGGAGGCAGAAATGCCGGATCGTCCTGCCCTGCCCTCTCCCGCGAAGAAAGATGCGCCTCAAGAGCCTTCGCCAGAGCAATTGCGCTTGGAAGAGGCGAGGGTGCTTGCCATGGAAAATCCTTTGGCAGTCGCTAATATTCTCAAGGGCTGGGTGAATGGCGACGCTGCCTGAGCCCCTAACGCACGGAGTCAACTGCCATGGATGAGCAGGGTCTGAATGATGCCGCCATCATGCTGATGTCGCTGGGAGAGGTGGAAGCGGCAGAAGTCTTCAAGCATTTTTCACCGAAAGAGGTGCAAAAGCTGGGGGAGACGATCGCCCGCATGCGCACGGTCTCTCGCGAAAAGGTGGATGAAGTCGTCAATCGTTTTGCCAGCGCGGCTTCGGCGCAGAGTTTGCTGGTCTCGGATACCAGCAACTATGTGCGGTCTGTGCTCCGGCTGGCTTTGGGGGATGACAAGGCGTCTCTCCTGATCGACCGCATCCTGCAGGGCGGCGATGTTTCCGGCATCGAGAGTTTGAAGTGGATGGATCCGCTGTCGGTTGCTGAATTGCTTCGCAACGAACACCCCCAAATCGTAGCGGCCATCCTGGTGCATCTGGACTCCGATCAGGCTGCGGCGGTGCTGATGCAATTGACAGACCGCCAACGCAGCGAAATTCTGTTGCGCGTGGCCACCTTGGAGGGGATTCAGCCGACGGCTTTGAAAGATCTGAACGAGGTGTTGTTCCGGGTGCTGGCGGGCGGTGACAAGATCCGCAAGAGTTCGCTGGGTGGGATCAAGGCTGCCGCGGAAATCATTAATTTGTTGGGTTCCAATGTGGATGCCGTGGTCCTGGAGTCGATTCGGGGCTATGACGCAGACTTGGCCCAGAAGATCATGGACAAGATGTTTGTCTTTGACGATATCTCTAAGCTGGACAACAAATCCATTCAGACGGTGCTCAAAGAAGTGGCTTCTGAGACGCTGATCGTGGCGCTGAAGGGGGCGGCTCCTGAGTTGCGTGAGAAGTTCCTTTCGAACATGTCCTCTCGTGCCGCAGAGGCCTTGCGCGAAGATCTTGAGTCTCGGGGGCCTATGCGCCTGTCGGAGGTGGAGGCTCAGCAGAAGGAAATTCTCAAGACGGTCCGTCGTCTCTCGGAAGAAGGGCAAATTGTGATCGGAGGCGGCGGTGACGATGCCTTCGTCTAGCCACCGTCAGTATTCCCGCTTTATTCCGAGCGAGGAGGTGGGGGATGTCGTCCGCTGGAAGTTTGGTGCGATGGATGGTTCAGACGAGGTCGAACCCGAGCCCGAAGCCGCTGCACCGGAGCTTCCTGTGGTGTTGGATGAAGCTGCTCAGCAGGCTTTGGTCCAGCAGGCTCTGGACGAAGCATTTGCGCGTGGCTTGGCCCAAGGGGTAGAGCAGGGAAGCGCTCAGACGGCTCTGGAATGGCAGCACCGCCTGGATGATTACATCGCCAACCAGGGGCACGAGGCAGCCCAGCGGTTTCAGTCCGTTTTTCTGGCGCTGGACCACGCCTTGTCAGAGGCGCAGCAACGTATGGCACAGGACGTTTTGCATCTGGCCTGTGCCATTGCACGCCAGGTTGTCCGGCAGGAGTTGTCGGTCAATCCGAATGCGGTGCAGCCAGTGGTTCGAGAAGCGGTGGGGATGTTGCTCACCGAGGGCCGTCCTGCGCTGGTTCGGCTTAATCCCGTGGACCTGGAGGCCCTGGCCGAGCCCTTGCGTGCGGAGTTCTCCAGCCCTGGGGTCCAATGGCTGGCCGATGCCGCCGTCCCTATAGGGGGGTGTCTGGTGGAATCTTCGGGGACCGTTTTGGATGGCAGCCTCGAAAAGCGTTGGCAGCGTGCGCTGGCTGAGCTAGGACTGTCGTCCGTCTGGCAGGAAGAGGGGCCTCTCGATGGCGATTGAAGCTCCTTCCGTTTGGGCGCGTTTCATGGAAGATGCCATGGCGCGTGCCAGCGAGCCGGTGCCGCTCGAGTCTCGAGGCACCCTGACCCGTTTGACGGGTCTGGTGCTGGAGGCGACGGGTATCAAGGTACCCGTGGGTTCCCAGTGTTGGGTACAGATGCCTGGCCATGAGCCCGTATTGGCCGAGGTTGTGGGGTTTTCTGCTGACCGTGCTTTTCTCATGCCTGCAGGCGATATTCACGGTTTATCCAGCGGTGCGAGCGTGGTGCCGGCAGCGCCTTATGTTCCTGTCCCTCGGTTGGGTGAACCTCCGCGCCCTGTTCAGCGGGCAGGTATTTTGCGTCTGCCGATGGGCGATGGTTTGCTGGGGCGTGTGGTGGATTCCCAGGGCTTGCCTTTGGACCACGGTGGCCCGGTTCAGGATGTGGTTTCCGAGCCGATGGATCGACGCCAGATCAATGCGATGGATCGAGATCCTGTGCGTGAGCCTCTCGATACGGGGGTTCGTGCGATCAATGCCTTGCTGACCGTGGGGCGAGGGCAGCGCCTGGGTTTGTTTGCGGGTTCGGGGGTGGGTAAAAGCGTGTTGCTGGGCATGATGGCCCGCTACACCCGGGCAGATGTCATCGTGGTTGGGCTGATTGGCGAGCGTGGGCGGGAAGTCAAGGAGTTTGTCGAGGACATCTTGGGCGAGGACGGACGTGCCCGCTCTGTGGTGGTCGCAGCGCCGGCAGATGCACCTCCGTTGTTGCGTATGCAGGGCGCTGCTTATGCGACTGCGGTGGCCGAGCATTTCCGCGACAAAGGCCAGCATGTGTTGTTGCTCATGGATTCTCTGACCCGCTATGCCATGGCACAGCGCGAGATCGCCTTGGCTATTGGTGAGCCTCCTGCCACCAAAGGCTATCCCCCCTCGTGTTTTGCCAAGTTACCCCAGTTGGTGGAACGCAGTGGCAATGGTTTGCATGGGGTGGGATCGATTACGGCTTTTTACACGGTGCTGTCGGAAGGTGATGACCAGCAGGATCCGATTGCGGATGCTGCCCGGGCGATTCTGGACGGACATATTGTGTTGTCCCGTTCACTCGCTGAGACCGGGCATTTCCCCGCCATTGACATTGAACAGTCTGCTTCGCGCGTCATGCACAACGTCGTCTCGCGCGAGCATTTTGAGTTGGCGCGCCGGTTCCGTGCGGTTTACTCGCGTTATCAGAAGGCTCGCGACTTGGTACAGGTAGGCGCATATATGAGCGGCTCAGACCCTGCACTGGATGAAGCCATCAGACTGCAAGCCCCGATGGCTGTGTTCCTGCAGCAGGATATGTTCGATGCGGCGTCCATGGAGCAAAGTCTCCATGGCATGGCCTCCGTCTTTGGCGCTTGAGCCGAGCAGGTGATTCCATGTCCAACTTGAGTGCTCTGATGGTGGCTGTGGAGGCCGCTTCGCGCCAACGTGATGCTGCGCGCCATGCACTGCAGACGGCCCGGCAAGTTCGACAGGCTGCGCTGGGCCAGTTGGATCAACTACAAGCGTATGCCCAGGAAACGGAGAGCCGTTGGGGTGCCCGCCCGGATACAGCCGTTCAGCCAGAGGTGATGTTTCATCATTACCAGTTCATGGGCCGCTTGGACCATGCTGCAGGAATGCAAAAAACGGTTGTCGAGGACCGCGATCTGCGCGTGCAACGGGCCGAACGTGTGTTGCTCGATGCGGAATTGCGCTTGGCCAGTTTGCGCAAGGTGGTCGAAAAACGCCGTCAGGACCTGGCGGCGCTTCAGGCTCGCCGGGATCAAAAACAGACCGATGAGCGTGCTGCCCTGCAGTACCGTCATCCTGTCAACGGCCAAGGTGGCCAGGAGCACTGACAATGGAACAGTCCCGTATTTCCAACGCACACAGTGCACAGGGGTCTCGGCAGGGGGTTCATTCGACCAAGGCCAAGTCGGGGGCATTGCCTGAAGGCAGTGTGGGGGATGCTTCCACTGGAGGGGGATTTCTTGCTTTGTTGACTTCGTTGGGGGAGGAGGGTTCTCTGCCCGGTCTCCTCTTGGACAGCGGCGCCGTGGCCGTCGATGTGCCGGAGGGGGGCAAGGCCCCCTCTGATGCGGCTTTGATGGCTGCCTGGCAGGGCCTGCTTGCTCCCCAGATGTTGGGCCAAGACCCTGCTGGTACAGCGCTGGATTCTTCGTCCGATGAGCCCGTACTGGTTGCGGTCAACGCTGCGCTCGTGGCACCCTCGGCCTCTGCAATCCTGGCTCCGCTTCAATCTCCGGCTGCTGTGACGGCCGCTGGGGTTGATGCGCGGGGGGGCGGTTTCGTGGGCAACGGTTTTCCTGCACTACAAGGTTCGTCCACATTTTCTTCTTCTGCGAATATGGTGTTGCCTCCATTGCAGTCTGCGGTCACCATTGCCGGGGCAGATGTGCAGGGGGGAGATCCCCTGCGCCTCGGTCTTCCTTCGCCACAGGGCCAGTTCACATCTTCCTCCTTCGCAAATTTGGTATTGCCTCCATTGCAGTCGGCTGCGCTGGGTGCTCCGCTGGAGGTGCGTGGCGTCGGTCTCCTGAGCGGTGCGCTTTCTTTTCCGGCAGATGGTTTGGTGGCCCAGACAGCGTTGCTCGATGGGGCTGCAGATACGGCTCAAGCCGTTCCGATGACCGTGGGGGGCAGCCGGATGTTTACCCGTGGCGGCACCCCTTGGGGGCAGGTTTCGGCCAACAGCAAGCAGGTCATAGGAGCCCTGGGTGTTCCAGACAAAGCACCCCCTGTCACAGTGTCCCCTGTGACGGCACCCTCAATGCCGACGCCAGATCTGCGGTCCCTCGGTACCGCACATACCGAGATGGCGACTTCTCGGAGATCCGAGGTCGACCCTCTGTGGATGTCTGGTTTTGCAGGCACCGTGATGGATGCTTCAGCCGATCGAGGGGGTTCTTTGTCTGGTGAGCGGATGCCAGAGCCTCGGCTTAATCCGGATCGCTCATCCAGAGTCGGTGTTGACCAGGGAGGAGATTGGAGTCTGCTGGATCCCAGCCAGCCGATGGGGGGGGCGGAGTCGGGGGCGGTGTCTGGCCATTCGACCCCACTGGGGGCTGGCGAACGCGTGGCGGATGAGGTGGCTTATTGGGCGGGCCAAAAAATACAAAGTGCCGAGATGACTTTAGACCGTGATGGCCAACCGGTCGAGGTCAAGGTGACTCTATCGGGTAACGAGGCCCATGTGGCATTTCGCAGCGATCAATCTCAGACCCGTGATTTGCTGGATGCCAATGTTTCGCAGTTACGGGATCTGCTGATGGAGGAGGGGTTGGTGTTGTCCAGTACTACGGTCGGGACCTCGGCAGGCGGCGGCGCCATGGGCGGAGAATCCGGGAAGTCCAATGATCGCCAGGGTTCTCGGCGCGCGACCGTCGTAGCCACCGTACCTTCTGGTCCCCCTGCTGTCCATCGCAACGGTCCCGCTATGGATCGCACCATTGACATTTTTGTGTGAGGATTCCTCGCTTCCCACGCCGTTTGTATCGTTTGAATAGCCCTGGAGCTAGGGGCGTTTCCTGAGTAAATACCAAAGTACGTAACCCTTATGATGACTTATCCTGAGAGGCGTTGCTGTCCGTAACGCCCTGGCTTGGTTGTACAGGCCATCTTTGGCACCCTGTTTTTAGTTCTCACTTGTCCTTGAGGAATCCGCATCTTGGCTGCCACTCCCCCCGCTGAGGCCCCCGTCAAGGCTAAAAGCAAAAAGAAGTTCGTGATCATCATCGTGGTGGTCCTCGCTGTTCTTGCCATCGGTGGGGCTGCTGCCGTTTGGTTTCTGTCCAGTCGATCGGCCGCTACCGAAGAAGAAGAAGCTGCCCCAGCGAAAAAAAGTGAGCACAAAGCGGCGCCAACCTTCTTACCTCTGGAAAACATGGTCGTGAACTTGGCTGATCCCGGAGGTGATCGCTTTGCCCAGATTGGAATTACCTTGGAAGTGGATGACGCTAAAACCTCAGACCAAATAAAACAGTATTTACCCAGTATTCGCAGCGGTATTCTCATGTTGGTTTCTCAGCGTACTTCCGAAGAGTTGCTTCAGCGCGAGGGTAAAGAAAAATTGGCCAAGGACATTCGCCGTGAAGTTTCACGTCCTTTGGGCTTTACCGTACCTGTCGACAAACCCCGTACAGAGGTGCAAGAGGGTGATGAGGAGGATTCAGGTGCGCGCCGTAGACCTCCTCACAATCCCGTGCAGCGTGTGCTGTTTTCCAGCTTCATCATTCAGTAAGTTGGTAGAGGTAGACCCATGAGTGAATCATTTTTGTCTCAAGAAGAGGTCGATGCCCTTTTGGAGGGGGTGACCGGTGAAAGCCAGAAGTCCGAAGAGGAAGTCGTTGAGACGGGTGGGGTTCGCAGTTACAACATTTCCAGCCAAGAGCGGATTGTTCGTGGGCGCATGCCGACGATGGAAATCGTCAATGAACGGTTTGCACGCAATTTCCGCATTGGCTTGTTTAATTTCATCCGACGCAGTCCTGAGATTTCGGTGGGTACCGTATCTGTGCAGCGCTACAGTGCGTTCCTCCGTGAGCTGGCAGTACCCACCAATTTCAATATTGTGGCTATCCGTCCTTTGCGGGGGAATGGCTTGATTGTGTGCGAGCCTTCCTTGGTGTTTGGCATCATTGATACCCTCTATGGAGGTGTTGGAAAGTTTCAAACCCGAATTGAAGGGCGCGATTTTTCACCCACCGAGCAGCGTGTGATCAATCGGCTTGTCGATGTCATCTGCAGCGAATACAAGAAAGCTTGGCATGGCATTTATCCTCTCGAACTGGAATACCAGCGATCAGAGATGCAACCACAGTTTGCCAATATTGCTACTCCAAGCGAGATTGTCGTTTCGACTGCATTTCAGCTTGAAATTGGTGATCTTTCGGGCGCTATTCATATTTGTATGCCCTATGCTGCATTGGAGCCGATCCGGGATGTGCTGTATTCCTCGACTCAGGGGGACTCCCTTGAAGTAGATCGTCGATGGGTCAAAGTGTTGACCCGCGAGATCCAGGCGGCAGAGGTGGTTCTCGTGGCGGAGTTGGCCCGTGCCGATGCGACTGTGGAGCAATTGTTGGCGATGAAGCCCGGTGATTTCATTGAGTTAGATCGTGAGCCTCGTATTCGCGCTTCGATCGAGGGCGTTCCTATTTTTGAATGCCAATATGGCACCCACAATGCGAAGTATGCAATTCGCATTGAAGAGTGCCTGCGTACGACGGATATGAGCTGGCTTGGAGAGAAAAATGGCAATTGAAGACAACAAGGATGGTGCGGAAGATCCGTTTGCGGGGTGGGCTGAAGCGCTGGAAGAGCAGAAGCGGACCGATGAAAGTCCAAAAGATGCAGAACAGGGCGGGCCTTTGTCCGGCGAGCCTGCGCGTCCATTTTCCGGGGGCGGGGGCAGTGGAACGCTCAATGACATCAATATGGTGCTCGATATTCCTGTCCAGTTGTCCGTTGAGTTGGGGCGTACCAAGGTCCCGATCAAATACATTCTGCAACTGGCCCAAGGTTCTGTGGTTGAACTGGATGCATTGGCCGGAGAGCCCATGGATGTGCTAGTCAACGGCTATCTGATTGCCCAAGGGGAAGTCGTCGTCGTGAACGACAAATTTGGTATTCGTCTCACCGATGTGGTGACGCCGTCTGAGCGTTTGCGTCGCGTCAGCCGTGGATAGCATGCCCGTGGCCCCGACTTTGTGGATTGTTGGCCTGTTTGTGGGCGCTATGGCATTGCTCCCCTGGCTGGTGAAGCGCTTGCAGCAACGTCAAGTCTCTGCACTCGGTATGTCTGGTTCAAGTTCGAAGCTGTTATCCACGGTGGCTGTGGGACCTCAGCAGCGCATTGTGACTCTCGAGGTCGGGCCTGAGAATGAGCGGACCTGGCTGATATTAGGTGTTACAGCGCAACAGATCAGCTGTCTTCATACAGTCAGGCTTTCTGGTAAAGAGGGGCAGGGTGCTTTGTCCGCATTCTCTGAGGAAATGACGGTGGCGTCTGCTGCTGCTAGTGGCAAGGTTCTCAATGTCTCCTGACCACCCTCTTGCCATTTTCGAGTCCAGGGCTTCAAGCCTGAAGAGTGGGCGTTTATTGTTTTTTGGATTCTTACTGGCTTGCTGTGTACAGAATACCGCTTTTGCACAGGTTCCCGGGTCATTGCCCTTGTTGATCGGTGCAGGTAATGCAGGTGCCAGTTTCTCGGTGCCTATTCAGACTTTGCTATTTTTCACAGCACTGTCGTTCTTGCCTGCAGTTTTACTCATGATGACGGGTTTTACCAGGATCGTCATTGTTTTATCTCTGATGCGTCAGGCAATTGGTACCCAGTCGGCACCTCCTAATCAGGTAATTATTGGTCTTTCACTGTTCCTTACTTTTTTTGTCATGGGGCCCACATTGGAGAAAGTGTATCAAGACGCTTATCTTCCATACACCAGCAATGCCATCAGCTTTGAACAGGCTTTGGAGAGAGCGGAATCTCCTATGCGTAGCTTCATGTTGAAGCAAACCCGACAATCAGACTTTGCTCTGTTCTCACGTTTGGCCAAATTGGATCCCGTCGTTACGGCAGAGACTGCACCATTGCGTGTCTTGGTCCCTGCCTTTGTGACGAGTGAGCTTAAATCTGCATTCCAAATTGGATTCATGATATTTATTCCATTTTTGGTGATTGATATGGTGGTGTCTAGTATCTTGATGTCTCTGGGAATGATGATGCTATCTCCCGTGTTAGTGGCATTGCCCTTCAAACTCATGCTCTTTGTGTTGGCTGATGGCTGGAATTTGCTGATTGGCTCCCTGGCAGCCAGTTTTGTGACATAAGGGGAAACTTTTGAACTCTCAAATGGTTTTGACGATGGGGAGCGAGGCCCTCACGCTATTGCTCATGATCGCTATGCCTGTATTGGGGGTTGTGATGGCCGTTGGTTTGCTAGTGAGTATTTTTCAAGCAGTGACGCAGATTCACGAGGCTACTCTGGCCTTTGTTCCCAAGTTGATTGCAGCCATGGTCGTTTTTGCCGTGGCGGGCCCCTGGATGATCAGTACCTTGGTGGACTATATTCGCCGCACAATTGAAGCAATTCCCTCTGTGATTGCCTAATGCTGTAAAGATGGTGCGCTTGTGATCACATTCACCGAGGCACAATTGGTCGCGTGGCTTTCGCCTATCTTGTGGCCGTTTCTGCGTATCCTGGCGGTTTTCTCTGTTGCGCCTGTATTTTCTATGCGCGCGATCCCTATGAGGGTCAAGTTAGGACTTGCTTTTCTGGTTGCCGTTTGCTCTCAGTCGATCCTCATCGATCAGCCTACGATCAATCTGAACGGTCGAGAAGCATTGGGCGCTGTAGCGCAGCAGGTTGTGGTGGGGGTGGCTATTGGATTTGCGGTTCGTTTGGTTTTTGCCGCTATTGAGCTGGCCGGCGAAGTGATTGGATTGCAAATGGGCTTGAACTTTGCCTCGTTCTTTGATCCTGCCAGTAATGCCCAGCTGAGTGCTGTTGCCCGATTTTTTGGGCATATGGCACTCCTTTTATTTCTTGTGATCAATGGGCATTTGATGGTTTTGATGGCCGTGGTGAAAAGCTTTGATCGTTTTCCTGTCAATGGAAATTTGATGCAAGCCGTGACTCAAATGCGTTTGCATGAGTTAGGTGCCTCTCTTTTTTCCAGTGCACTGTGGCTGGCTTTGCCGATGATTGCCTTGTTGATGTTTGTGAATCTCACCCTGGGCGTCATTTCTCGTGTCGCACCTCAGATGAATATCTATGCAGTGGGTTTCCCTGTGACACTGACTGTCGGATTGTTGGGTGTCGCCGCAACCCTCCCGATGTTGGAGCAACCTGTTCTTGCCCTCATGCAGCAGGCTATCGATATCTTTGTGGCGCAGAGATAGGTTGTGCTCTTGTCTATTTACACGAGGCTGTTGCGGATCGCGTAAACCGTTAGTTCGGCATTGTTGGCCAGTTTCAGTTTTTCGAGAACGCGGGCGCGGTAGACGCTCACAGTTTTTGGGCTGAGCATCAATTCTTCGGCAATTTCCGACAATTTACGACCTGAAGCGATTTTGATCAGAGTCTGTAGCTCCCGCTCAGAAAGTGCGGCATGTGGCACTTCTGGCATAGGCTGTGAGAGACTTTCCGCAAGCATTTGTGCGACTTCTGGTGTGAGGTATTTACGTCCTTGCATGACAGTGCGCACGGCAGAGATCAACTCAACCGGATCGCCTGCCTTGTCTGCGTAACCTTGTGCTCCAGCTCTTAGGCAGCGGAGCGCATACTGGTCCTCTGGGTACATCGACACGATCAAGACCTTGATGTCTGGATGTGTCTCTCGCAAGCTGCCTAGAACTTCAAGACCGCTGCGACCTGGCATATTCAAATCCAGTAGGAGTACGTCGCAGGGCGTATTGCGCAAAATTTCGCGAAGTTCTGCATATCCTCCTGCTTCTCCCGTGATTTTGATATCTGTAGCTTCAGACAAAGTATCTCGAATTCCACGCCGTAATACGGCATGGTCGTCGCACAAAACGACATGGATCAAAGTGTTTCTCCTGTCTTTGTGATTTCTTCCAAAGACAGCGGTACGGAGAGAATGACACTGGTGCCTTTGCCAGGCTGGCTGCTGATGTCGAGCCAGCCGTTGACGGTGCGCGCACGTTCTTGAAGTCCTCTCAGTCCAAATGCCTTTGGTTTGTTGCGCATAGAGGGTTCGATGCCGCGGCCGTCATCCGAGACTTCCAGTGTCAACACGCCTTCACTATCACTGAGATCAATGCGTACATGCTGTGGGTCCGCATATTTGGCAATATTTGTCAGAGCTTCTTGCGCAGTTCGGTAGGCGACCAACTGTACCTCTGGGGAGGCTTGGCTCATTTCACTGCTGGCGTGAACTTGGGTCGGCACGCTGGTTCTTCCCTCAAAACTACGGGCTAACCATTGCACAGCCGCCACCAGGCCCTGGTCCAGTATAGGAGGCCGCAGATTCATCATGATGCGTTGGCTGGCACCTATTGCGTGTTGGAGCATATCGGCAGCCGCAGTTGCATGGTCTTTCATGGCTGGATCGCCTGTGTGTCGACCGATCCAGGCAATGTCGAAACGTACGGCAGTCAGTGCACCACCAATATCGTCGTGAATCTCTCTGGCGATGGCTGCGCGCTCTTGTTCGATAGAGCTTTGAAGATGTTCCGTTAAATCGGCCAAACGGCGTTCGGAGATTGCAAGTTCTGCAACGGCCCGCTCGCGTTCGCGCCTGGCGTCGTGAACTTCTATCGCGCGCGTGATGACATGCGGTAGCCGTGCCAAGTCATCTTTGAGTAAATAGTCTGAGATTCCCAGCCGCATGGCGTCCACAGCGGCTGTCTCGCCTATTGCTCCTGAAAGGAGGACAAAAGGCGGATGCTCAGGTTGTTGTAGGACATATTGCCAAGCGTCCAGAGCTGTAAAGCCTGCGAGACGGTAGTCTGCAAGGATGATGTCAACTGACTTTCGCTCGTAAATTTGTTTGAATGCTTCTAGCGTGTCGACATGCTGAAATTCACATGGGATCTCTGCGCGTCGCAACGTCATGCTGGCGAGTTGATGATCTGCGAGCGAGTCCTCAAGGTGCAGTATGCGAAGAGGCTGGTCTGTGGTGGCTGTGACCATATGGGCGCTATCATAGGGCACAGAGCCAAAGAAGGTGCGAGGGATCTTTGTCCTTCGGGGGTCTTCTTAGACAGCCGTTCAATTTGGCGATCGCCATGGTGTGGGGATGAGTGTTCGCCTCCCCCTATTTTCGACCAACCGGTTTACTCGCGTGCTTTGCCTTGGCTTGCTGCGATGGAGAAACGATGCAATCAACGCTTTCAACGTCGAAGGAACCGGGAGTTCATGTTCCTGTTATGGTAGCTGCAGAGCTGCAAGATTCCTTGCTGGTCGTGATGCACGACCTTCATCGTCTTGAGGGGTTGTTGAACCATGCAACTAACAATCTCCTGGATCGTTTTGGAGAAGCCAACGCCATCTTGACGGATGCCGTTGTTGGTGGAGCGCCTGAACTCATTGCTGCCCGTACGGCGCTGCGCAGTGCTGTGACTGAATTGCAGTTTCAGGACATGGCGTCTCAGCTGATCTGGCACACCACCAAGGTCTTGCAGGGTTGTGCCTTTCGGTTGGCGTCTGAGGCCATGGGGAATGAGGAGGGTGAGGAGGCTGCGCCATTCGCAGAAATGGCTCCTGATCGCCCTAATCCCGTCACTCAAAGTGAGATGGATGCAGGGTCTGTCGACCTTTTCTGACATACCTGTCGTTGCTTAACCTATATATTCAAGTCAGTTGGAGCTTTACATGCAATCGATCCTCGCCGTAGATGATTCACCGTCCATGCGCAAAATGGTGGCTTTTACCCTTACGGGTGCTGGATACCATGTTGTGGAGGCTGTGGATGGGCAGGATGCTCTTGAGAAAGCAGACGCTCAGCAGATTGATCTTGTGCTTGCTGATCAAAATATGCCACGCCTTGATGGCATTGGGCTTACGCGGAAGTTGCGTGAAAATCCAAAATTCAAGACGACTCCCATATTAATTCTGACCACTGAATCAAGCGATCAGATGAAACAGGCTGGGCGAAGTGCTGGTGCTACAGGGTGGCTTGTGAAACCTTTTGATCCCAGTCGTTTGATTGAGGTTATTCAAAAAGTCATTCGCTGACACGCGTGTCACTGAAAAGAACGTATACAGGAGTCTTCATGGCGGAAACCTATCAAGAAGGTGCGGGCTCAGTCGCAGACTTCGATCTCAGTCAGTTCTATCAGATTTTTTTCGAAGAGGCGGGTGAAAATCTCGATCAGATGGAGCATATGCTTCTCAATTTGGATCTGACCAATGCCAATGACGAGGAGCTCAATGGCATTTTTCGCTGTGCGCACTCTATCAAAGGAGGCGCTGCCACTTTTGGGTTTTCCGATGTGGCGGAGCTGACGCACCATATGGAGTCCTTGTTGGACCGTCTTCGTCGGCATGAGTTGCAACCTATTCCGCAGATGGTAGATGTTCTTCTGGAGTCTGCTGATGCCTCACGGAGTCTGCTTGCTCGCCATCAGGCGGGTGGTCATGGCGATGCTGTCTCTACAGTCTCCTTGGTGCAGCGAATCAGTGAACTTGCGTCTGGGCGACTGCCGACGGAAGTGTCTGTGCCTGCAGCGACTATCTTTGTCCCCGCCACGCCTGTTGTGGAGAATTTGGAGCCGCGGACAGGCCAGTTACGAAGACTGAAAATCCAGATTGGCCCTGTAGAACGAACCGACCAAGTGGATGCTATCAAGGAGCTGTTTCGCGATATTCCTGGTTTAGGTGTCATTGCTGATTTTCCCAGTCCACAAGCTGATATGCGAATTTTTTCGGTTGAGACCACCTCCTCGAATGAGGATCTTCTCGATCTCTTTGCATTTCATGTTTCTAAGGAGCAGGTGTCGATCCAAGAGGATTTGGTGGCGGATACCCCTTCTTTGCCGAACCTCGCCCCGGTGCTTGAGCTACCTGTGGACGTAGCGTATGGATTTTTTAATGATGCACCAGGTGCTCCCGGGGTCTTGATTGCCCCCGTTCTTCCTCTAGTCAACGTACCCGATCTTGCGTCTAAAGCACCGATTCCAAAAAATACTTCGGAGCCGAAGGCTGTCACGCAAGCTCAAATGGAGTCCACCACTATCCGCGTGGCGATCAACAAGGTGGATCAACTCATTAATCTAGTGGGGGAGCTGGTTATTACGCAGGCCATGTTGGCGCAAAACAGCAGGGGTCTGGATGCTGGGGCTTATCAGCAATTGCTGGCAGGGTTGGCAGATCTTGATCGTAATACACGCGATCTGCAGGAGTCGGTCATGTCCATTCGCATGATTCCTATGTCGATCGTGTTCAACCGTTTTCCACGCATGCTCCGTGACTTAGCTAACCGTTTGGGCAAAAAGGTAGACATGGTGACATTGGGGGAGGCCACAGAACTTGACAAGGGGCTGGTAGAGAAGATTACGGATCCTTTAACTCACCTTGTTCGTAATAGTTGTGATCATGGTATTGAAATGCCTGCAGATCGTCTTGCCAAAGGTAAGCCAGAGCATGGGACCATCACCTTGTCTGCCTCGCATCAAGGTGGATCGATTGTGATCGAGGTCCGTGATGATGGCCGTGGTTTGTCTCGAGAGAAAATTCTGCGCAAAGCCCAGGAGCGAGGGATCGATGTATCTCCGAATATGAGTGATGCTGAAGTGTGGCAACTCATTTTTGCACCAGGTTTTTCTACAGCAGATGAAGTGACTGATGTTTCGGGGCGTGGTGTTGGTATGGACGTTGTTAAGCGCAATATTGCTGCGCTGAATGGTTCGGTGGAAATTGATTCTTCCGAAGGTTATGGGATGAAGGTTTCTGTCCGTCTGCCTCTTACCTTGGCAATTATGGATGGTATGTCTGTCAGTGTTGGTGATGAAGTTTATATTTTGCCTTTGTCTTCTGTAGTGGAGTCTTTCCAAGTTAATGCCGATGATGTGAGTACTGTTGCACAGGGATCGCAGTTGGTTAAGGTGCGTGAAGAATATATGCCTGTGATTGCATTGGAGAAAATATTTCAGGTTCCACGCTTTGATCTGAATAAATCTAGCAATATTATGGTTGTGGTCGAGTCTGATGGAAGTCGTGTTGCTCTGTTGGTTGATGAGCTGCTGGGGCAGCATCAAGTGGTAGTTAAAAATCTCGAGTCAAACTACCGTAAGGTTCCTAATGTTTCTGGCGCCACTATTCTAGGAGATGGTTCTGTTGCATTGATTCTTGATACGGGAAGCCTTGTTCGCCGTGCTCGTCATTGAATATGAAATGGCTGCATTCTTTGATGTAGCCCCATCACAGGAGATCGTACCGTGAGTGTGTCTGCCAAAACATTGGATGCTGTTTCTGCTGGTGCCCGTGAATATCTGACCTTCAGATTGGATCAGGAAGAGTATGGTATAGATATATTGAAGGTTCAAGAAATTAGGGGGTATGAGCCTCCTACCCGTATTGCTAACGCTCCAGGTTTTATTAAGGGGGTTGTCAATCTGCGTGGAACCATCGTTCCAATCGTGGATATGCGTATCAAATTTAATTGCGCATCTGTAGATTACACTGGCTTTACTGTTGTGGTAATTTTGAATCTTCGCCATCGAGTGGTCGGAATTGTGGTTGATTCCGTTAGTGATGTGATGGAGCTGCATTCTGATAATATCAGGGAGGCTCCGGATATTGAAAGTGTTATTGATAATGGTTGCATTTTGGGTCTGGGTTCCATAGATTCTCGAATGCTCATTCTTTTGGATATCGAGAAATTGATGTCTGATGTTGAGATGGGTTTGGTTTCTGCTGATGATTAGTCCGATTGATCTCTTTGCGGTTGTTTTGTGATTTTTATGGCTTTGGTGTTAAGTTTGAGTTCATTGAGTTAAATTAATATGCCTGAATTAACTGGCGGTGTTCCATCTGTACGTGTTCGAGATCATCGTAATGTTGGTTCTCCTGTGTCTGGTGCAGCGCCAAGGTCATCGCAGCAAAGTCGAGAGTTTTTGTGGACGGATGCTGATTTTTCTCGCGTTCAGGCATTGATATATCAGCGGGCGGGAATTAGCCTGCATGATGGTAAACATGCCATGGTATATAGCCGTCTTTCTCGTCGTTTGCGAGAAACTGGGCACGATAGTTTTCAAGATTATCTTGGTTGGCTCGAAAATCATGACGGTCCTGAGTGGCAGGAGTTTGTCAATGCTTTAACTACCAACTTGACAGCGTTCTTTCGAGAGCAGCATCATTTCGAAATTCTTGCAGGGCTTTTGCACAGCAAGCCTGCAACGACCTCTTGGCGTGTTTGGTGTAGTGCTGCTTCTACGGGTGAAGAGCCGTATTCACTTGTCATGACGGCCTTCGAAGCGTTGGGTTTGAATGCTTCTTTCAAGCTTACAGCCAGCGATATTGACTCACGCGTTTTGGCCACAGCAGCGCAAGGAATTTATCGCACCGAAAATCTTAAAGGCTTAAGTACGGAGCGACTGCAGCGGTTTTTTCTAAGAGGCAAGGGGGGGAACGATGGGATGGTCCGTGTGCGTCCTGAGTTGCGTCGAGTCATCGATTTTATCAATGTAAATCTCATTCGTGACGATTGGCCATTTCGGGATCCCTTTGATGTGGTTTTTTGTCGTAATGTTATGATTTATTTCGATGCTCCTACACAAAGAAAAGTTTTAGAGCGTATTCACCGGGTTCTTAAGCCTGGCGGCATGCTTTTTGTTGGGCATGCAGAAAATTTTAGTGAGTCTCGTGACTTGTTCACCTTGAAAGGTAAAACTGTTTATGAGCGCCGCTAAGTTTTCATTCACTCAATTTCTGTAGCTCTATGCTTATCATGGATAAATCGGGCGGAAATGCGCTTTCTGCTTCTGACATCTCATCTTATGAGCGCCGTCGTGCACCTCGAATTGCCCCTGTCAGTGCGGATATTTATTCTACAAAACTGTCTCCACCCCGAGAATCTTCTCTTAATGACTTAAAAGGTCGATCACGCCGTCCAGGGGAGGCGTCCTTCTTTTATCGTGATCATCATTTTCAGCATAATGCTGTCAAAGTTTTGCCTGGTGAATATTTCGTGGCGGATGAGAGTTTGGTGATAATGACTGTCCTTGGCTCTTGCATTGCAGCGTGTCTTTGGGATAGTCGGTGTCGTATCGGTGGGATGAATCATTTCATGCTTCCGGATGGTGATATGGCAGATGCCACTGGCCGCTACGGATCTTACGCAATGGAGCTATTAATCAATGAAATGTTGAAGCTCGGTGCCAGACGTGAAACCATGCAGGCCAAGATTTTTGGTGGAGCCCAAGTCATGCATAACTTTACAACGATGAATGTCGGAGAGCGAAATACTAACTTCGTCATCAGCTATCTGCAGACTGAGAGAATTCCTATCGTGTCTGAAGATGTTTTAGATATTTTTCCTCGGAAAGTAGTTTTTTTTCCGATCACAGGAAAAGTCATGGTGAAGCGTTTGGCACACACCCATCCTGAGACGATGATTGCTCAAGAAGTTAAGGGTAATGCCATGAGTGTTGTTAAAACCACTTCAGGTGGTTCAGTCGATCTTTTCTGAAGAAAATCTGAATTAATGAATAGAAAAATTCGCGTGATCGTCGTGGATGATTCCGCGCTTGTGCGGAGTCTTTTGGCAGAAATTATCAATCGGCAACGCGATATGGAGTGCGTTGGTACCGCCAATGATCCCCTGATTGCCAGAGAAATGATTCGTGATCTGGATCCGGATGTCATCACTCTCGATGTCGAGATGCCACGTATGGATGGAATTGATTTCTTGGGGCGACTGATGCGCCTGAGGCCGATGCCTGTCGTCATGATCTCTACCTTGACGAACCAAGGTGCAGAGATCACGCTGAAAGCCTTGGAGTTGGGTGCTGTTGATTTTGTGGCTAAGCCACGGGTGGGTGTTAGCAGTGGATTGGGAGAGCTTGCATCACAAATCGTTGACAAGATTCGGGTTGCTGCTGGTGCGCATGTGCATCGCATTGTCTCGAAAGCAGCATCGCATTCTTTTGGGGCTGTGGGGGCAAAGTCTGTCTCGCCATCAGCAACATTGCTTGGACGTCTCTCTACAGAGAAGCTGATCTGTATTGGTGCGTCGACAGGTGGAACTGAAGCAATTAAAGAGGTCTTGATGCCGATGCCTGCGGACTCCCCCGCTATCGTGATCACACAGCACATGCCTGCTGGCTTCACTACTAGTTTTGCGGCACGACTGAACGGTTTGTGTCAGATCACAGTTCAAGAAGCTGTCCATGGTGAGCGAATTCTTCCTGGGCATGCTTACATTGCTCCAGGTGGGAAGCAGTTTGCTGTGGCTCGCAGTGGTGCCAACTATGTTGCGGTCGTCGACGACAGCCCTGCAGTGAATCGGCACAAACCATCGGTCGAAGTGCTCTTCAAATCTGTTGCGGCAGCAGTTGGCCGCAATGCATTCGGCATCATGTTGACGGGGATGGGTAACGATGGTGCCGTAGCTATGCGCGAAATGAAGAATGCCGGTAGTTATAACTACGTTCAGGATGAAGCCAGCTGCATTGTCTTTGGTATGCCGAGAGAGGCGATTGCTCACGGCGCTGCAGATGAAGTGCTGCCTTTGAGTCAAATTGCTCCCGCATTGATCGCCCGTCTGCGCGGCGCTACCGACCGTGTACATCATCGCATTTGAGGCCGTCCAGTTGGGTGGCCCTGTATTGCCCAGCGGTTTCTGCCCAGGTCAGGCTGCTAAAGCATAAGCCTCAGCAGGGATCTTCATGCCGAGGGCCTGGTGAGGGCGTTCCTCGTTGTAAAAGCGGATCCAATCGCCGATCACGCGGGTGGCGTGCTGCAGCGTCTCAAACCGGTGGCGGTGCACGCATTGGTCTTTGAGGGTGCGGATTACCCGCTCAACCATGCCGTTTTGCTTCGGGCTATATGGGGTGATGAACTCCTGCTGCAGCCCGTAGCCCTTGACCCGTGCCGTGTAGCTGTGGCTGGTGAACACCAGGCCGTTTCGGATCTCAGCAAGAGCGGCTGCTTGACCTTGCCCAGGCAGCCATAGCGGGCAATCAATGCCTGCTCCAGGGCTGCTTCCGCTGTTTTCGATCGGCCGCTGCGGCTCAGGTGCCAACCCAGCAATTCCCGGCTGTAGCAATCGATCACCAAGGCCAATGCGCACCAACCATCGCGGCCAGCCCACACGCGGCACAGGTCCGTGGCCCAACGCTCATCGGGCGCCTTGGCCACCGAGGGCAGCGCCTGGATGCGAGGCCTCAAGCCCCCGGGCGTTTGCGAACCTGCCAACCCTTGAGCTGGAAAATGCGCTGTACGGTGTTTTTGTTGAACCCGAGCAAATGCACCACCGTGCGGTAGCCAAACGAGGGGTTCTCTTCGATCATCGCCTTGATGGGCTTGACCAGGTGCTCCTGCACCTTGGGCGCGGCCTTGGTGCTGCGGTAGTACACCGTGCGCCGAGGCATCTCGAACCACTGGCACAGCTTGACCAGGCTGACCTTGACGCCATCTTCAGCCAATCCCTGCTCAAGGCTGAGAATCATTTCTCGTCCTCGTTGCCCAGCAGGGGAGCCAGTTTTTTTCTCGCACGCAGCTCCAACATGGCTTCGCCATAGGCCTCCTGCAATTCACGCAGTTGCTTCTCGTACTGCTCTTTGACTTCCAGGGGCTTGGTGCGCAGGGCGTTTTCCATGCCGCGCTTGCCTTCGTCGACCCACTGCTCCACCTCAGAGGGGTTGAGATCGAAGGCCCGGCTGGCCTCCGAGATCGTGGTCTTGCCCTGGATGATGTCCAGGACCATGGCTGTCCAGCTCTTGATATCGTCTTCCATCAGGGTGCTCATCGCCGTTTCCTTCAACGTTAGCATCTGAGCAGGAATTCACGGGTCAATACAGCCCGGCGACTGTGGCGGGCTCTAGGATTTCGACTTCCCGCTCTCTTTGAAAACTCTGTTATGATCGAGGGCTTCGCTGCCTGGAGGTACGTTTTAGGATTTGCTGGCGGCGATGGG
>JAQUDN010000279.1 GCA_028685665.1 Burkholderiaceae bacterium | reverse complement strand
ACAAGCGCATCATCAACGGCCAGACCGACGTCAACCAGCTGGTGCCCTTCAAGTACAAGTGGGCCTGGGAAAAGTACCTGGCCACCTGCGCCAACCACTGGATGCCTCAGGAAGTGAACATGACGCGCGACATCGCCCTGTGGAAAGACCCGAACGGTCTGACCGAGGACGAGCGCCGCATCATCAAGCGCAACCTCGGCTTCTTCGTCACCGCCGACTCGCTGGCCGCCAACAACATCGTGCTGGGCACCTACCGCCACATCACAGCACCCGAATGCCGCCAGTTCCTGTTGCGCCAGGCCTTTGAAGAAGCCATCCACACCCACGCCTACCAGTACATCGTCGAGTCGCTGGGCCTGGACGAGAGCGAGATCTTCAACGCCTACAACGAAGTCCAGTCGATTCGTGACAAGGACCAGTTCCTGATCCCCTTCATTGAAGCCATCAGTGACCCGCATTTCCACACCGGGACCCACGAAACCGACCAGACGCTGCTCAAGAGCCTGATCGTTTTCGCCTGCCTGATGGAAGGCCTCTTCTTCTACGTCGGCTTCACGCAGATCCTGGCGCTGGGACGCCAGAACAAAATGACCGGGGCGGCAGAGCAGTACCAGTACATCCTGCGCGACGAGTCAATGCACTGCAACTTCGGCATCGACCTGATCAACCAGCTCAAGCTGGAAAATCCCCAGCTGTGGACGGCCGAATTCAAGGAAGAAATCAAGGCCTTGTTCCTGCAGGCCGTCGAACTGGAATACCGTTACGCCGAAGACACCATGCCCCGTGGCGTGCTCGGCATGAACGCCTCCATGTTCAAGGGCTACCTGCGCTACATTGCCAACCGCCGCGCCACGCAAATCGGCCTGGAAACGCTGTTCCCCAACGAAGAAAACCCCTTCCCCTGGATGAGCGAGATGATCGATCTGAAGAAAGAGCGTAATTTCTTCGAAACACGCGTCATCGAGTACCAATCGGGCGGCGCCTTGTCCTGGGACTGATACCATCCCACGCACCTGATTTATGACCCGTTACCCACACCCGTCACCGACCGCTGCCCTGCGCAGTGGCTCGGCGACGGGTGTTTTTGTGTTCATGGAGATGGCACTCCGTCCATCGCCCATGGATCGCTGGATGTCCTTTGCGGACGGAAAGCAGCTTTTGCAAACTGACCCGAGGAGAACATGATGGCAACTGCGAAAAAACCTGCTGCGAAAAAGGCGGCAGCTACCACCAAGACCCCTGCAGCCCCCAAGGCTGCTGTGGCTGAAAAAGCCGCACCTGCGAAAAAACCCGTAGCTGCCAAAAAGGCCGTGACCGCCAAAGCGGCGGCCCCTGCCAAGAAAGCCGCCGCCAGCAAGAAAGCTGCCGCCCCTGCCAAAGCGGCCGTGGTAGCCGCCAAGCCAGCCGCTCCCGCCAAGAAGGCCGTGGCCAGCAAAAAAGCAGCGCCTGCCACCGCCGTGAAAAAAGCGGCTCCTGCCAAAGCCGCAGTTGCAGCCCCTGCCACCGCTCCAGCGCCCAAGGCAAAGGCCGTAAGCGCCAAGAAGGCCGCTGCACCAGCCGCCAAGAAGGCCGCCGTTGCCACAAAGAAAGTGGCTGCAGCCCCCGCCAAGAAAGCCGCTGAAGCTCCTAAAAAAGTAGCACCTGCCAGCAAGAAGGCGGCCACTCCGGTGAAGGCCACGGCCCCCGCCAAAAAGGCAGCCACACCCGCCAAGAAAGCCGCCGCCCCGGCCGCGAAAAAAGCCACGGCCACTGCCAAAGCCCCGGCCGCCAAGAAGGTGAGCAAGGCCTCGACAGCCAAGCCCGCAGCCCAGACCACGCTGAACCCCCAAGCCGCCTGGCCGTTCCCGACGGGCACCAAGCCCTGATCCCCACCAGACTCCTGGCGTCGATCCCACCCGGTGCTTGCCCACCGGGTTTTTTTATGCCTGCGCAGCGGACGAAACGACCGCTGCGGCGACCGGTTTATGCCGGGGTGAAATCGAGCACGTAGTTTTGCGGGCCGCGCTGGGCGATCTTGAGCGCGCCCACGCGGTTGCCCAGTTCCGCACAACGCAGCAGGGACCACCCCCGCTCCAGACCGAAGAGCAGCGCGCCACGCCAGGCATCGCCACAGCCGGTCGGATCCACCACCTGGGTGGGCGTGACGGCCGGCACCCGGGTTTTCAAGCCATCGACCCAGACCTCGCACCCTTCTGCGCCCAGCGTCACGACCAAGCCCTGCACCTTGCGCGAGAGGTCTTCCAGGGTCCAGCCCGTGCGCTCGCACAGCATCTTGCCTTCATAGTCGTTCACGGTGACCCAGGTGGCCTGCTCGACAAACGCAGCCAGCTCGGCACCGCTGAACATGGGCAGGCCCTGGCCTGGATCAAACACGAACGGAATGCCGGCCGCAGCCAGTTGCGCCGCATGCTCGAGCATGGCATCGCGCCCATCGGGAGCGACGATGGCCAGGCGCACGGCGGAATCGGGCTCGATCCGGTTGGCATGGGCCTGCATCATGGCGCCCGGATGGAAGGCGGTGATCTGGTTGTTGTCGCGGTCGGTCATGATCATGGCCTGGGCGGTATAGGTGTCCTGTACCTGTCCCACATGGGCGGTGCTGATGCCCAGGGTCTGCAGACGCTGCAGGTAGTCGGCGCCGTCATTGCCCAACATGGCCATGGGCAG
>JAQUDN010000278.1 GCA_028685665.1 Burkholderiaceae bacterium | reverse complement strand
GGGCTTTCTTCGGAGGGCTTGATCACCACGGTATTGCCGCAGGCCAGGGCCGGGCCGGCTTTCCAGGTCATCAAGAGCAGGGGTAGGTTCCAGGGGCAGACCACAGCGATCACGCCACGGGGTACGCGCACACCGTAGCTCAGGGCCGTCTTGCCATCGGGCGTCCGCATCTCGAACGACTCGGTGGACATGTTCTTGATGGTGTCCGCGAAGATCTGGAAGTTGGCCGCGCCACGGGGAATGTCGATGTGGGACGCCAGGTGGGCGGGCTTGCCGGTGTCGGCGATTTCGGCTTGCAGGAAATCGTCAAAACGGCGGTTGATTTCGTTGGCGACCGCGTCGAGCATCTTCACGCGCTCGACCACGGACAGCTGACCCCAAGGGCCTTTGAGCGCGGCCTTGGCGGCGGACACTGCAGCATCAACTTCGGGCTTGCCAGCTTCGAAAACCTGACCAATCACGGAGTTATCGACAGGGTTGCGGTCTTCAAAGGTTTTACCGCTGGCGTTTTTGACGAATTCGCCGTTGATGAAGTTCAGGATTTCTTTCATGTCGCAAGTCCTCAAGTGTGTGTTGTTGGTTTGTGTGTAAGGGTGAGGGCAAGGGGATCGCTCAGTCGAGCGTGAGTCCCATTGCGGCGATGCCAGCCTTGGCGCAGGCCTCGTCTTCCTGCTCGGACCCACCAGAGACGCCAATACCACCAATCAGTTGGCCTTCATAGCGCAGCGGCAATCCCCCTCCGAAGCACACCATGCGGGGTCGCATGGGGATGCCGTCGCGCACCGCAGGCGAATGGGTCGCCAGCGCCTCGGTCCACGCCGAGGTAGGCAGGCCAAAGCCCGCCGCGGTGTACGCCTTGTCGATCGCAATGTCGATGGAATGCAGGAAGGCGCCTGGCATGCGCAAGAACCCAGCCAGGTTGCCCCCTGCATCGACCACCGCGATGTTCACTTTGATGCCAGCTTGGTCGGCGAAGCGCGCTGCGGCAGCAATGCCCGCAGCGGCGGCCTCCCAGTGCACCACGTGTTGGGCGGCGGAGACCTTAATCAGGTAAATACCGACAGGAAGGCTTCGTTCAGCTTGCGATCGTGATAGAAGATCGCAGGGCCAATCTCTTCTTCGTACCAGGTGATGGTCGGCTTGTCCGGATAGTGGTAGTAGCCGCCAGCGAACACCTCATTGCGGTTGCCCGAGGGATCGAAGAAGTAAATGGTTTCGCCGCGGGTAATGCCGTGGCGGGTCGGGCCGATGTCGATGGACACCTTATTGCGCGACAGGATGTCGCCGGCCTTGAGCACCTGCTCCCAGGAACCGAGCAAGAACGAAACATGGTGGAACTTGCCCTTGACCGGCTGGCGGACAAACGCAATGTCGTGGGCCTTGTTAGAGCAGGTCAGGAAGGCAGCAATCTGGAAGTCCTTGTTGGGACCGGCCATGATTTGCTCAGCCACGCTGAAGCCCAGCACTTCGGTGAGTACCTTGACCGTGCCGTCCAGGTCGTCGCCATACAGCAGGCAGTGGTCGAAGCGGTGGGGCGCAATGCCCTTGAGGCCATCGGGCCAGGGGTTGGGATTCAGGTCAGGACCATCGGTGCCGCAGCCATTGCCCACGATCTTGCGCTCGGCGTACAGCTCCATCACATGCCCGGTGGGGATGGTGAAGCGGAAACGCTCACCGGTCTCGGGATGCTCGCCTGCAGGCACCCAAGAGAAGTCGGAGCACAGACCACAGTTTTCGAGGTCGGCTGCCAGCTTCTTGAGCGAGGCAGGCGAATCCACCTTCCAGCCCATGTAGTCCATGCCAGCCTCGTCGGACTCGCGCAGCACCACGCTGTGGTGGTCCACCTCGTCCCAGGCTTTGAGGAAGACACGCTTGGTCTTCTCATCGCGGGCCGTTTCGATCAAACCAAGCACGTTCACGTAGTGGTGTACGGCTGGCTCCAGTTCGAGCACACGAATTTGCACGTGCCCGGGGCGCAAAACGCCTGTCAATGCCATATCAATCTCCTTGACGGGTTATTTGTTGGATACGCCGCAAGACCCGATCACACATTGCGGCGCAGGACCTTGCGCTCAGGCTGGCTTCCAGGCCCGCCCCAGCGCACGCAGCGACACATCGCCGCGTGGGAACACTTTGCATGCCAAGACAACGCCTTGGGCTTCATCTTCTGCGGAAACCACCGCACGGTTCATTTTGCGCACGGCGTAATCCCCAGACAGGATCTGCACCTTGCAGGCACCGCAACCACCGTTGCGACAGCCCACGGGAATCCCCTTACAGACCGCCTTTTCCATGGCGATCAGCACGTTCACATCGTCGGCGCACCGGAAGGTTTCGCCACTGTTCTCAATGGTGACAGTGTGGTGTGACATCTTGTTATTCCATATTGCTGTTCAGGACTTCGCTCAGGCCTTAATCTGCACGACGGCCGAGGCAGAACGGCTGTGGTTGACCAGGGCCACAGCCACGGCAGCAATTGCGGCGGGAATGGAAATCGCCATGAAGTTCTGTTGCAGCGGTAAGGCCATGGCCACGAGGGTACCAATCACGATGGGCGCCAGAATCGCGCCGCTGCGGCCCACGCCCGAAGCCAGTCCAATACCGGTGGAGCGGGCAGTCATGGGGTAGTACTGGCCCACATAGGCATAGGTCACGATCTGGGTGCCAATGGTGG
>JAQUDN010000006.1 GCA_028685665.1 Burkholderiaceae bacterium | reverse complement strand
GCGGTGGGCCGCAGCGATGAGGGCGGGCCAGTCGGTGCGGGCCAGCGCCTTTTGCAGGTCGGCCAGGGTGGCTTCGCTCTCTTGCACGCAGCGCTCCACGGCCTGGTGCAGGCGGCGCGGCTCGCCCCAGAGTTGCAGGCCGCGCGCCCAGTCGATGGCGGCGTTGCGCGCCGGAACCTGGGGCGCAGGAGCGGGGGCCGCCGCCGGGGCGGGGGGCTCGGCCTCGGGCTCGGGCGCCGGGGCGAGGTCCATGGCCAGGCCCAGCACCCGGGCGATTTCGGCAAACAGGCGCAGGGGCTCCAGGGGCTTGATGGCAAAGCCCTCCATGCCCGCTGCCGCAGCGCTTTTGCGGTCAATGTCGAGCACGCTGGCGGTCAGGGCGACGATGGGCACGGGCGGACGCTGCTCGGCCTGCTCGAACGCCCGGATGCGGCGCGCGGCCTCCAGGCCATCCATCACCGGCATCTGCAGGTCCATCAGCACCAGATCGAAGGGGGCCTGCATGAAAGCGGCCAGGGCCTCGGCGCCGTGGGCCGCCAGGGTGACCTGGTGCCCGCCCGGGGCCAGGCAGATCTGCAGCAGCTCCAGGTTGAAGGCCACGTCGTCCACCGCCAGCACGCGCAGCGGCGGCAACTGGGTCAGGAAGGCCCGGGACGGCGCCAGGACCGGCTGGCCCTCGGGCAAGGGCAGGCTGACGCGGAAGGTGCTGCCCTGGCCGACCACGCTCTGCACCCCGATGCGGCCGCCCATCAGCTCGGTCAGCTGGCGGGCAATCGTGGTGCCCAGGCCGGTGCCGCCAAAGCGGCGGGTGGTGGAGGCGTCGGCCTGGGCGAAGGGGTCAAAAATCCGGTCGAGGCTGGCGGCTTCGATGCCGATGCCGGTGTCGATCACCTCCACCACCAGCTGGCCCTGGGCGTAGTCCACGCGCAGGGTCACCTGGCCCTGCTCGGTGAATTTGATGGCGTTGCCCAGCAGGTTCAGCAAGACCTGCTGCAGGCGCAAGGCATCGCCGTGCAGGAATTCGGGCACCTGCGGGGAACAGTCCAGCACCAGGGGCAGCCCTTTCTTGTCGGCGCTGATCTTCAGGGACGCCAGCACCTGGGTGCACAGCGCATGCAGCGAGAAATCGGCCACCTCCAGTTCGACGGCCCCTTTGTCGAGCTTGGCGGTGTCGAGGATGTCGTTGAGCAGGCGCAGCAGCGCGTGCGCCGACTGCTGCACGGTCCCCAGGTGGCTGCGCTGGGACGGGGTCAGCGGGGTGTCGAGCACGGCCTCGGTGAAGCCGATGATGGCGTTCATGGGGGTGCGGATCTCGTGGCTCATGTGGGCCAGAAAGGCGCTGCGGGCCGCTGCAACGGCCTCGGCCTGGTCTTTGGCGCTGCGCAGGGCCTGCTCCTCCTGCTCCATCTGGCGGCGCTGGCGCAGGTCGGTCAAGAAAGCCACGAACAGCGGGCTGCCCGACAACTGGGTGGCCCCCAGCGACAGGTAAATCGGCACCAGCTGGCCGTTCTTGTGCAGGGCCATCACGTCGCGGCCACTGCCCACCACCTGGGATTCGCCGGTCTCCAGGTAGCGGCGCAGAGAGGCGTCGTGCGCCGCGCGCTGCGGCTCGGGCACCAGGCAGTGGCTCCTCTGCCCCAGGACTTCGGCCTGCGACCAGCCCAGCAGGCGTTCGGCCGCGCCGTTGTAGAGCTGGATCAGGCCCTGGCCGTCGATCAGGAGAATGCCCTCGGCGGCGGTGTCCACCATGGCCCGCAGCCGCAGTTCGTTGTGCTGGATGTTCTGGAACAGCTCCCGAAAGCGCAGCCCCACATTCAGCGCCACCACCAGCCCCGTGACCAGGAGGGTGATGGCGGCCACGCTGAGCGCCAGCAAGCCGTAGCTCTGGCCGTCCAGGGCGCCGATCTGCACGTCCGTTTGCAAGCGCAGCGCGGCCATGCCGACGTAGTGCATGCCCGCAATCGCCATGCCCATCACGCTGCCGGCCACCAGCGTGGCCCGCCAGGGGTGGCGCGCAGCATAGGCGCGCAGGCCAAAGCGCACCCACAGCGCCCCGATGGCCAGCAGCACCGCCACCACGAGGGAGGCGGCAAACCACCAGGGGTCGTAGCGCATCAGCGGGGCCAGCTCGGCCGCCAGCATGCCGGTGTAGTGCATGGTCCCGATGCCCGCCCCGACCAGAACGCCGCCGCCGACCAGGGTGCCGGCACTCAGCTGCGGCCGGGTCAGCAAAGTCAGCGCCACCCAGGAAGCCACCACGCTGGGCAGCAGGGAGAGCGCGGTCCAGCGCACGTCGAAACCGCCCCGCGCGCACAGGGGAAAGGCCAGCATGCCGATGAAGTGCATGGCCCAGATGCCACAGCCCAGCGCCAGGGCCCCGGCTGCCAGCACGGTGTGCCGCGCTGCAGGCTGGTGCAGGCGGCTGGCCAGGGCGGCCATGTGCATGGCCATGATCGAGGCCAGCACCGACACCCCCACCGACAGCGCCACCAGACCGGGGTCGTGCTGCAGCATGAGCTGGGGGTCCCGGGGCAGGCCGTGGGCAAAGAACATATCGATCATGGGCGGATTGTTGCAGAGCCCCCCGACCAGGCCGGCACCGGCTCAATGCCCGGCACGGCCCCACTCCTGCTCGTAGCGGTGCACCAGCACCTGGTTGGACAGGCGGTTCACCTCGGCCGGCACGCGGGCCATGTCGGGGGGAAACACCCACAGCAGCGGCAGGCTCGCCAGGCTCAGAAACTGCAGCCCCGGCGGCAGCGCCGTGGGCGGGCGCCAGGGCCGGCGGCTGGCCAGCACAAACCCCCACTCGCCAAAACTGGGCACATGGGCGTGGTAGGGCGCCGTGCGCAGGCCCGCCGCCTCGATGGTGGTGACCACCGTCCAGAAGCTCTGGCGCGCCACCAGCGGCGAAGTGGTCTGCACCACCGCGTAGCCGCTGGCCGCCAGGCGCTGGTCCAGGAGGGCATAAAAGCTCTGGGTGTAGAGCTTGCCGATGGCAAAGCTGGTGGGGTCCGGAAAGTCCACCACGATCACATCGAAGACCTCGGCGGTGTCCTGCAGCCACTGAAAGGCATCGGTGTTGACCACCGCCACCTTCGGGCTGGCCAGCGCACCGCCATTCAGGCGGCGCAGCGTCGGGTTCTGGCCGAACAGGCGGGTCATGGCCGGGTCCAGCTCCACCAGCGTCACCGATTCCACCGAGGGGTACTTGAGGATCTCGCGCACCGCCATGCCGTCGCCCCCGCCCAGCACCGCCACCTTTTTGGGGGCGCCGTGCGCGGCCATCGCCGGGTGGACCAGGGCCTCGTGGTAGCGGTATTCGTCGCGCTCGGCAAACTGCAGATTGCCGTTCAGGAACAGCCGGTGCCCGGCCTTGCCCTGCGTCACCACGATGCGCTGGTAGGGCGAAGCGGCGCTGAAGACGATGCGGTCCTGGTAGAACTTGTCCTCGGCCAGGGTGGTGATGTGGTCCGCGCCCCACAGGCCGGCCAGCAGCGTGCCCAGCACCAGCGCACAGGCCAGCGCGTGCGCGCCCAGGCGCCGCAGTTCGTGCCGGAACAGCCACAGCGCCCACAGCGCCACGGCCGCATTCATCAGGCCAAACAGCAAGCCCGTGCGCACCAGCCCCAGGTGCGGCACCAGCAGCAGCGGAAAGGCCAGCGACACCGCCAGCGCCCCCAGGTAGTCAAACGTCAGCACCTGCGAGACCAGGTCCTTGAGCGCCACATTGCGCCGCAAAATGCGCATGACCAGCGGAATCTCCAGCCCCACCAGCGTGCCCACCAGCAGCACCAGGCCGTACAGCAAGAGCCGAAACGCCCCGGGCAGGTAGGCGTTTGCTATGAATAAAATAGCTGGAAGCGCCCCACCTACAAGCGCTACGAGCAATTCGATGCGTAAAAAGTGCGCGGGCAGCTGCCGCTCGAAGTAGCGCGACAGCCACGAGCCCACCCCCATGGCAAACAGGTAGGTGCCGATGACGGTGCTGAACTGCAGCACCGAATCCCCCAGCAGGTACGAGGCCAGCGCCCCCGCCGCCAGTTCATAGACCAGGCCACAGGCCGCCACCACGAACACACTGGCCAGCAGGGCGATGTCGATGGGACGGGGTCCGGAGGGCGCAGGGACGGCGGTGTCAGACATGGGCAGCGTCAAGCAAGGACAGCATCAAGCTGCTGCGCCAGCGATTTGCCATCCTGCACCATCGTCAGCCAGCCGAACAGGGCACGGCCTTGACTGGTTTCGGCCCATAGCTCGCCCACTTGGCGTTTTTCGATTTCGTAGGGGTCGTTCTGCAAATGGGCCCCCTTGAACTCCAGCACCGCCACCCGCCCATCGAGCAGCTCGGCCACAAAGTCGGCATAAAAGCGCCCACGCGAGGTGGGCAGCCCAAAGCCGCAAGGCGCAGTGTCCAGATTGCGCACCCAGTGGCGCACCTGGGGGTGGTGGTCGATGAGCTGGGCGCATTGGAATTCCTGCCCGCCATCCTTCAGGTCGGCGAGCACCGGAAAGTAATGCTTGCCGAACTGGTAGCGCCCGCCATAGCGCGAGGCCACTGGCGCCGGGTAGCGGCCGGGCGTGAACACATGCGGATGCGCCCAATCGGGCTCCACCAGCCAGGCCTGGTCACCGCCCTGCCCCAGCACCTGTTGCTGGAAGGCTCTGCGTGTGGCCGCGTCGTGCAAGTCCGCCACATGCGACTCAATGGCGCGAGCCAGCTGAAACCGCGCCTGGGCCAGCACCACCAAGGGCGCGCCGCAGGCATGGAGCTGGTGGTTGACCACCGCGGCCAGGTAAGCCCGGCGCTGGGCCTGCGTCCAAGAGTGCAGTGGCTTGAACAGGGACTGGTCCAGCCAGCGCACCAGGTCTTCGGCCGTGATGGCACTGCTGCCGTAGTCCATGGGCATTTGCGTCGCATCGGCGGTGCGCAGGGTGATGCGGGCGTCTTGCACACCAATCTCGAAAACCTCCGCCACCTGGGCAACCGTGAAGCCAGGCAACTGCACCGCCTGGGGGCTCAGCAGGTCCAGTGCCACCGCTTCCAGCACGGCCTCGCGCTCCAGCGGCCAGAGTGGGGCCTGGGCGTTGGTGCGGTAGCCCAGCGTGGGCAAGGGCGCAAACGGCAACCCCCGCGATGCCGGGGCTACGCTCGCCGCCACCAAGGCGTTGTGCTGCGCCACCTGTTCGCGCACCTGCTCCTGCTTTTTGGCGCCGCGCACCTGGGCCAGCATCAGCGCTTCGGTGTCCTGGCCAATGTGGCCGGCCACCACCAACTGGGGCTGGCCCGCAATCGTCTGCACCTGCACCCCGGACACAGCCAAGAGCTCGGGCGTGGCCGCAATCGCTTCAAAATAAGTAGCTACCAGCGCTGGATGGGACTGGCCTGGAGACAGATTTGGCATGAAAGCGCCACCGCCATCGTCCCCCCAAGGCAGGCTGGACTGCGGCGCCAGCATCGAGGCTACGTCCAGCGCCTCAAAACCCATGTGGTGGATCAGCCGGTCCGCCAGCGCATGGGCCGCAGCAGAAAACTCGGTGGCCCACACATGGGCATAGGCCCGGTTCAGGGCCTCGCGACCGCGCCGCCGGGCATGCGGCATCCGCAGCACGCGGCCCAGCAACTGCTCCACCGCCGTGGCGCTGCTGAGCTTTTGCAAACTGCACAGCACATAGGCAAACGGGCAATCCCAGCCCTCGCGCAGCGCCTGCACGGTGATGACAAAACGCACCGGACAGCTGGGCGCCGCCAGGTCGATGTCGTCCAGCCCCCGCGCAGTGCCGGTGGCCACGACGATCTGGTTATCCGGGAGCTTGAGCTCGTCAATCAGGTAGCGGCGCAGCGCCTCGGGCGGCATCTCCTCGCCCAGGTTCTGCGCCTGGAACAGCACGATAGGGCGCACATACCCCTGCCCATCGGCCTCGTCCTTCAGGGCTTCGGCCTCCAGCTTGCGCTGGGTTTGCACCGCGCCAAACACGGCGGCGGGCCAGCCCTCGGGGTGCTCGGCCAGCACGATGGGCAGTTTGACCATGTCCTCGCCCGCCAGCTCCTGGGCACTCACGTGGTAGAGCACGTTCGTCTTGCCCGCAATGGGCGTGGCCGTCAGTTCCAGGATGAACGAAGGGTTCAGGCGCTGCAGCGCGGTAAAGCTCTTGTCCGTCTTGGTGTTGTGCGCTTCATCGACGATGACGATGGGCGACTGCAACGCCAGCCAGTTGGCGAGGCTCCAGCGCGGCTGGCCCACAAAGCCCGCCAGCACGCCCGAGGCGTCCTGCGCGGCGTCTTGCGCCGTCACCACGGCATCGGGTAGCGCCTGCAGACAGGCCAAATCCCGCTCGTGCGTCCCCTTGAAGTGCGGCTCAAAGCGCTCCGAAAAGCTGTACACATTGCGCTGGCCTGCGTCTTCGATGCGAAAACTCTGGATGGTCGCCACCACCACCACGGCACAGCGCCCCCAGTCGGGCGGTGCAATCTGGGCCACATCGTCAATCGTGCACACCTGCAGGCCCTCGCCATAAACATCAGCCAAGGCTGCGCGGTAGGGATGTCCAAGCGTTTGCAAAGCCTTGAGCGTTTGCTGGCGGATGGCATCGCTAGGCACCAGCCACACCGCCACCGGCGCATCCGTGGCGCGCCACTCGCGTGCCAGCAAGGGCACCGCGTGCGCGGCCATCACCGTCTTGCCGCCCCCGGTGGGAATGCGCAGGCACACGCAAGGCACCTCGCCAAACGCCCCGGCCTGGTAGGGCCGCCCTGCCAGCGCCCCAAACGCCCGCGCCGGGCCCTTGTCCCGCGCCGCGCGGGCAAAGGCAGCCAGGGAATCGAGGGCTTGCTCCTGGTATTTTTTGAGGCTTATGGGGGTCATGAATGAGGGGAGATTGGCATAGAACTTGGCGAAGAAAATCCAAAAATCTAATATAAGTTATTGATTAATAAGAATTTCTTAAAATTAATTAGATGGCGATTGGCTTGGCTATTGGATGGATTGGCTTGCCCCTCTGACTCAGGGCTTTCGGCGCCACAGCGCCGCCTTGGTGGCTCCACCTGCGTTTTCAATCAAGCCCTCGCGCACCATGTCCTGCAAAAGGTTTTTGATGTAGACCTTACGGCTGTGATCCGATGCAATCGAAGCAGGAAGCTTGGGCAACAGCATGGCATTGATCTTGGCGCGCGGTTGCGGCCCAAGAGCCAGCAAGTCCAGCACCAGGGCTTTGTAGTGCTTGGCGCCCAGCCCTTTGTTGTCCAGGTACGCCACTTCCTGTCCTAATGCCACTGCCAACCCGGCGGAGATGTGTAGCTTCGGGCTTCGTCCCTCAATCAGTCCCGCCTGCCGCAGCTCGGCCACCTGAGCGGCATCGAGCTTGTGCTTTTTCTGCACCCGATCCAGCCACAACACATGCTCAATAGAGAGATCCGTGCGCTCCATCATCCACTGGGTGTAATTGGCGTCAATTTCTTGCCCATACACATTGAAGACGGTGCGCAACGGCGTGGAACCCTCGTAATCCGGCAGGGGCAAAAAACGCCGCCGCTGCGCCTGCACCATGTCGTGGATGCCAAAACCCACCTTGTCGATCATGCCCACCTCGGCCATGGCCTTGGCCAGGCGCTCGTTGCGGTAACGCTCAGGGGTGCGGGCGCCGCTGGCGTAGTCGTCCGGGTGGCCGTCGAAAAAGCCCCCCAGGTTGATCATGCGCACCTGCCCGGCCATTTCCTCCACCACGATGCGCCCGGCCTGGGCGTAGTCCTGGTGTGCCAGGCAGTTGTGCAGCCCTTCCAGCAGCACGGTCTGGGTGTCGTAGCGCGGCAGGGTCACCGCCAGCAATTCGTGGACTGGAAACAGCTTGATGTTGGGGTTGCGAATGCAGGCCGCCACCTGGGTGGTGGTCAGCAGGAAAGGCGGGTGGAAATGCTCGGCCACGCGCTCGGCGGCCAGCTTCCAGGTCATTTCTGCTGGGTGGGGCGAGAGCAGTGCCGTGGCGCTTTCCGGCGTGCCCAACAACAGCAAACAGGCACGCGTGATCTGGCCGTTGATGCTCAGGCCGATTTTGTCCAGCAGCTTTTCGACGCTCCAGTCCGGTATTTGCGTGGCCCAAGCTTCCCGCTGGTGCTTTTCCTGAAATTTCTCGCGGGCTTTGGCGATGGCGGCCTCATCCAGATCGGCCAGCGTGGCGCTGGGAACGATGGCGGCGCTCCAGTCCTCGCCCGCCAGGGGCTCGGCCAGGATGGCGCGGCGCCGGTCTTCACGCAGTTCCACCAGGCTGTCGCCATCGCGCTGCCAGGCTTTGTCGTGCGCCAGCACCAGCTCGCGGGGGGCGTGGCGCGGCACATGCACCAGCCAGACGATGGCGCCGGTGTCGCGGGCGTGTAGTTCTTCGACGCGCAGGCCCATCGAGGGCAGACCGGGCGTTCTGCCCAGCACGCGGTGGGGCACGTTCTCCGCCGTGTAGCCTGCAAAGTCCTGGATGCCAGTGGGTGCCAGCGACCCATCTTCGACGCCAATCACTACGCAGCCACCGTCCATGTTGGCAAAGGCACTGACGTAGGACACCAGATCGTCACCAGCGCGGCCCGGCACATTCGACTTCAGTGAGCGCCACTCCTTCCACTCATGGCGCTCGTTTTCCCTTGGGTAGTGGCTGCGCAGCCAGCGCTGAAGCTCTGCCGCCGTGTCAAATGCCTGCATCGCTCTCACCTCGCCTTCACGTCATACGGAATGTGCTTGAACGTGACCCGGGCGCGGGCCAGGGTTTCGGGGCCCAGCTTGTTGGCCTCGCCGTAGACCACCAGCGGCGCGTCGGGGTGGGGGGTACCGGCATGGAGTTGCAGCAGCACTTCCAGTACGGCGCGGGTCAGCACATTGCCGCTGGCCGGGCGCTTGTCGCCCAGGATGCCGTTGAACAGCAGGTAGTAGGCGGTACGGCTGCGCAGCACAGGAACGGGCGGTGGGGACTCGACCACGGCCGGTTCGGCAGGCGCATCCCGGGTCAGCGCCTGTTGGGGCGTGGCGCTCTCGGCAGGCCCCGGAGAATTTTCAGGCGAAATCGACTCCAAAGCCGCTTCGGACGGGCGGTGAATGCTCTCAAAAACAGAGTGCGTTCCGAGGTAGGGCGTGCCGGGCTGGCCCTGGGCGGGATCCAAAGCCGTGCCGGTTTCCTGCTGCCAGACAAAGGCGGCCAGCGTGGCAAAGCGCACCTCGGGGTGGATGCAGCCGTCGGCATCGAAGATGGGCGCCCCCAGGCGCAGGAAGCGAAAACCGCCGCCGCCCTGCCAGCCCACTGCCTGGCTGATGCCGCCCTGCTCGCCAGCGATCACTTTTTCCAGGCGCGGCAGGCAGTGCGTGGCAGCGTGCTCGCCCATCTCGATGCCAATCCAGCGCCGGCCCATCTTGTGGGCGACGGCAGCCGTGGTGCCAGAGCCCAGGAAGCTGTCGAGGACCAGGTCGCCGGGGTTGGAGGCGATGTGAAGGATGCGCTGGAGGAGTGCCTCCGGCTTCGGCGTCGCAAACGCCTCTCGGTCCTTAAACAGTGCCAAGCTTTCTTTCTTTGCATCTTCATTGTCACCAACGTCGTTAGCCAGCCAAAGCGTCATGGGAACCAAGCCGTTTTGACTTTCAGGAAACTGCTTTATTCGTGGTCGACCACTTCCACCGTTTGGGAAATACACCCGCTCCTCAACATCTCGAAGTCGGAGAAATTCTGGCTCGGTAGCGCCCCAGCATCTTCCTTTCGGAGGTTCAACTACGAGACCACTAGGCGTGGTAATCGTGTACATCTGGTTGGCTCGAAACCCTTGCGCCGTAAATGGAATTGACTTCCATGGGCCACGCGTATCGTTGTCTGGATTTGACAGCCCTACCTCGTTCGCTGGCAATAGATTCCGATGCAGTTTCCAGCGTGCGGGTCCGCACCGCGCATATAGGTAAATCGCATCATGTGACGAGCTTAGTGGCGCCCTGTTTTCGCGCGACGTTCGCTTCTGCCAAATGAGTTCGCCCACAAAATTCCGCCGCCCAAACACCTCATCCATCAGCACCTTGAGGTAATGCCCCTCGTTGTCGTCGATGGTCACCCAGATCGAGCCCTCCTCGCTCAGCAGTTCGCGCAGCAGTTGCAAGCGCGGCAGCATCATGCTGAGCCACTGGCTGTGCTCCAGGTTGTCGTCGTAGTGCTCGAACGCGCTTTTGGTGTTGTAGGGCGGGTCGATAAAGATGCACTTCACCTGCCCCCGGTAAAAAGGCAGCAGCGCCTTGAGCGCTTCAAGGTTGTCGCCCTGGATCAGCAGCCTGTCGGCCGCCTGCTGTGGGTCGCCATGGCTGGAAACCGGGTCGAGCAGGCGGTAAGGCACCTGGGCAGCGGTGGTGAAAGCGGGGGTGCGGTGCAGCCAGTCGAGTGTGGGCATGGGGGCAAGGGGTCGGCGCGAAAGAAAAAGCACAGCGGCCACCAGGCCGCCACAAGGCGAAGGCTATGCCGCTCAGGAGGCCACGTTGCGGCGGATCACCACCGGCTTGCCGCCCAGGCGCTTTTGGCACATCCAGTGCGACAGGGCCGAGTCGAGGTAGTCGGCGTGGCCGGGAAACCAGCGCGCCAGCTCGTTCGCCAGGTCACGGCAAATGTCCACATCGCCCTGGGCGAGCAGCGCGCGCACTTCCTGGACCGACTTCATGACGGCGGCATGCTCGTCGATATGGCATTCGCGGGCCGGGAACTCGGTCTGCTCCATCCAGGTGTTTTCTTCGTCGAAATGGCGCTGGGCGTGGTCGGCAAAGGCGTCGAGCAGCGCGGGCAGCTCGGCGTCGGGGGCGGTCTGCAGCCGACCGACGAGTTGCACGAACTCTTCGTGGATGCTGTCCATGGGGCCGAAACCCAGCAGGAAGGCATCGCTCCAGGTGAGGGTGTCGGGGGTGTCGGCAGGTTCGAAATCAGGATGGTCTTGCATGGCAGGGGCAGGGTTCGGGCGCCCTTCGTGGCGAAGGGCGCGGGGAGGGGCAAAAACCGGCAGAGACCGGGCGCAAGCGCGTATTTTCCGGGCTTTGGCCGCACGGGCCGGTCCGGGGGGCCAGAGGCCGGCGGCCGCAGGGGGCCAAACACCGTGGCGCCCGCCCCGGGGCGGGCCCGGGTGCCGCCGGGGGCCAGCGCCCTCAGCCGCCGTGGATGGCCGCGGCCACGATCAGGCTGATGCCCAGGCACATCGCCGCCACCACCAGGGCCAGGGCGCGGTTCTGCTTTTCGATGATTTCGCGCCACAGGTCGTAGGGCGTGAGCTTGTCGATGACGAGGAAGCTGATCCAGAACACCAGCACCCCCAGCAAGGCGAACAGGATGGAGGCGAAAAATGCGCCAGGCCGCAGCCATTCGATTCCCATGGTGGATCCTTTCAGGGTGAAAACATTATTTGTGGCTGCCGCCGCTGGAATAGCCGCCATACGAGCCACTGGAGCTGCGCAGGCCGCCGCCCGAGGTGCCGGACAGCTGGCTGAGCACGATCACCAGCACGATCAGGGCCACGACGATGAGGACGACGGTGGCCATGCCCACCCCGGAGGCGGCCACGAAAGGACCAGGGTCGTCGCGCTGCAGGCGGTTTTTGTCCTCCGGGAGCGGGAAGGCCTGGGCCACGGCGTCGCTGCGGAGCCGGTCGCCGCTGGACCAGGTGACTTCGCCCGGGGTTTCCTCCCGGCTGAGCAGGCCCTTGGCGCTGGCAAAGTCGCGGTTGCGGGTGGTCTGGCCGCGCTCCACGGGCCAATAGAACTCGCCCAGAACGAAATCGGTCTCGGCCTGGTAGCTGTACTGCAGGGTGTAGCGCGTGCCCAGGTAGGTGGCGCTCTGGCCGTCGCGGGACAGCGCGGGCGCGCCCGTGGTGGGGCGCACCAGGCTCCAGCCGTCTTCGGCATCGACCAGAAAGGCAAAGCCCTGCTGGCGGTGGTAGAGCAGGTATTCGCTCCAGCCAAAGTGCTCGTCGTCGCCGGGCGAGACCCCCATGCGGTGCTGAAACCCCACCACCTGCCAGTCCACCCCCTGCAGCCGCCCGGTGCTGCCCAGCGGGATCAGCGGCTGGACGGGCTCGTCCTGCAGCGCATGGCGCAGCGCACCGCCGATGCCGCTGCGCAGGTCGATCAGGCTGTGGCAGGCGGGGCAGGTGACGCTTTGGCTGCGGTCGAGCTGCACCTGCACGGGCGCTCCGCAGTGCGGGCAGCTGAACTGGCGGCTTTTTTCTTCCTTGACCGAGGCTTCTTTCAGGCCCTGGAGCTGCAGGTCTTCGAGGGCCACCGCGCGGCCCCGCGCCCACTGGGGCGGCTGCTGGCCCGCGTCGATGCTGAGCACCTCGCCATCGGCGCTGCGCAGCTCGACCACCGTGAACAAGGCCCCCAGCGCCGGCAGCCGGGGCAGCTCGCCCTCGGCCGCGATCAGGCAGGCCTGCAGGTGGGCGGCGACGCTGTAGGACTTGCCCGCCACGGTGAGCGTCTGCCCCAGGTGCAGCTGGGCCAGGTCGGGCCCGCCGCTGGCGGCGGGGTCGCCCAAGGGGCCGCCGGCCACCGTGACCGGCTGCGAGAGCACATACGCACCGTTGTCTTCGCCCAGCGTGGCCTGGCGGCCGTCATCGAACGCGGCATTCCACTCGGTCCAGGTGCCGGCCGGGCCTTTGTATTGCAGGCGGCCGATCAGCGTGAAGGGCTGGGGGGCGCCGTCGAGCGCGGCGCGGCCGGTGGCCAGCAACTGCAGCGGGCTGTGGTCGTCGAACAGCTCGGCCATCTTGCCGATGCGCTCCAACACCTCGCCATGGCGCACCACGGTGCTGTGGCAATAGGCGCAGACCGCATGCGTGGACTGCGCGCTGCGGAACTCCACCGGCGCACCGCAACCAGGGCAGGGTGCGCGGTAATGGCGCTGGGTGGGGGACGAAGCCATCGGGGCGGAAGGAAACGGGCGGCGCGGGTCTGGCGGGGGGATTTGAGGTCTTTTTGGCCTCCAGGCCAATAGGAACGGGCGGTAATAGCTACTATTTCAGGAGCAAAACCAGGGCTCAGACCAGCTTTTTGAGCAGCTCGGTCTTCTTGGTGCTGAATTCTTCGGGGGTCAGGATGCCCTTGGCCTGGAGGTCGGCGAGCTTTTCCAGGAGGGCCATCACTTCGTCGGGCGGAATGCCTGCCGGCGCGGCGGCCGGGGCAGCCTGCCCCGTGCCCGCTTGCAAGCCGGCCTGCAGGTTCTGCGCCAGCACCTGGCCCAGGGCCAGGCCGGCGCCCAGGCCCATGGCATCGCCCGCCACGCCACCGCCCTGGGCCGCGCCTGCGGCCAGTTGGGGGATGGCCTGGGCGGTCTGGTACTGCAGGAAGGCGCCCAGGTCCTTGCCGACCATGCCCATGCCGATCTTCTGGTCCAGCACCTTTTGCAGTTCTTCGGGCAGGGACAGGTTCTGCACCGTGATGCCTTCGAGCTGCAGGCCGATGGCGGCAAAAGCAGGGGTCAACTCCTGCGTCAGCGCCTGGGCAAAGCGCTGCTGGTTGGCGGCCAGGTCCAGGAAGGGCACGCCGCTGGCGGCAATCGCGTTGCTGATGTGCTGCAGCACCAGGCCGCGCAGCTGGCCGTCGAGCTCGGCCACGGTGTAGCGCTCGCGGGTGCCGGCGATCTCGGTGTGGAACAGCTGGGGGTCGGCCACCCGGTAGGCGTAGTTGCCAAAGGCGCGCAGGCGCACGGCGCCAAAGTCGGCATCGCGGATGGTGATGGGCTGGGGCGTGCCCCATTTCTGGTCGATCTGCTGGCGGGTGCTGAAAAAGTACACATCGCTCTTGAACGGAGACTCAAACAGCTTGTCCCAGTTCTTCAGGTAGGTCAGCACCGGCAGGGTCTGGGTGGTGAGCTTGTAGGTGCCGGGCCCGAACACATCGGCCACCTGGCCTTCGTTGACGAACACAGCCCTCTGCGAGGCCCGCACCACCAGCTGGGCGCCGTTCTGGATTTCCATGCCGGCCATCGGGAAGCGCCAAGCCAGCGTGCCCTCGTCGTCCTCGGTCCATTGCAGGACGTCAATGAACTGTTTCTTGATGAAGTCCATCAGGGCCATGGTCGCTCCCGGGCAGGTCGGCAATAAAGGGAAGGCCATGATAGCAACGGGCCCCGCCCCCCCAAACAAAACCCGGTGTCCTTGCGGTACACCGGGTGGGTGGCGGGGAGCGGCCGTGGGCGCGGCCGTCAGGCTTTCACATTGAGCAGGCTGCCCAGGGCCTGGTCCTGGGCCTTGATCGATTGCACATTGGCGCGGAAATCGTAGGTGGCCTGGATCTGCTGGACCATGTCGGTCTCGGGCGAGTTGCCAGGCACCGAGGCACGCTGCACGGTGGCCTGGGTGCCCGCGTTGTTGGGGGCTTCTTGCTGCGCCACTTCCTGGCGGCGGAAGTTGGGCGTGTTCAGGTTGGCGATGTTGTTGGCCGCAGTCCCCAGGCGCATCTGCGCGGCCTGCATGCCGGAATTGCCGATGGAACCGATGGATGCCATTCACAGATCTCCTGAAAAGAAAGGGATTGAGAGCGCAATTATCGGCTTTCACCCTTCAGAACGCCAGTTTTTGCGGCCCCTCGATGAAATGTGCATTTTGCACATTTCATGGCACAATCCCGGCCGTGGCAACGCCCCCAAGGCCTGGGATCGGTTGGGCGGGCCACATCCCTCCCTCACTTTTCAAGGAAATCCCATGTCTTCCAGCAACGAGTTCTACACCTTCAGCTTTGCCAACGGCACCGTCACCGGCATGACCGAAACCGACGGCCGCAAGAGCAAAACCTCCTTCATCGGCAACAGCGACTTCAGCGTGAAAACCAACGCCGCCGGTGCCGTGACCGAAGTCACGCGCACTGAGCTGTCGCGCAAGGGCTATGCCGAAACCACCGTGTACAGCGATGCCGACGGCGACGGCCGCTTCACCGAGAGCCTGGAGCTGGAAGTGGCCACCGCCACGGTGCGCAGCCTGGAAAAAATGCGCTTCACCTTCGGCGCCAATGGCGACGTGGTGGGTGCGCAAGAGCAAACCATCGGCCGCAACGGCGCCGTGGTCTGGAAGAACGAACGCATCGACGCCAACGAGGGCTACAGCCGCGCCACCATCGATGGCGACACCTACCTCGTGAAGACCGAAACCGAGCGCAACAGCGTCGAATTCACGCTCTACCGCGATGACAACCAGGACGGCATCTGGACCGAAATCGCCGAAGGCGAAGTCAACGGCAACAGCGCGATCAACGTGGTGGCGCTGGTCGGCCTGTCCGGTGGCCTGAGCGCCGCCGAGACCCTGGTCGGCTGATCGACCTCTGCGACGGGCAGGCGGCACAGCCTTGGCGGACAATCGCACCCCCGATGTCCCACAGCCCTGACCAAACCGCCCTGCTGTCCGCCTTCCGCCAGCTGCTTCGCCCGCTGGCGGAGTTGGCCGTCTCGCGCGGGCTGCCGTATCTGGCGCTGGACGAACTGCTGCGCCAGGCCATGGTGGATGCCGCCGGCGCCCAGCAGGCCGATCTGCCCGCGCACGGCAAGGTCAGCCGCATCAGCACCGCCACGGGCCTGAGCCGGCGCGAAGTGGGCCGGCTGCTGGATGCCAGCATGCCCCCCTGCGCCCCGCCCCGCTGGCTGGCCGGCGAAGTCTTCGCCCGCTGGACCAGCGACCCCGACTACGCCCCCGAGGGTCCGCCCCGCAGCCTGCCGCGCCAGGGCCCCGCGCCCAGCTTTGACGCGCTGGCCCAGTCCGTGACCCGTGATGTGCACCCGCGCAGCCTGCTCGAAGAGCTCTGCCGCCTGGGCCTGGCCGAAGTCAGCCCCGAAGGCGACCAGGTCCGGCTGCTGCGCGAGGCCTTTGTGCCGCGCACCGATTTCACGCGCATGGTGGGCCTGCTGGCCGAGAACGTGGGCGACCACCTGGCCGGCGCCACCACCAACGTGCTGGGCCGCGGCGATGCCCATTTCGAACAGGCGGTGTTTGCCGACGAGCTGTCCGACGCCTCGGTCCAGGCGCTGCGCCCCTTGATCAGCGCGCAATGGCGCGAACTCCAGCAGGGCCTGGTCCCCGCGCTGGAACGCCTGATGGCCGAAGACGAAGCCGCGGGCCGCCCCCAGGACCAGCGGGTGCGGATCGGCTTTTACTCCTACGCGGACGCCATGGCGCCCCCCGCCAGCGGTGGCGCGGGCGATCCGCCAGTGCCGCCCGTCCCTTCCTCCTTGCGCCACACCGCGCCCTGAACCCCACCACCCGGCTTGCCCCTTCTTCCGGAGCTTCCATGTCGAACCGTTCCCTGCCCCCTGCTTCCATCTCCCGCCGCCTCTGGCTGGCCGCCAGCCTCGCCAGCCTGGGCAGTGCCCTGAGCGCCTGCGGCGGAAGCGGCGGCAGTTTCGACCTGCTTGCCGGCGTGGGCACGGGTGGAACCGGCTCGTTCTCCACCGGGGCAATCCGCGGTTTTGGCTCGATCATCGTCAACAACGTGCGTTACGACGACACCAGCGCCCGCGTGGTCAGCGACGAGGGCACCGCGCTGAGCAACACCCAGCTGCGCCTGGGCATGGTGGTGGACGTGGACGGCTCCGACATCACCACCGACGCCGCCGGCCTGCGCCGCGCCAGCGCCAGCAGCATCCAGGTGCGCAGCGAAATCCTGGGGCCCATCGAGCGGGTGGACGCCGTCGCCGGCACCCTGACGGTGCTGGGCCAGGCGGTGCGCACCACCGCCGCCACCGTGGTGGACGAGACCCTGCGCGGTGGCCTGGCAGGCCTGAGCCCGGGCCAGACCGTGGTCATCTATGGCGAGCGCGACAGGGCGGGCGTCTGCACCGCCAGCCGGATCGAGCTGCGCACGGGCGCTCCGTCTTACCACCTGCGCGGCCCGATCGGCACCGTGGACGGCACGGCCCGGCGCCTGCGCATGGGCGATGCCGTCCTTTTCTACGGCGATGCCCAACGCAGCGGCGATCTGGACCAGCCCCGGCAAGGCGCTTTTGCCCGGGTCGACCTGGCCCTGGCCCCGGGCGCTGCCGGCGTCTGGCGCGCCACCCGGCTGGAGCTGCGCAACGCCCCGCTGGCGGGCGTCCTGCCCAGCGACAAGGCCCAGCTGGAGCTGGAAGGCTTCATCACCGCCTTCACCAGCCGCACCCAGTTCAGCGTCAACGGCGTGGCGGTCGATGCCAGCAACGCCCAGGGCGTGCCGGCTGACCTGGCCCTGAACCAGCATGTCGAGGTCAAGGGCCAGCTCGCCAACGGCGTGCTCATCGCCCGCGAGGTGGAACGCGAGGACGACAAGGACCGCGATGGCAGCGGCTTTGAAGTCGAAGGCCGCATCACCCAGATCGACCGCGCCACGGCCACCCTGGTCGTGCGCGGGCTGGTCGTGCGCTATGCCAACGCCCGCTTCAAGGACGGCCGCATCGACCAGCTGCGCGAAGGCCTCAAGGTGGACATCAAGGGCCGCCTGGCCAGCGACGGGGTCCGCCTGGATGCGGATGAAATCGAGCTCAAGGACTGAAGAAGCAGCTCACTTTTTCATAGCTACAAGTGCTTATTCCCAGGGGCCTTGAATCGATTTTGAGGGATGTTCCCATCGGTATCTGAATGGCTCCATCCCAGGCCCGCTCACGGCGGCGGCAAGCCCCCCGGTCCGCCAGCGCCTTGGCCCTTTGGCGGCCATGCGGTGTCGGCTCAGGCATGCGCCTGCCGCAGGCAATCCGCAAAGGCCTGGGCTGCGCGCGGGGGCAAGGGGGAGCGGCGCAGCACGCTGACGAACTGGCAGGGATAGAAAAAGCGGGCCGGCTGCACGGGCTGCATCAGGCCCCGGCGCTCGAAACTTTCGGCGTAATGGTCGGGCAAGAAGCCCAGGTAGTGGCCCGACAGGATGAGGGTGGCGATGGATTCCTGGTCAAAGCCCGTGGCCTTGCGGGGCAGGCGGGCGCTGTGGCTCAGCTCCATGTTCGGTGAGTGGTAGCCCAGGCCGGCAAAGTGGTAGGCCCGCAGCGCCTCCCAGTCCAGGCCCGAGGGGTCGGCGCCGAACAGGGGGTGGCGCGCGCCGCAGTAGAGCAGCATGGTCTCGGTGAACAAGGGGGCGTACACCAGGCTTTGCGAAGCCCGGTGCGCGGGAATCACCCCCACGTGAAAGCTCCCGTCGATCAGGCCGCGCTCGATGGCGTTGATCGAGGCCACGTGCATCTGCAAACTCACCTCGGGGGCTTGCTCGCTGAACAAGGCAATCGCATCGCCGATGCGGGCCGCCGGGTTGCTGGCGGTCTTGTCGAACACCGCCACCTCCAGCCGCCCGCCCATGCGGCGGTGGATGTCGTCGATGCTGCTGCGGAAGGTGTCCACCGCCGACAGCAGGCGCAGGGTCTCGGCATACACCCGCTCGCCTTCGGCGGTGAGCGCAAAACCCGCGCGGCCCCGCCGGCACAGGGTCAGGCCCAGGCGGGTCTCCAGGTCTTTCATGTGCCGGCTCACGGTGCTGGTGCCGATGTTCAGCTCCAGCTCGGCCGCGGCCATGCCGCCGCACTCGGCCACGCTCTTGAACACCTGCAGCAGGCGCAGGTCCATGTCGCTGAGCTGGCCGAGCAGGGCCCGGTGTTTGGCGGACCGGGGCGCGCTGGGCGCCAGGGAGGGTGTTTTTACTTGCATGAATCGTCAAGTAAACATTGATATTGGGGCATTGGAGAGATTAACACCCGCCCCAACAATGCGGGCTGGCCCTCTGTTTTGGATTGGAGACCCCCATGCCCTTTGCTGACATCGCCCCCGCAAGCGCGGCCCCCCCCCGCCTGGACGCGGCATGGCTCGATGCCCACTGGATGCCCTACACCGCCAACCGCCAGTTCAAGGCCCAGCCGCGGATGATCGTGGGGGGCAGCGGGGCCTACTACACCGATGCCGAAGGCCGCAAGATCTTCGACGGCCTGTCGGGCCTGTGGTGCGCGGGCCTGGGCCATGGCCGCCGCGAGATCGCCGAGGCCATCGGCCAGCAGGCGCTGCAACTCGATTACGCCCCGGCCTTCCAGTTCGGCCACCCGCTGTCGTTCGAGCTGGCCAACCGCATCAAGGCGCTGATGCCGCAAGGCCTGGATTACGTGTTCTTCACCGGCTCGGGCTCCGAGGCCGCCGACACCTCGCTGAAAATGGCGCGCGCCTACTGGCGCGCCAAGGGCCAGGGCAGCAAGACCCGCCTGATCGGCCGCGAAAAGGGCTACCACGGCGTGAATTTCGGCGGGATTTCGGTGGGGGGCATCGCAGCCAACCGCAAGCTGTTCGGCCAGGGCCTCGAAGCCGACCACCTCCCGCACACCCAGCCGCCTGCGGGCTCCTTCCACCGGGGCCTGCCCCCCACCGGCAAGGAGCTGGCCGACCGCCTGCTCGATGTGATCGCGCTGCACGATGCCTCGAACATCGCGGCGGTGATCGTCGAGCCTTTTTCGGGCTCGGCGGGGGTGGTGATTCCGCCGGTGGGCTATCTGCAGCGCCTGCGCGAGATCTGCACGCAGCACGACATCCTGCTGATTTTTGACGAAGTGATCAGCGGCTTTGGCCGCTCGGGTGCCTGGACCGGCGCCGAAGCCTTTGGCGTGACGCCCGACATCCTGAACTTCGCCAAGCAGGTGACCAACGGCGTGCAGCCCCTGGGGGGCGTGGTGGCCCGCAAGGAGATCTACGACACCTTCATGGCGGCGGGGGGCCCGGAATACATGCTGGAGTTCCCGCATGGCTACACCTACTCGGCCCACCCCGTGGCCTGCGCCGCCGGTCTGGCGACCCTCGACCTCCTGGAGCAGGAAGACATGCTCGGCCGCGTGCAGGCGCTGGCCCCGTATTTCGAGCAGGCCGTGCACAGCCTGAAGGGCGCCAAGCATGTGCTGGACATCCGCAACTTTGGCCTGGCGGCCGGTTTCACGATCGCCCCGGTGCCCGGGGAGCCCGCCAAGCGCCCCAGCGAAGTCGCCATGCAATGCTGGAAAAAAGGCTTTTACGTGCGCTACGGCGGCGACACCCTCCAGCTGGCACCGCCCTTCATCAGCGAAAAAGCCGAGATCGACCGCCTGGTGAACGCCTTGGGCGATGCGCTGGCCGAGACAGCGTGAGATGAACCCCCTGCGGCGCTGCGCGGTGGCGTCTGGCCCGCGCGCAGCCGCCTCAACCCCGGGAAAAAACTCCTAATTTAATAGCATAAAGCGCTTTATACAAAAGCGTTTGAAGCACTTTTTACCCTTGATTTTCATGAACCACGCCCCCCTCTCCACCATCGGCCACCTGATCGATGGCCAGATCGTGGCCGACACCGAGCGCACGCAGCCGGTGTTCAACCCCGCCACCGGCCAGTCGCACACCCGCGTGGCGCTGGCCAGCCCGGCCACGGTGCAAGCCGCCATCGCCTCGGCCGAGGCCGCTTTTCCCGCCTGGCGCAACACGCCCCCCCTGAAGCGGGCGCGCACCATGGGCCAGCTGAAGGGGCTGCTCGAAGCCAACGCCGACCAGATCGCCGCGCTGATCACCGCCGAGCACGGCAAAGTGCTGTCGGATGCCCACGGCGAGCTGCAGCGCGGGATCGAGAACGTCGAATACGCCAGCTATGTCCCCGAGCTGCTCAAGGGCGAGCACAGCCGCAACGTGGGCCCGGGCATCGACAGCTGGAGCGAGTTCCAGCCCCTGGGGGTGTGCGCAGGCATCACGCCGTTCAATTTTCCGGCCATGGTGCCGCTGTGGATGTGGCCCATGGCCGTGGCCTGCGGTAACACCTTTGTGCTCAAGCCCTCGGAGCGCGCGCCCAGCAGCGCGCTGTTCATCGCCCAGCTCGCACTGGAAGCCGGCCTGCCGCCCGGTGTGCTCAACGTGGTCCAGGGCGACAAGCGGGCGGTGGACACGCTGCTGCAGGACCCGCGCGTCAAAGCCGTGAGCTTCGTGGGCTCCACGCCGGTGGCGGAATCGATCTACGCCACGGGCTGCCAGCACGGCAAGCGCGTGCAGGCCCTGGGCGGCGCCAAGAACCACGCCATCGTCATGCCCGATGCCGACCTCCCCAATGCCGTGAGGGCCCTGATGGGCGCGGCCTATGGCTCCTGCGGCGAGCGCTGCATGGCCATCCCGCTGGTGGTGGCCGTGGGTGACGCGGTGGGCGATGCGGTGGTGGCCGGCCTGAAAGCCGAAATAGCCCGCCTCAAGGTCGGCCCCGGCACCGACCCGCGCAGCGACATGGGCCCGCTGGTCAGCCGGCAGCACTTCGAGAGCGTCAAGGCCTACGTGGACAGCGGCGTGGCCGAGGGTGCCACGCTGGTGGTCGATGGCCGCACCCTGCAGGTGGAAGGCCACGAGGAGGGCTACTTCCTGGGCGCCTGCCTGTTCGACCACGTCCAGCCCGGCATGAAGATCTACCAGGAAGAAATCTTCGGCCCGGTGCTCGGCGTGGTGCGCGTGGCCACGCTGGAGGCAGCGATGCAGCTCATCAACGACCACGAATACGGCAACGGCACCTGCCTCTTCACCCGCGACGGCGAAGCGGCCCGCTACTTCACCGACCACATCCAGGTCGGCATGGTGGGCGTGAACGTGCCCCTGCCGGTGCCCGTGGCCTCCCACTCGTTTGGCGGCTGGAAGCGCAGCCTGTTTGGCGACCTGCACGCCTACGGCCCCGATGCGGTGCGCTTCTACACCCGGCGCAAGACCATCACGCAGCGCTGGCCGTCGGCCGGGGTGCGCGAAGGCACGGTGTTCAGTTTCCCCAGCAGCCACTGACGGGCCCGGGGCCCGCATGAGCCCCTAGAATGGGTCCGCGATTTCTGTCTCGATCCGAACTGCCGGCGCCCTGCCAAGCGCCCTCCACGCCCATGCCCCTGCCGCGCCCCGCGCCTTCCGCTGATGCACCGGCCCGCGCGCCCGACCCCTTGTTCAACCAATCCCTGGAAAAAGGCCTGGCGGTGCTGCGCGCTTTCTCGGCCGCGCACCGCACGCTGACCCTGTCGGAACTGGCCGAACGGACCGGCATGAGCAAGGGATCGGCCCAGCGCACGGTGCACACGCTGCAGGTCCTGGGTTACGTGGGCAAGCACCCGCAGACACGGCGCTTTCGCCTTCTGCCGCAGGTGATCGAGCTGGGCTTCAACTACCTGGACGCCCACCCGCTGATCGCCGCGGCCCACCCCTACCTGTCGCAACTGGCCCGGGCCAGCGGCGAAACCGCCAGCCTCACCGAGCCGGTGGGGTTCGACATGGTCTACGTGGCGCAAATCCTCACCACGCAGCACATTCCGGTGCTCACCCCCGTGGGAATGCGCATCCCGATGTACGCCAGCAGCTCCGGCCGGGCCTACCTCGGCCAACTGCCCGAGGCGGAAGCCCGGGCCCAGCTCACGGCCATGCCCCGCCCGGCGCGCACCCGGAACACGGTCACGGACGTGGATGCGCTCATGGCCGGGCTGCAGGCCTGCAAGCTCCGGGGCTACGCCACGAACTGCGAGGAACTCTTCCTGGGCGACATGGGCCTTGCCGCACCCGTGTTCAATGCGCGCGGCGAGGCCATCGGGGCCGTGCATGTGGCCCCGCCCACCAGCCGCTGGACCCTGGAAGCAGCCGAACACACCCTGGTGCCGCTGGTGATGGAGTGCGCCCGCGCCATCTCGCGCCTGGGCACCCCGGGCTAAGCGGCCCCACCCGGGCCGTTCACGGGCCGGTGCAGCCGGCCCCCGGCAGGGAGGTGCCGGGCGCCGCCAGGGTGTCCAGCCACCAGCGCGCGGCCTCCACGGAGTCGATCACCGGAAAATCCACCTGGGGCCGCACCAGAGCGCCCAGGCCGGCCAGGCCCGCGCCGCCGATCAGCACGGCGTCGGCACCGCTGTTGCGTGCCGCTGCGGTACAGGCCTGGACCAGCGACGGCACGGCCTGTTCTGGCGATTGCATGAGCGCAATGCCCGATTGCGGCAGGGTGGCGATGGCACAGACTTCCACCGACCTGCCGCCCCCGGGCGCATAGCCGGTGGCACGGCACCAGCGCTCCAGCATCGGCTGCCACGCCGCCCCCCCGGTGACCACGGCAATGCGGCGCCGGCCCTGGTGCTGCAGGGCCTGCAGGGACACCTCGGCCAGGCCAAGGACCGGTCGCTGCGCCACCTCGCGCAAGGCGTCCACCCCCGGGTCGCCAAAGCAGCCCACCAGCACGGCGCTGTACGCGCCGCCGGGTGGCGGCGGCCGCTGCGCCCAGGCCTCCAGCACGGCATGGCCCGCGATGCAGTAGCTGGCCTCATCGGCGATGTAGGGCGCACCAAACGCGGCGGTGGCGCCCTGCAGCTGCCTCTGGGGGGTCGAGCCCCCCAGGTGCCGCAGCAGCGTGTCGGTGACCTGAACGGTGGTATTGGGATTGATGACCAGCACGGTGTGCATCGGTGTCTCCTGGCGGACGGCTCAGGCCGTGCCGGCGCGTTCCAGCATGGCGTGCAGCAGCACATTGCAACCGGCGGCCAGGTGCTCGGGCTGGGCGTCTTCGATCTCGTTGTGGCTGATGCCGTCCTTGCAGGGCACGAAAATCATGCCCGTGGGCGCCACGCCATTGACATACACCGCGTCGTGGCCCGCCCCACTGACCACGTCCATGTGGGGCAACTGCAGTTGCTCGGCCGCCTGGCGCACGCTGGCCACACAGGCGGGATCGAACGCACAGGGCGCGTATTGGACGACCCGGGCCACCGCCACCTGCACCTGGGCGTCGCGGGCCAGGCGCTCGAAGGTGGCGCGCATCGCCGCGTCCATGCGGTCCAGGCCGTCTTGGGACAGGTGGCGGAAATCCACCGAAAACTGCACCTGGCCCGGGATCACGTTCCGGGAATTGGGGGTGACCTGCAGAAAGCCCACCGTGCCGCGGCCGTGCGGGGCTTCCGACAGGGCGATGGCCTGGACGGCATCGACCATGCGCGCGGACGCGAGCAGGGCATCGCGGCGCAGCGCCATGGGGGTCGGCCCGGCGTGGGCGTCCATGCCGGTCACGGTCACGTCGTACCACTGCTGGCCCAGGGCGCCGCTGACCACGCCAATCGGCAGGCCATGGGCTTCGAGCACGGGCCCCTGTTCGATATGGGCCTCGAAATAGGCCGCGAACATGCCGCCCGGCACCTCGCCGCAGCGGTGCGTTCCGCGGTAGCCAATGCGCTCGAGTTCCTCGCCCACGGTGAGGCCGGCCAGGTCTTTCTGGGCGCGGACGAAGTCGGGGGTGAATACGCCGACAAAAGCACCCGAACCCATCATGACCGGCGTGAAGCGCGTGCCTTCCTCGTTGGTCCAGACCACGACTTCCAGCGGGGCCCGGGTCTGCACCCCCAGATCGTTGAGGGTGCGCATCACCTCCAGGCCGGCCAGCACGCCAAAGTTGCCATCGAACTTGCCGCCCGAGGGCTGGGTGTCGATGTGGCTGCCGGTGGCCACGGCGCGCGCCAGGGGGTCGCTGCCCGGGCGGCGCGCAAACAGATTGCCGACCTCGTCCACGCGCACGTCCAGCCCCGCCTCCCGGCACCAGCGGGCCACCTGGTCGCGGCCCAGGCGGTCGGCATCGGTCAGCGCGATGCGGCAGACCCCGCCTTTGGGCGTTGCACCAATCTGGGCCAATTCCATGAGCGATTTCCAGAGACGGTCTGCATCAATTCGGGGCAAGGAGCCAGGGGACATGGGTTCACCTCAGGTCGGATGGAAGAAAAAGAGCGATGGCGCTTTCCACAGCAAAAACCACGCCAGAGACAGCAAAAACCCAACTCAGCACATCGAAAAACAGTTTTATTAAATCGTTTATCGATACGTTGTGTATTTTTGGCACACCTATTGCTTAGAGGGTGGGCGTATGCCCTCAACCCGTAACTCCCAGAAGGTGGTTCCCATGAACACAGTCCGTTTGTCACAACATCGCCCCCTGGCCCGCAGCCCCGTGGCGCTGGCCCTTGCCACGGCCCTGTCGCTGGCGGCAGGCTCGGCCGCCCTGGCCCAGGAGAAGGTTTTGCGCATCGCCATGACGGCGGCCGACATTCCGCGGACCCTGGGACAGCCCGACCAGGGCTTTGAAGGCAACCGTTTTACCGGCATTCCGATCTACGACGCACTGAGCCAATGGGACCTGTCCAAGGCCAGCGCGCCCAGCGTGGTGGTGCCCGGCCTGGCGCTCTCGTGGGCGGTGAACGACAAGGACAAGACCAAATGGGTGTTCAAGCTGCGCCCCGACGTCAAGTTCCATGATGGCTCGGCCTTCAATGCCGATGCCGTGGTCTGGAACGTGGCCAAGGTGCTCGACAAGGAGGCTGCCCACTTCGACCCCAGCCAGGTGGGCGTCACGGCCTCGCGCATGCCCACGCTGCGCTCGGCCCGCAAGATCGACGATCTGACGGTGGAACTCACCACCAGCGAACCCGATGCCTTCCTGCCCATCAACCTCACCAACCTGTTCATGGCCTCGCCGGCCCATTGGGAGGCCAAGTTCAAGGCCGTGCCGGCCAGCGTGACCGCCGCCGCCGACCGCTCCAAGGCCGCCTGGACCGCGTTCGCCGCCGACCCCTCGGGTTCGGGCCCTTTCAAGGTGCTGCGCTTTGTCGCCCGGGAACGCCTGGAACTGGGCGCCAACAAGGCCTACTGGGACGCCAAGCGCACCCCCAAGATCGACAAGGTCGTGATGCTGCCCATGCCCGAAGCCAACGCCCGCACGGCCGCCCTGCTGGGCGGCCAGGTGGACTGGATCGAGGCCCCGGCCCCCGATGCCATGCCGCAGATCACCCAGCGCGGCTTCAAGATCTACTCCAATGCCCAGCCCCATGTGTGGCCTTGGCAGCTGTCGTTCGCGGAAGGCTCGCCCTGGCTGGACAAGCGGGTGCGCCAGGCCGCCAACCTGTGCATCGACCGCTCCGGCATGAAGCAGCTGCTCGGCGGCATGATGGCCGAACCCAAAGGCACGGTGGAGCCCGGCCATCCGTGGTGGGGCAACCCCAAGTTCGACATCCGGTACGACGTCAAAGCCGCCCAGGCGCTGATGACCCAGGCCGGTTATTCGGCCGCCAAACCCATCAAGGTCAAGGTGCAGATCTCGGCCTCGGGTTCGGGCCAGATGCAGCCGCTGCCCATGAACGAATTCGCGCAGCAGTCGCTCAAGCAGTGCTACTTCGATGTGCAGTTTGACGTGATCGAGTGGAACACCCTGTTCACCAACTGGCGCAAGGGCGCGAAGGACCCTTCGGCCAACGGCGCCAATGCGGTCAACATCAGCTTCGCCGCCATGGACCCCTTCTTTGCGATGGTGCGCTTTGTCAGCACCAAGGCCTTTCCGCCCGTGTCGAACAACTGGGGCTACTACGGCAATGCCGAAGTGGACAAGCTGGTCGCCGATGCCCGCACGGCCTTTGACGAGAAGCCCCGCGACGCGGCCCTGGCCAAACTGCATGCGCACATCGTGGAAGACGCGCCCTTCGTGTGGATCGCCCACGACGTGGGACCTCGGGCGATTTCGGCCAAGGTCAAGAACGTCGTGCAGCCCAAGAGCTGGTTCATCGACATCGCCACGATGACGATGGATTGACCCCGCCCCGGCCTCTGCGGCGATGCCGGGTCCGGCATCGCCGCAGAGGGTGATGCGCGCCCCGCGCCCGAGGCCGTTTGGCGCCCGGGTTCCCTCCACCCCACCTGCCCGCCGCCATGCTCGCCTACCTCTTTCGCCGCGTTCTCTATGCCCTGCCGATCATGATCGGCGTGGCGCTCGTGTGCTTTTTGCTGGTCCACCTTGCGCCCGGAGACCCCCTGGTGTCGATCCTGCCGCCCGATGCCTCGGCGGACCTGCAGGCCCAGTTGCGCGAGCTGTATGGTTTCAACCGGTCCTTGCCGGAACAGTTCGCCCTGTGGGTCTGGCGGGCGCTGCAGGGTGATCTGGGGGTTTCGATTGCCAGCAACCGGCCCGTGGCAGGGGAAGTTCTCACCGCCGTGGCCAATACGCTGCGCCTGGCGCTGGTGGCCACCCTGATCGGCTTCGTGCTGGGCAGCCTGTTCGGCTTTGTGGCGGGCTATTTCCGCCATTCCTGGGTGGACCGGCTGGCTTCCATGCTGTCGGTGCTCGGGGTCAGCGTGCCGCACTACTGGCTGGGCATGGTGATGGTGATCGTGTTCAGCTCGCAGCTCATGTGGCTGCCCGCCACGGGCGCGGGGCCGGGCGGGTCGAGCGACTGGGCCTGGGATGGAGAGCATCTGCAGTACCTGGTCCTGCCCGCGATCACGATGTCGGTGATTCCCATGGGCATCATTGCGCGCACCGTGCGGGCGCTGGTCTCCGACATCCTCGACCAGGAATTCATCGTGGGCCTGCGCGCCAAGGGGCTGACGCACCTGGGCGTGTTTCGCCACATGGTGAAGAACGCCGCCCCCACCGCCCTGGCGGTGATGGGCCTGCAACTGGGTTACCTGCTGGGCGGCTCGATCCTGATCGAAACGGTGTTTTCGTGGCCGGGCACGGGCTTCCTGCTGAACTCGGCCATTTTCCAACGCGACCTGCCGCTGCTGCAGGGCACGATCCTGGTGCTGGCCCTGTTCTTTGTGGTGCTCAACCTGCTGGTCGATGTGCTGCAGACCCTGCTCGATCCCCGCATTGCCCGCACCTGAGGAAGACCCCATGGCCCCCCTGACTGCGCCCTCCTCCCCCGCCCCGGCGGACACCCCGATGGCCCCCCTGCCGCCTTCGCGCGGGTACTGGGCCTCGGCCCTGCAGCGCTTCCTGCACGACCCCGTCGCCGTGGGCGCGGCGGTGGTGGTGCTGCTGCTGATCGGCCTGGCCGTCTTCGGCCCGTGGCTGGCCCCTGCCGATCCCTATGCAGCCTCCATGCTCAAGCGGCTCAAGCCCATCGGCACCGAAGGCCTGCCCCTGGGCAGCGACGAGCTGGGGCGGGACATGCTCTCGCGCCTGATCGTGGGGGCCCGCCTGTCGCTGTTCATCGGCATCACGCCCGTGCTGTGCGCTTTTTGCGTCGGCTCGGTGATCGGCATCGTGGCCGGGTATGCCGGCGGACTGGTGAATACGACGATCATGCGCACCGTGGATGTGTTCTACGCCTTTCCGTCGGTGCTGCTGGCAATTGCGCTGTCGGGGGTTCTGGGGGCGGGCATCGTCAATTCGCTGATCTCGCTGACCATCGTGTTCATCCCGCAGATCGTGCGGGTGGCCGAAAGCGTGACCACGCAGGTGCGCAACCGGGACTACGTGGAGGCCGCCCGTGCCTCGGGGGCCAGCCCCTTCACCATCGTGCGGGTGCATGTGCTGGGCAATGTGCTGGGCCCCATCTTTGTCTATGCCACCAGCCTGATCGCGGTGTCGATGATCCTGGCCTCCGGCCTGTCCTTCCTGGGCCTGGGGGTCAAGCCCCCGGAGCCCGAATGGGGCCTGATGCTCAACACCCTGCGCACGGCCATCTACGCACAGCCCTGGGTGGCAGCCCTGCCGGGCCTCATGATTTTCATCACCTCGATCACCTTCAACATTCTCTCGGACGGCCTGCGGTCGGCCATGGACAACAAAGGCTGAAACCATGCACCCCCTCACCGACATTGGCGGCCCTGCCCAGCCTCTCCTGACGATCTCGGGGCTGACCAAGCATTTCCCCCTCAAGAAAGACGCGCTCGGACGCGGCAAAGGCTGGGTCCACGCCGTGGACGGGGTGGACTTCGAGGTGCTCAAGGGCGAGACCCTGGGCGTGGTCGGCGAATCCGGCTGCGGCAAATCGACCACCGCCCGGCTGTTGATGAAGCTCATCCAGCCCACGGCCGGCGACATCGTGTTCGACGGCCGCACGGTGGGCAGCCGCGACCTGCCGCTCAAGGAATTCCGGCGCCAGGTGCAGATGGTGTTCCAGGACAGCTATGCCTCGCTGAACCCGCGCCTGACCATCGAGGACTCGGTGGCCTTCGGGCCGCAGGTGCATGGGGTGTCCCAGGGCGAGGCCATTGCACGGGCACGGAGCCTGCTCGATCGCGTGGGCCTGGCACCAGGGCGTTTCGCCGAACGCTACCCGCATGAACTGTCGGGGGGGCAGCGCCAGCGGGTGAACATTGCCCGTGCCCTGGCGCTGCAGCCGCGCATGGTGATCCTGGACGAAGCGGTGTCGGCCCTGGACAAATCCGTGGAGGCGCAGGTCCTCAACCTGCTGACAGACCTGAAGGCCGAATTCGGCCTGACCTATGTGTTCATCAGCCACGACCTGAACGTGGTGCACTACATGAGCGACCGGGTGATGGTGATGTACCTGGGCCAGGTGGCGGAAATCGGTCCTTCGGAAACGCTGTTTCGCCAACCCGCCCACCCCTACACCAAGGCCCTGCTCTCGTCGATGCCGTCGATGGACCCCGACCACCGGACCGAGGTCGCCCCGCTCGCAGGGGACCCGCCCAACCCCATCGACCCACCGCCGGGCTGCCGCTTCCACCCCCGCTGCGCGCTGGCGGCGCCGGTGTGTTCGCAGCGGGCCCCGGTGCGGACCGTCACCGGCCCCCACCATGTCGCGGCCTGCCTGGTGCATGAACCCGGCAGCGGCCATCCCCACGCCCCCCACGCCTTGGTCGCATCTGACTGAGCCGATGACGGAGACCCTCCCCATGACCCCCCCTCTCCCCTCCAACGAGCCCATGGTGGTCCTGCGCGACCTGAGCGTGACCTTCACCGGCGGCCGCAAACCCGTGCAAGCGGTCAGCGGCGTCAGCCTGCAGGTGCAACGCGGTGAAGTGCTGGCCTTGATTGGCGAATCGGGCTCGGGCAAAAGCGTCACGCTGCGCACCCTGCTGCGCCTGCACCCAGAGCGGCGCACCCGCCTCGGCGGCGAGGTGCGCGTGGCCGGGCAGGATCTCCTGGCCCTGTCCGGTCGCCAACTGGCCGATTACCGGGGCAAGGTCACCTCGATGATCTTTCAGGAACCTTTGCTGGCCCTCGACCCGGTGTACAGCGTGGGAGCGCAGATCGTGGAATCCATCCGGCGCCATGAAGACGTGACGGCCGCCGAAGCGCAGCAGCGGGCGCTGGCGCTCTTCGAGCGGGTGCGCATTCCCAGCCCCGAGCGGCGGCTGCAGGCCTACCCGCACGAAATGTCCGGGGGCATGCGCCAGCGCGCCATGATTGCCCTGGCGCTGGCCTGCCGCCCGCAGTTGCTGCTGGCCGACGAGCCGACCACCGCGCTGGATGCCACGGTGCAGATCCAGATCCTGTTGTTGCTGCGCGAACTGCAGCGCGACCTGGGCCTGTCGGTGATCTTCGTCACCCACGACATCGGCGCCGCCGTCGAAGTGGCCGACCGCATCGCCGTGATGTATGCGGGCCGCATCGTGGAAGAAGGCAGCGCGCGCGACCTGATTCGCCACCCCCGCCACCCTTACACCATCGCCCTGCTCCAGAGCCGCGCCCATGGGGCCATGGCACGCGGCACCCCGCTGGAAACCATTGCCGGAGCCCCGCCCGACCTGTCGGCCCTGCCCCCGGGCTGTGCCTTCGCGGAGCGCTGCGGCCTGGCCACCGCCGCCTGCCGTGCACAGCAACCGCCCGTGGTGGACATCGCCCCCGGCCACCGTGCGCGCTGCCTGCACACGGACGCGGTGGCCCTCCACCCACCCGGCCCCCTGACCACCACGGCCCTTTGAAGAAAGACGCACCATGCCCCTGCACGACCCCGCCCACGCCTTTGTGCCCTACCCCCCCGCGCCGGTGGCCCATGCCGGCACCGGTCCGCTGAGCGGGCTGTGCTTTGGCGTGAAAGACCTGTTTGACGTGGCAGGCTACCCCACAGGGGGCGGCAGCCCGGTGGTGCTGGCCCAGTCCGGCATCAAGGCACGCACGGCGCCCACGGTACAGGCCTTGCTGGACGCCGGGGCCCGCCTGGTGGGCAAGACCGTCACGGATGAGCTCGCGTTTTCGATGAACGGCAACAACGCCCACTTTGGGGCCCCGCTCAACGGCGCTGCACCCGAGCGGATCACCGGCGGATCGTCCTCGGGATCGGCCTCGGCCGTGTCTTCGGGGCTGTGTGATTTCGCGCTGGGCACGGACACCGGTGGGTCGGTGCGCGCCCCCGCCAACCACTGCGGCCTGTATGGCCTGCGCCCGACACATGGGCGGGTCAGCCTGGAAGACGCACTGGACCTGGCGCCCAGCCTGGACACCTGCGGCTGGTTCGCCCGGGAGGTGCAGACGTTTGCGCGCGTGGCCGATGTGCTGCTGGACGCCGACCCCGCCCCGCTGCCCGCCTCACCGCGCCTGTTGTGGCCCACCGATGTCTGGGAGCTGGTCGCCCCCCCGGTGTCCGCCGCGCTGGAAGGTCCGGTGCAACGCGCCATCCAATGCTGGGGCGCCCCCCAGGCGGTCCACGCCGCGCTGGATTCCTTCGAAGCCATGTACTGGCACTTCCGCTGCGTGCAGGGCCGTGAAGCCTGGATGACCGACGGCCCCCTGATCACCCGCTTTGCGCCTCCGCTGGGCCCGGGCGTGGCCGAGCGCTTTGCCTGGTCGCGCGACGTGACGGATGCCCAGGCCACGGCCGCCCACGCGTTCCGTGCGCGTTTCCGTGCGCACCTGGCCGCCTTGCTGGGCCACGATGGCGTGCTGATCCTGCCGACGATGCCCGATATAGCCCCCCTGCGCACCGCATCCGAAAGCAGCCTGGAGGACTACCGCAACCGGTCCATCCAGATGCTCTGCATTGCCGGGCTGGCGGGTTTTCCGCAGTTGTCGATGCCCCTGGCCCAGCGCGAAGGCGCCCCCCTGGGCCTGTCGCTCCTGGGGCCGGCCGGCAGCGACCGGTCCCTGATCGCGCTGGCCGAGCGCCTGGCCGCCGCCGGCTGAGGCAGGTCCCCGCTCAGGCCTCCCAGATGACCTGCCGGGGGGCCGGGAGCCGGACGATGTCGCAATCCACCGAAGCGGCGGCACGCTCGACGACCACGAAATCCCCGGCATCCACCGCCAGCAGCGCATGGTGCCATGTGCCCGGGGCCAGGGTGATGCCCTGGCGCCCGTTCGCCACGAAGGCGTGGAGGTCTGCCGCCCCGGGGGGAGAGCCCGCCACCGCCACCACGATGACAAAGCGCAGCAGGCCCAGAGGCACAAAGGTCTGGCTGCCGAGCCGGTGGCATTCCATCTCCTGCACCCCCAGGGGAAAACGGCGGGCCTGAGCCCGAAACAAGGCCAGTTGGGCCCGCCCGCCCTGGGACGCCAGCTGCAGATCGTCCACCAGATCGAAGCGCTCGGCGCTGCCCTGGTTGATCGCACGGCCTGGCGATGGCGGGGCCTGAAGGACCGTCCCAAAGGGAAGAAAGGCCTGCGGGGTCAGCGGAACCGGGGCCAGGACGCCCCCCGCAACGGAAGAAGGAAAAAGGTGCATGCCCAGGAAGCAAGCAAAAAGCGATCCCGCGGCAGGGCCTGGTGCGCGCGACACCCCGGGCTGGAGCCCCCAGCGTGGATCGCACCGTACGGACATTCACTGGTCAGGGTTTTTACGAACAGCCGGCCACTACAATGTTCTTCTCTTACCTATAGCTGACGGCCCGCCCGGAGCAGATCAACCGCGGGCCCGGCACTTTCTGAAAGCTGGAGACGCTTGATGCCCGAGAACACCACGGCCCCCAACCACACTGAAAAACGCGCAGAACTGCGCCGTGCCGCTCTCGAATACCACGAGTTCCCCAAACCCGGCAAGATCGCCATCGCTGCCACCAAGCAGCTGATCAACCAGCACGACCTGGCCCTGGCCTACTCGCCCGGCGTAGCCGCCCCCTGCGAAGAAATCGTCAAGGATCCCAACGCCGCCTTCAAGTACACCAGCCGCGGCAACCTGGTGGGCGTCATCACCAACGGCACCGCGGTGCTGGGCCTGGGCGACATCGGCGCCCTGGCGGGCAAACCCGTCATGGAAGGCAAGGCCGTCCTGTTCAAGAAGTTCTCCGGCATCGACGTTTTCGACATCGAAATCAACGAGAAAGACCCCGAGAAACTCGTCGAAATCATCGCCGCCCTGGAGCCCACCTTCGGCGGCATCAACCTCGAAGACATCAAGGCCCCCGACTGCTTCTACATCGAGCGCAAGCTGCGCGAGCGCATGAAGATCCCGGTCTTTCACGACGACCAGCACGGCACCGCCATCACCGTGGGCGCGGCCATCCTCAATGGCCTGAAGGTCGCGGGCAAAGACCCCAAGACCATCAAGCTGGTCACCTCGGGCGCCGGTGCTGCCGCGCTGGCCTGCCTGGGCCTGCTGGTCAAGCTGGGCATCCCGCGCGAAAACATCTGGGTCACCGACTTGGCCGGCGTGGTCTACGAAGGCCGGACCGAACTCATGGACGAAGACAAGATCGTCTTCGCCCAGAAAACCGAGGCCCGCACGCTGCGTGAAGTCATCGCCGGGGCCGACGTGTTCCTGGGCCTGTCGGCCGGCGGGGTGCTCAAGCAGGACATGGTCGCCAGCATGGCTGCGCGCCCCTTGATCTTCGCCCTGGCCAACCCCAACCCGGAAATCCTGCCCGAAGACGTCAAGGCCGTGCGCGACGACGCCATCATGGCCACCGGACGCACCGACTACCCCAACCAGGTCAACAACGTCCTGTGCTTTCCGTACATCTTCCGCGGGGCCCTGGACAGCGGGGCCACCACCATCACGCTGGAGATGGAGATCGCGGCCGTGCACGCCATTGCCGAGCTGGCGCAGGCCGAGCAAAGCGAAGTGGTGGCGGCGGCCTACGTGGGCGAGCCCCTGGCGTTCGGGCCGGAATACCTGATCCCCAAGCCCTTCGATCCGCGCCTGATGATCATGATCGCGCCCGCCGTGGCCCAGGCGGCGGCCGACAGCGGCGTGGCCCTGCGCCCGATTGCCGACATGGATGCCTACCGCGAACAGCTGCAAAGCTTTGTCTACGCCTCGGGCACGACGATGAAGCCCATCTTCACCGCCGCCAAGGCCGGCACCAAGAAGCGCGTGGCCTATGCCGAGGGCGAAGAAGAACGCGTGCTGCGGGCCGCGCAGATCGTGGTCGATGAAAAAATCGCCCGCCCCACCCTGATCGGCCGCCCCGCCGTGATCGCCCAGCGCGTGGAGAAATTCGGCCTGCGCCTGAAGGAAGGCGTGGACTACGACGTGGTCAACGTGGAGAACGACCACCGCTACCGCGACTTCTGGCAGACCTACCACCGCATGACCGAGCGCAAAGGCGTGACGGCCCCGATCGCCAAGATCGAGATGCGCCGGCGCCTGTCGCTGATCGGCGCCATGCTGCTGCACAAGGGCGAGGTCGATGGGCTGATCGCTGGCACCTGGGGCCATACGGCGCTGCACTTGAATTACATGGACCAGGTGATTGGCAAGCGGGCGGGGGTGAGCACCTTCGCCTGCATGAATGGGCTGATGCTGCCCGACCGCCAGGTGTTCCTGGTCGATACCCACGTCAACTACGACCCCACGGCCGAGCAACTGGCCGAGATCACGGTGATGGCGGCCGAGGAAATGCTGCGCTTTGGCATCAAGCCCAAGGCGGCGCTGCTGAGCCACTCCAACTTTGGCTCCAGCAACCAGCCCAGCGCGGTGAAGATGCGCCAGACCCTGGAGCTGCTGCGGGTGCAGGCCCCCTGGCTGGAGGTGGATGGGGAGATGCACGGCGATGTGGCCCTGGATGGCAATGCGCGCATGGCACTGATGCCCCACAGCACCCTGAGCGGCGATGCCAATTTGCTGGTGCTGCCCAACATCGATGCCGCAAACATCTCCTACAACCTGCTCAAGACGGCAGCGGGCGGCAATATTGCGATTGGCCCGGTGCTGCTGGGGGCGGCCCAGCCGGTGCACATCCTGACGGCCAGCACCACGGTGCGGCGCATTGTGAACATGACGGCCCTGACGGTGGCCGACGCCAACGCCTCCCGCTGACCGCCCTGGCCCCTCTGCACAAGGCCGCACACTGCGGCCTGCCCCGCTCGCAGCGCCTGCCCTTCGTGGCAGGCGCTTGCTTTTTAGGCACGTTTGCGTCACACTAGCGGCTCGAAATTTCGGGTTTACCCGTAGTTTCTGAAAGGTGTCGTTGATGTTCAAGGCTTTAGCCACCCGCGCTCGCAAAGCAGGGGTTTTGTGTGTGTTGGGTGCTGCGTTTCTGGGTCTTCCAGGCGCGGGATACGCCCGCAATGCACCGTCGCCTGACGGTGCCTCCACTCCCATCCCACTGGCCGAGCTCCCTCCGCAAGGTCGTACGACCTACGCGTTGATCCGGGAAGGCGGGCCTTTTCCTTACGACAAGGATGGAAGCGTTTTTGGCAACCGCGAGCGTTTGCTGCCCGCCCAGAAACGAGGCTACTACCTTGAATACACCGTCAGAACGCCAGGTTCACGCGACCGGGGTGCCCGGCGCATTGTGTGCGGCGGCAAGCCCCGGACGCCGGATGCCTGCTACTACACCGGCGACCACTACGCCAGTTTTCGCGAGATCGTCGATTGATGCCTGCAGCGCTGCGACCCGACGCGCAGGCGCACCGTCAAGCGACCAGCCCTTGAATGCCCCGCCCGCAAGCCGCATCCTGCAGTTTGTGGAAGACCTCAAGTTTGTGGACTTTAAAAGAAAGAGCAGTGGAGATGCAAACGCCACTTGGTAAAGACCTGGAAACGCCTCTGCGCGGCGTGAGACCCAATATCGTGCAGTCCATCCGCGCCTTTCGCGTGCAGGACCTGCAAACCTCCGCCAGCAGCCTGGGCCACCATTTTCTGTATGCCAACCTCGCCCACGCGCAGTCCAAGCAGGATGTGCTGGACCTGATTGCCGAGCAGTTCACCTTCCCCTCGCATTTCGGTAAAAACTTCGACGCGCTGTACGACTGCATGACCGACCCCCTGCACAAGTCGGGCCCCCAGCCAGGCTTCGTGGTGGTGTTGGAACAGATCCCGGCCACCGGCAAGTTCGACAAGGAAGCCCGCGAGCAACTGCTCGACATCTTCCGGGACGCCGCCGATTACTGGGGTGACCGCAAGATTCCCTTCCGCTGTTTCTATTCTTTTCTGTAGCCCGTTCTGCATCCACCAGCCAAGCAGAACGGGCGAACGAGGCCCCAGCATCCCAAGCCGTCCAGGGCATCGAGATCGCTGCCGATCCCGCGGACAGGATGCCCACCGACAAGCTCGTTGATATTTCGCCCCAGGCGCTGCGCATGAGCAGCCCTTTCAACGCCGGCTACTGGCTCAGCGCGGCCTAAGGCGGCGCCCTTCGGGCGGCTTCTTCGCCCCCTCTTCCTTTCCCCAAATGGCGGCTGCGCCCTTCGGGGAAAGGCGGCCCCCCCTCAGCGGGGCCGCCCTGGCGCGGCGGCGCCGTCCTGGCGGCGCCCGTCTCGTGACGATTCCAGCCCAAACAGGCTCTGGTGCTTGTCCAGCAAGCCCCAGCAGCTATCTATTTAAGAGCACTCCAACGCCAGCGCCACATACTCGGACACGGGCACTTCCTCGGCCCGGCGCTGGGTATCGAAGTGGCCGGCGAATTGGCGGGCCTCCAGCCAGCGGCCCAGGGTGTGGCGCAGCAGCTTGCGGCGCTGGCTGAAGGCCACCTGGACCAGCTCTTCGAGCAGTGCGACCGGCACCGGCGCAGGGTGGGCGCGGGGCACCATGCGCACCACGGCGCTGTCCACGCGCGGGGGGGGATCAAAGCTCTCGGGCGGCACGAACAGCACGTTCTCCATGGCGTAGCGCCATTGCAGCATGACCGACAGGCGCCCGTAGTCCGAGGTGGACGGAGCGGCCACCATGCGGTCGATGACTTCCTTTTGCAGCATGAAATGCTGGTCTTCGATGGCCTGCACATGCCCCAGCAGATGGAACAGGATGGGGGTGGAGATGTTGTAGGGCAGGTTGCCCACCACCCGCAACTTCACGGGGGGGCCTGCGGGGGGGGCCATGCGGGCGGCCAGCGCGGTGAAGTCGACCTTGAGCACGTCCGACTCGATCACCTCCAGCTGGCCATGCAGGCGCAGGCGGGCGGCCAGGTCGCGGTCCAGCTCGATGACGGTGAGATGGCCCAGGCGCTCGACCAAGGGTTGGGTCAGGGCCGCCAGGCCGGGGCCGATCTCGACCATGGGCTGGCCCGGCTGGGGCGCGATGGCCTGCACGATGGCTTCGATGATGCTGCCGTCGGACAGGAAATGCTGTCCGAAGCGTTTGCGGGGAATGTGTTTCATGGGGGCACTCCGACAGGAGCCAAGGCCGTCGCAGCCCCGCAGGGGCGCTGGACGGCGGGGTGACAGGGTTTACTGGGGTGCTTCGCGGTATTCGATGTAGGCCCGGCCCCGCAGCTCCTGCACCCAGGTCACATAGGCTTGTTCGAGCTTTTTCTCGCGCACGGTGTCGCGCACCATATCGCGTTGCTCGCGCTGGCTCAGGCGGGCTTCGCGGCGCTCCAGCAGCTGGATCAGGTGCACGCCAAAGCGGGAGACCAGGGGTTCGCTGATGTCGCCGGGCTGCAGGCGGCCCAGGGCCTCTTCGAACTCGGGCACGTAGCGGCCCGGGCTGGCCCAGCCCAGGTCACCGCCCTGCTTGGCGCTGCCGTCCTGGGAATAGTCCCGGGCCAGGCTGGCGAAATCGGCGCTGCCGGTGAGCACGCGGCGACGGTAATCGGCCAGGCGGGCTGCCGCCGCCGATTCGGACAGCTGGGGACTGGTGCGCAGCAGGATGTGGCGCGCATGGTTTTGCGTGACCACGGTCGGCACCCCGGCGACGACCTTGTCCACCACCTTCAGCAAGTGGAAGCCGGCCTCGGAGCGGATCGGCCCCACCACGCCCCCGATGGGCAACTGCGCCGTGGCGCGCAGAAACAGCTCGGGGTAGCGGTCGGCAGGCCGCAGGCCCAGCAGGCCGCCCGAGGCCCCTTCGGCGGCATCGGAAAGCTCCCGGGCCACCACGGCGAAGTCTTCGCCGGCGCGCACCCGGTCGGCCGCGCGCTGGGCGCGGGCCTGGCGTTCGGCGACCTGGGCCGGGGTGGCGTTCTCGGGCACCAGCACCAGCACATGGCCCAGGTTGATCTCCAGCCGGGCCGGATCGCTGCCGGACTGCTGTTCCCGCAGGAACTGGTCCACCTCCAGGTCGTTGACGCGCACCCGAGACTGGACCTCGCGCTCACGCAGCTTTTGCAGCAGCAGCTGGCTGCGCAGCTCGGCCCGGAAGCGCTCCACCGTGAAGCCTTCGCTCTCCAGCCGGCGGTGCAGGGCGGCCACGCTCAGGCTGTTCTGGCGCGCCACGCCTTCCTCGGCCTGGGAGACGGCAAAGTCGTCCACGCGCAGGCCGGCATCGCGCGCCAGCTGCAGCTGGGTTCTTTCGTTGATGAGGGATTCCAGCACCTCCCGTGCGAGCACCTCGCGCGAGGGCGCCGCCCCGCCCTGGCGGGCCAGTTGGGGCTCGATGCGCACAATGCGGGCCCGCAGCTCGTTGTTGGTGATGGGCTCGGAATTGACCACGGCAACGATGAAATCCGCCTGCCGCAGCGTGGCCGATTCGGTCGGAGCGGGCAGGCTGAAGGCCGGTGCAGGCGGCATGGACAGGCTGCGCGTGAGGCCCGATCCGGCCGCGGGGCGGATGCCTTGCGCGGACACGCTCTGGGACGCCAGGGAGGCCAGGCACGCGAGGCCCAGGGCAATGACACGGTGGTTCATGGTGGATGAGGGGTGAAAGAGGCTAGTCGTATTGGCTGAAGCGGCTGGGCGTGCTGACCTGCTCGCGCAGGTATTGGTAGCGCGGCACATTGCGCTTGAGGGTGTCGAGGGGGTTGGCACCCAGGCTCAGGCGCGAAAAGCCGACGAATTCCAGCTGGAACAGCAGACGGGTGTTGGCGCTGATGACGCTGCTTTGCAGGCGCTCCAGCACCACGCGGCCGATCCAGCAGCAGCCATCGTATTCGAGGCCGACCACGGTATCGACCAGCTTGCGGTCCTGCAGGCTGAAGTTCAGGCGCCCCACGCTGTACCAGCGGCCCCCGCCCTGGCCCCGGCCGGGACCGAGGTCCTGGCCCTTGTCGCCCCACAGGTCGTTCAAGGGCCATTGCCACCCCATATCGACCTGCTCGCTGGTGCCGCGCTGCAGGCGGTAGGCGGCGCTGACGGTGCGGTAATTGCCCGGGGTGTACCGGGCGCCGACGGTCGAGCGCATCGAGGTGTTGGTCTTGGGGTTGTACTGCACGGTGGCGTCCAGGCCCCACTGCGGCACCCACTGGATGCCCGCGCCCAGCAGCAGGTCCGAAAGACGCTCACTGACCGGCGCCCCGTTGGGCAGGGTCACGTTCTGGTCGGCAAAGCGCAGGCGCTGGGCCACGCCAAAGCGCGCTGCCTCGGCCCCGGTGGCGGGGTTGAGCAGGCGGGTGGTCACGCCCAGGGTGAGCAGGTTGTTGTCCGCAATCCGGTCGTTGCCGCCAAAGGCGTTCTCGGTGTAGATGGTGGCGAAGTTGAAATCGTTGGCCGCCGTGTCGTACACCGGCAGCAGGCGCTGGTCCCGGAAGGGGGTGTAGGTGTAGAACGCCCGTGGCTCCAGGGTCTGCAGGAAATGGCGGCCCAGGTACTGCGCCTCGCGCTCGAACACCAGCCCGCTGTCCAGGCTGAAGGTGGGCAGGCTGCGGCTGGCCGAGCGCTCGCCGTTGGCCAGGGGGCCATCGAACTGGTATTGCGAGGAATGCAGCTGCAGGCGCGGCGTGACAAAGCCGCCGGGCGCCAGGAAGGGCCGGCTGATCTGCGCCAGCGCGTAGCTGCGTTGTGCATTGGGCTGCAGCGTGCGCTCGCGGGCCGCCTCAAAGCGCGTGGTGTCGAGCTCCAGGCTGGCATCCAGGCCGCCGCCCAGCTGGGTCGGGGCATAGCGCCACTGCAGCTGCGGCATGCGGTCGTAGGGCGGCACGATGGGGGCCAGGGGGTCTTGCAGGGTCTGCCATTTCAGGGCGCGCAGGCGGGCCGTCATGTCGCTGCCGGCCCAGGAGAGCATGGCGTCGCCGGGCAGCAGGCGCTGGCGCAGCGGCTGGGTGGCGCGCCGGAAATCGCGCCAGTAGTCGTCGTCGCTGACGCGGTAGAGGTTCAGGTTCAGGCCCACGCCGCCCTGCGCCGTCTCGATCACGCCCTTGTGCTGCGCGGCAAAGTTCCAGCGCATGCGGTCGCGCAGATTGTCGTTGGGCAGCACGTCGGTGGAGATCTGGCCGGAATAGTCGCGCTCCAGGTAGCGGAACTCGCCGCCCAGGCTGACGCCGCGCTTGCTCATGACCGCGGCGTTGAAGGTGGCATCGCGGTTGGGCGCGATGTTCCAGTAATAGGGCTGCGCGTATTCGAGGCCGCTGCGGGAGTCCAGGCCCACCGTGGGCGGCAGCAGGCCCGATTTGCGCTTGTCGGACAGCGGAAAGGAAATCTGCGGAATCGGCAGCAAGGACACGCCCTTGAACTCCAGCACCGCGTTCTCGGCCGACCCGACTTGCTCCTCGTTGTCGATGCGGATGGTGGCGGCGCGCAGCACCCAGTCGGGCTGCCAGCTGGTTTCGTCGCCGCGTTCGCAGGTGGTGTAGGTGGCGTTGTGCACCACGGCCCGGTCGCGGTCGATGAAGTCGATGCGGGTGGCATCGCCGTGCGCGGCCGTGCGCAAGAAGCGGTAGCGGGCGTCGCTGAAGAAGCCTTCGAAGGCCTCGACCCGCAGATCCAGCTCCGTGCCTTCGTACACATTGCCCGCGCGGTTGATGCGCACCTGGCCCCGGGCGCGGACCAGGTCCTCGGGCAGCTGGTAGTCGACCCGGTCGGCATGGATCACGGTGTCGCCACGGCGCAGTTCGGCATCGCCCTCGATGAGGGCGCTCACATCGGCCTGGCCGCTGATGCGATCGCCGCGCACGAACACCGGCAACTGCGTGCGCACGTCGGCCGGAATGGCCTCCTGCAGAAACGGGGAGGTCCGCAGCGCGGGGGCCTCGGGCGACTGGGCCAGGGCCGCCCAGGGCAGGCCGGCGCAGGCCAGGGCCACGCCCAGCGCCAGGGGGCGCGGCACGGGGCGGTTCCGGAGAGGGGGGTTCTGCTCGGCAGGGGTCGGGCGGCGGGACACGTCGGGCAATGGGGGCAAGGGCGGGGGGAGCGTCAAACGGCCCGCGCCGAAAAGGGCGGGTTTGTAGAATCAGATTATCCATGAGCCACCCTTTCTCCCCCTCCCCCACGCCCGCCGCAACCCCCGCCGTCCTCTGGCCCGATGCCGCGCGGCACGCCGCCTTCGAGGCCTGGCTGGCCCCCCTGGTGCCCACGCACCACCTGCTGCCCGCCAGCCTGCGCGCCGCCTCGGCCGATGCGAGTTTTAGGCGCTACCTGCGCATCGACAACGCAGCCGGCAGCAGCCTGATCGTTATGGACGCCCCGCCCGACAAGGAAAACTGCCGCCCCTTCGTGCAGGTGCAGGCCCTGATGGCCGGCGCGGGCCTGAACGTGCCCCAGATCCTGGCCTGGGACGAGGCCACGGGCTTCATGCTGCTGAGCGACCTGGGCCCACGCACCCTGATCGAGCAGCTGCGGCCCGAAACCCCCGAGGCAGCGTGGGCGCCCTACCTGCAGGCCGTCGATGTGCTGATCGACTGGCAAAAAGCCTCCCGGCCCGGCGTGCTGCCGGTCTACGACGAGGCCCTGCTGCGCCGGGAACTCGCCCTGTTCCCCGACTGGTACCTGGCGCGCCACCGCGGCGTCACCCTGGACGACCGGCAGCAGGCCATCCTGTCCAGCGCCTTCGATGCCATCGTGGCGCACAACCTGGCCGTGCCCAGCGTCTTCGTGCACCGCGACTTCATGACCCGCAACCTCATGGCCCCGGTGCAGGAGGGCGGGCCGCTGGGCGTGCTGGACTTCCAGGACGCGGTGTATGGCCCCATCACCTACGACATCGCCAGCCTGCTGCGCGACGCCTTCATCAGCTGGGAAGAGGAATTCACCATCGACATCACCGTGCGCTACTGGGAAAAAGCGCGCAAGGCCGGCCTGCTGGGCGCCCAGAGCGCCAGTGGCTGGGGCGATGATTTCGGCGAGTTCTACCGGGCCGTCGAGTGGATGGGCCTGCAGCGCCACCTGAAGGTGGCCGGCATCTTCGCCCGCCTGACCCTGCGCGACGGCAAACCCAAGTACCTGGCCGATGCGCCGCGCTTCCTGGGCTACATCCGCGCCACGGCCCACCGCTACCGCCAGCTCGGCCCCCTGCTGCAGATGCTCGACCAGATCGAGGGCACCGAACCCGCCGTGGGCTTTGCCTACGGCCGGATGTGAAGCCCCCGGTCCGCCCTTTCAGCCAAACAAGCCGCTAGCGCAGACTGGTACAGCGCGAGCAGCTATCAAAAAAGAAGCGCATGCCCCGTTTCCACTGCCCCACCGAGCTGCGCACTGGCGCCGAGATCGACCTGCCCCCCGGCGCCGCGCGCCATGTGCAGGTGCTGCGCCTGCAGCCGGGCGATGCCATCACCCTGTTCCACGGCGGCCCGGACGGCCCCGCGGGCGAATGGGCGGCCACCGTGCTGCGCATGGGCCGCAGCGACGTGCGCGTGCAGGTCGGCGCACCGCAGGCCATCGACCGCGAAGCCCCCCGGGCCGTGCACCTGCTGGCCGGCATCACCGCCAACGAGCGCATGGACTGGCTGGTGGAAAAAGCCACCGAGCTCGGCGTGGCCAGCATCACCCCGCTGCTGGCCGAGCGCAGCGTGCTCAAGCTGAAAGGCGAACGCGCCGACAAGAAACTCGCCCACTGGCAGGCCGTGGCCGTGGCGGCCTGTGAGCAATGCGGGCGCAACCGCGTCCCCCCCATCCGGCCCGCCCGCAGCCTGGCCGACTGGCTGAGCACAGTGCCCCACGCAGAGGCCGACGGCCCCCTGGCCGGGGCGCAGCGCCTGCTGCTGTCCTTGCGCCCCGGCACCCAGCCGCTGGCCACGGCGGCGGCCGGCACGGGCCCGGTGCTGTTCCTGTCGGGCCCCGAAGGCGGACTGAGCCCCGCCGAAGAAGACCTGGCGCTGCAGCACGGCTTTGCCCCCGTCACCCTGGGCCCGCGCGTGCTGCGCGCCGAAACCGCCCCCCTGGCCGCGCTGGCGGCCCTGACGCTGGGCGCCTGAGCCTGGGCCATGCGCGCAAACAGCGCAGGCCGGCTGGGGATGTCCCGCCGGGATCGGAACGGCCCCCCGGCGTGGGATCAGGGCTTGCCCAGCTTGCCGCAATCGGCGTCCAGCCAGCGGGCGGTCTGGGCCATGTCGATCAGTTCGGGCTTGCCGTCGACGAGGGTGCGGATCTTGAACTTGCCGCTGTAGGCAATGGGGCCC
>JAQUDN010000277.1 GCA_028685665.1 Burkholderiaceae bacterium | reverse complement strand
GGGGGGGGGGTGTGGGGGAGTGCGTCATGGGGGCAGTCCTGGGGGGCGCCGGTGGTGGCATGGGGGGCGGTGGCGCCGCCGCGGGCGATCAGCGCATCGATGTCGGCTTCGGCCAGGCCGGCGCGGGCCAGCTGGGCGCGGGTGTGCTGGCCCAGCCGGGGCGGCACGGCGATCGGGGGGCGCTGGCCGTCAAAGCGCACCGGCACCCCGGGAAAGCGCATGCGGCCCATGGCGGGGTCGTCGAGGGTTTCAAAAAAACCGGTGGCGGCCAGGTGCGGGTCCTGGGGCAGTTCGTCGAGCCGGGCCACGGGCGCGGCGGGGATTTCGAGGCGTTCGCAGGCTGCAATCCAGTAGGCCGTGCTGTGCTGCACCACGATGCCCGAGGCCAGTTCCAGCAGCGCTTCGATGTGCTGCGTGCGCTGGGCGATGTCGGCAAAGCGCGGGTCGGCGGCCAGGTCGGCCCGGCCGGCTTCGGTGAACAGGCGCTGCCAGTGCGCGGTGGTGTACGGCATCATCGACAGGTGCCCGTCCGCCGTCTTGTAGGGCCGCCGCCAGGGCGCCAGCACCCGGGGGTAGCCGGGGGCCGACAGCGCGGGCTCGAAGTGCTGGCCATAAAAGTGCTCGACCAGGTTGAAGCCCACCATGGTCTCGAACATCGGAATGTCGACCACGCAGCCTGCGCCGGTGCGGCTGCGCTGCAGCAGGGCCGCCAGGATGGCGTGGGCGGCCACATGGCCGCAGGTCTTGTCGGCGGCAATGGTCGGCAGGTAACGGGCCTCGCCGGTCTGGCGCTCCATCAGATCGGCCAGGCCCGACATGCCCTGGATCACATCGTCGTAGGCCGGGCGACCCGCATACGGGCCCGGCAAAAAGCCGAGCAGGTTGGCAAACACCAGCCGGGGCTGGCGCTGGCGCAGCACCTCGGGCGCAATGCCCAGCGCCGCCAGTTTTTGCGGGCGCATGCTGTGCATGAAGACATCGGCGCTGTCCACCAGGGCCAGCAGCGCCTGCTGCGCGGCGGGCTGCTTGAGGTCCAGCGCCACGCTTTGCTTGTTGCGGTTCGAGCCCATGAACATCGCCGCCATGCCGGGCTCGTGGCCCGGGCCGGTGTAGCGGGTGGAATCGCCCTCGGGCGATTCGATCTTGATGACTTCCGCGCCGTAATCGGCCAGCACCTGGCTGGCCAGCGGCCCAAAAATCACGCTGGAAAGGTCCAGAACCCGAATTCCTTGAAGTGGCTGCATACGACGCGAGGGGAGTGAGGTGTGCGGATTATTTCGGGCCGTGATAGCTGCGTCTAATCTTTAATTGCGATGCTGTGATTGCTTTTGAGTATCAGCCGATCCGCGCGACGGGGCGGCCCTGGCAGAGGCAGCGTCTTCGCGCTGCTGGCGTAGCCAGCGGGACTTTGGCTCCCCCAGCCACGCTCCATGCCGACGCCCTGCAGGCCCGCAAAGGCTTCATGGCCGTCGAAGGGCCCGTCTCGATGGGGACGAGAGCCCCGGGGGCGCCGCATCGGATGGACGCTGCGCGAGAAACACCGCCCCTTTCCGCACCGTCCCGCTGGACCGTGGCGGGATCTGCCGTGTGGCGCCCCGACAAACCGTCTCGCAGGCCTCCGCCCCGACAATCCCCCCATGGACACCCGCCAACTCCGCCACTTCGTCGCCCTGGCCGAAACCCTGAACTTTCGCCGGGCTGCCGAGCGGCTGCATATCTCGCAGCCGCCGCTGTCGGCCTCGATCCGCAAGCTCGAAGAAGACCTGGGCGTGCTTTTGTTCGAGCGCACGCGCCGGGGCACGCAGCTCACGCCGGCGGGCCAGGCAGCGCTGGACGATGCGCGGCGCGCCCTGTTCCATACCGAGCAGTTCGGCCGCATCGCCACGGCCACGGCGCGCGGCGAGGCGGGCACTTTGCGGGTGGGTTTCATCGGCTCGGCCACCTATGCGCTGATGCCGCAGCTGATGCCGGTGTTCCGCGCCCGCTACCCGGACGTGCGCCTGGTGCTCACCGAGTCCACCACAAGCCGCCTGCTGGCGCAGGTGGAGCAGGGCGAGGTCGATGCCGGGCTGTTGCGCTTTCCGATGGTGCGGGCCAGCCGGGCGCGCATCACGCCCGTGGAGCGCGATGTGTTCGTGGCGGCCCTGCCTGCCGGGCACCGCCTGCTTGCGCGGCGCAAGCTGCAGCTGTCCGACCTGGCCGACGAGCCCTTTGTGCTGTATGGCGCGCAGGCCGTGCCGGGCTTGCACGCCATGGCCTTGCTGGCCTGCCAGCAGGCGGGCTTTGTGCCCCGGGTGCAGCAAGAGGCGGTGCAGGTGCAGACGGTGGTCAGCCTGGTCGAGAGCGGCCTGGGCGTGGCCCTGGTGCCTTCGGTGGCCATGCGCCACGCCACCCCGCGCATCGCGTTCCGGCCCCTGCACGGCCCGGGCGCCGCCACCGAGATCGGCATTGCCCTGGCCTGGATGCCCGACACCGAAACGCCCGCGGCCCGGCGGTTTCGGGAGACGCTGGAAGGCCTGACCCCTCCCGCCGCAGCGCAGGAGGCACCGCCCCCTGCGGCAGGGCACAGGGCAATCGCATCTAAATTGAGAAGGTAAGCTGGTGCAAAGTGTAGGTCTGTGAACCGAACTGAGCCTGCCCTTGAACCTGCTGCAACTGCTCCAAAAAATTCCCGATCCTCGCTTGCAGCGCAC
>JAQUDN010000111.1 GCA_028685665.1 Burkholderiaceae bacterium | reverse complement strand
CAACTACCGCGCAAAGTAATTGCTATCAATAAAGTAGCTTTCGGCGCTTGTCTGGCGGGCGCTGGAGGCCATTTTGGATCGAAACCGGGCAGGGCAGGCGCCAGGGGCTGGGGCACATGCAGCAAGGTCCTGGTTCAGGTTTCCGCCAGCAATTTTTCGATCAGCCGGTGCAGTTCCGGGAAGTTCGGAGCGCCCACATAGCTTTTGACGATCTCGCCGCGCTTGTTGACGATGAAGGTGGAGGGCGTGAGGCGCACATCGCCCCAGGCCTTGGCTACGGCGCCGGTGTTGTCGATGGCCACCTTGAAGGGCAATTGGCGGGTTTCGGCAAAGTTCACCACGTAGCTGGGGGGGTCGTAGCTCATGGCCACGGCCAGGGTGTCGAAGCCCTGGCGTTGGTATTTTTGGTGCGTGGCGACGATGTCAGGCATTTCGGCCACGCAGGTGGTGCAACTGGTGGCCCAGAAGTTCACCAGGGTCACCTTCCCGCGCAGGTCGGCCGTGGATTGGCGTGAGCCGTCCAGCAGCACAAAGGTGGATTCCGGAGCGACCGAGCGGCCTGCATCCTGGTAGATCCAGGCGCCGATCCCGGCAAAGGCGACCAAGGCCGCACCGACTGTCCATTGCTTGAGACCCATGACATCCTCGTTCAAAAAAGGCGGGCAGTGCCCGGACCGGGGTGGTGCAGGGCGCTAGGAGCCTGCCGTGCTGCCCGGGAGAGGTGGGGTGGAGTCTTCCGTTCCCCGAAAAGTTCGCCATTTTGGCCCACGCGCCGCACCGGGCGCCATGGCTGCCGATAATCAGGCGATGAAATGGACATTGCCCTGGGCTGCGGCCCTGCTGCTGGGGTGCAGCCCGGCCCTGAATTGGCGCAGCGTCGCTTTCGAGGATGCCGCACTCACCGTCACCTTGCCCTGCAAGCCCGAACGGGCCACGCGCACGGTCGAGCTGGCGGGCACGCCGACCGAATTGGCCATGGTGGGCTGCGATGCCGACGGTGCCACGTTTGCCGTGTCGACCCTGGCCCTCGCCCAGCCGGAGCGGGCGGGGGAGACCTTGACCCATTGGCGGACGGCTGCGCTGGCGCGCATGGGGGCGGCCCGGACCCTGTCGGAGGTGCCGTTCACACCGCACGGCACCTTGCCTTTGCCTCCGTCGGTGCGCTTGGTGGCCCAAGGCCAGCGCCCAGGCGGGGGCGAGGTCACGGCGCAAGCGGTGTGGTTTGCGCGCACGGTGGGCTCGCAGGTGCGCCTGTACCACGCGGTGGTCTACACCGACACCCCACGGCCCGCGGTGGCCGACACCTTTTTTGCCGGTCTGGAGATGCGGTGAACCTGCTGTCGCGGCGCTCGGCCGTGCAGGTGTTCCTGGTCTTTGCGCTGGCCTATTTCCTGTCGGCCCTCTTGCGCGCCGTGACGGCCACCCTGGCCCCCACCCTGGCGCAAGAGATGCAACTGCAGGCCGCTGACCTGGGTTTGCTGGCGGGCGGGTATTTTCTGGGCTTTGCGCTCATGCAGCTCCCCTTGGGGGCCTGGCTGGACCGCTACGGTCCGCGCCAGGTTTCCCTGGGATTTTTGGGCGTGGCCGTGCTGGGATGTCTGGTGTTTTCTGTGGCGACGGGCTTGTCGGGCCTGTTGGCCGGGCGGGTTTTGTGTGGCGCCGGTGTCAGTGCCTGCCTGATGGCGCCGCTGACGGGCTACCGCCGCTGGCTGGAGCCGGTGGCCCAGTTGCGGGCCAATTCCTGGATGCTGATGACAGGGTCGCTGGGCATGGTCGCGTCCACTCTGCCGGTGCAGTGGTTGCTGCCCCTGGCGGGCTGGCGCCCCCTGTTCTGGGGACTGGCGGTGTGGATTGCCTTGGCCATGGTGGCGATTGCCGTCATGGTGCCGCGCTGGTCGTCCGGGGGCGCTACCGCGCTGCCTGCGGGCGCAAGCCCTCCCTTGCCCGCGGGCTATGCCGTGGTCTGGCGCCATCCTTATTTTCGGCGGCTGGCCCCGCTGGCTTTTTGGACCTATGGCGGCATGGTGGCCATGCAGACCCTGTGGGCGGGGCCCTGGATGCAGCAGGTCGCGGGCTATTCGGCGCTGGAAGCGGCCACCGGCCTGTTCTGGATCAATGTGTCCATGCTCTGTGCTTTCTGGGCCTGGGGGCTGGCAGGCCCCGGCTTGCTGCGCCGCGGCATCGCAGCCGACCGGCTCATGGCGGCCGGGCTACCGCTCAGCCTGTGCGTGCTGCTGGCCATCGTGCTGGCGGGGCCGCAGGCCGGGGGCGGTGCCTGGGCCCTGTTCTGCGTGAGCTGCACCTTCGTGTCTTTGTCGCAGCCCGCCCTGGCCCTGGCCTTTCCGCAGGCGCTGGCCGGACGGGCCTTGTCGGCCTACAACCTGCTGATCTTTGCCGGGGTATTTGTGGTGCAGTGGGGGGTGGGGCTGGCGCTGGATGCTTTGGCGGCCCTGGGCTGGTCGGTCCTGGCGTCGTTTCGCACGGCCATGCTGGTGTACTGGGTCTGCAATGTGTTGGCCTATGCCTGGTTTGTCGTGCAAGGCCGACGCGATAATGCCCTTTCTGAAAGCGCACCATGAGCACCTCCATCCTGATCATCGCCCACGCCCCGCTGGCCCATGCCCTGCGCGAATGTGCCCTGCATGTGTTTGCCGATTGCGGTGCCGATGTGGCCGCCCTGGATGTGCAGCCACAGGCCGCCCCCGAGGATTCCCTGGCACTGGCCGAGCAGCTGATGGCCCGGCTGGGCGGCAGCGCGACCCTGGTCTTGACCGACCTGCTGGGCGCGACCCCCTGCAATATTGCGCAGCGCCTGGTCGATGGCCGGCCTGCGCGCCTGGTCGCGGGCGTGAACCTGCCGATGCTGCTGCGGGCGGTGAACTACCGTGCCGAACCGCTGGACGCCCTGGTCTCCCGGGCCCTCCTGGGAGGCGCCCAAGGGGTGCTGCAGGTGGCCATGGCCGAACGAACCCCTCCCATTCCTTTGCCTGTTCCATGATCAAAACCCGCACGACCATTTCCAACAAATTGGGCCTGCACGCCCGTGCTTCGGCCAAGTTGACCAAACTGGCGGGCAGCTTTCCCTGCGAGGTGTTCATGGCCCGGGGGGAGCGCCGCATCAATGCCAAAAGCATCATGGGCGTGATGATGCTCGCCGCAGGCATGGGTACAGAGGTGGAGATCGAGACCGAGGGCGAGCGTGAACAGGAGGCCATGGAGGCCCTGCTGGCGCTGATTGCCGACAAATTCGGCGAAGGCCAGTGATGCCGGCCATGCTCCCGCACAAGCTCCCCGGTTCGCAGGAGCCCCGCCCATGACCTTTGCTGTCCATGGCCTGGTGGTCGCCCGGGGCATTGCCATCGGGCGCGCCGTGCTGGTGGCCTCCAGCCGGGTGGATGTGGCGCATTACTTTGTCCAGCCCGAGCAGGTGCCCGCCGAAATTGAACGCGTGCGCCAGGGCCGCAATGCGGTCGTCGAAGAGCTCCATCGGCTGCAGGCCGATATGCCGGCCGATGCCCCCCATGAGCTGACCGCCTTGCTCGACGTGCACTTGATGCTCTTGCAGGACGAACTGCTGACCACCGGCGTCAAGCACTGGATCACCGACCGCCTCTACAACGCCGAGTGGGCCCTGACCACGCAACTGGAGCTGATCGCCCGCCAGTTCGACGAGATGGAGGACGACTACCTGCGGGAGCGCAAGGCCGATCTGGAGCAGGTGGTCGAACGCATCCTGCGCCACATGAAGGGCGTGGCCAGCCCTGTGGCCCCGCCCGTCAGCAGCCCGCGCCGCAAGACCTCACAAGACCTGTTGCTCGACGATACCGTGGACGTGCCCCTGGTCCTGGTGGCGCACGATCTGTCGCCTGCCGACATGCTGCAGTTCAAGCAAAGCGTGTTTGCTGGCTTCGTGACGGATGTGGGGGGCAAGACCTCGCACACCGCCATCGTGGCGCGCAGCATGGACATTCCGGCGGTGGTGGGTGCGCGCAGCGCCAGCCAGCTGGTGCGCCAGGACGACTGGATCATCATCGACGGCGATGCCGGGGTGGTGATCATCGATCCTTCGCCCATCATCCTGGCCGAATATGGCTTTCGCCAGCGCCAGATCGCCTTGGAGCGGGAGCGCTTGTTCCGTCTGCGCCATACACCGGCGGTCACGCTGGATGGCCACAAGGTGGAACTGCTGGCCAATATCGAGCAGCCCGGTGATGCCCCCGTGGCCGTGCGTGCCGGCGCCCTGGGCGTGGGGTTGTTTCGCAGCGAATTCCTTTTCATGGGGCGCAACGGCCATCTGCCGGACGAAGACGAGCAGTACCTGGCCTACCGCGAGGCCCTGGAGGGCATGCAGGGCCTGCCTTTGACGATCCGCACCATCGATGTGGGGGCCGACAAGCCGCTGGACAAAGCGCACAAGGACAGTTTTCTCAACCCTGCACTGGGTTTGCGCGCCATCCGCTGGAGCCTGGCCGATCCCGCCATGTTTCGCACGCAATTGCGCGCCGTGCTGCGGGCTGCGGCGCATGGCAAGGTGAATTTGCTGTTCCCCATGCTGGCGCATCTCAGCGAGATTCAGCAGACATTGGCCCAGGTGGACATGGCGCGGGCCGAGCTGCAGGCCCGTGGCGCAGTGTATGGACCCGTGGAACTGGGGGCCATGATCGAAATTCCCGCGGCAGCGCTCATGGTGCGCAGCTTCCTGCGGTATTTTGATTTTCTGTCGATCGGCACCAACGACCTGATCCAGTACACCCTGGCCATCGACCGGGCCGATGAATCCGTGGCCCATCTCTACGATCCGCTGCATCCCGCCGTCTTGCGCCTGGTGGCCGATGTGATCGCCGAATGCACCGCCCAGGGCAAAAGTGTGTGTGTATGCGGTGAAACCGCTGGCGATGTCGGCATGACGCGTTTGTTGCTCGGCCTGGGCTTGCGCAGTTTTTCGATGCACCCCGCGCAGATCCTGGCGGTCAAGCAGGAGGTGCTGCGGGCCGATACCCGCAAGCTCGCGCCCTGGGCCCAGCAGGTGCTGGAGGCCGACGACCCCGCAGCCCTGTTGGCAGGGTAGTCGCTACTGAACTGATAGCTGTTCAGGTAGCCCCATCAAGGGCTCCAGGTCTTTTTGGCTGAAGGGCGGTGTCCGGAGGCACCCGCGAGTCCGCGAGTACCCCGATGCCGTTCACACCCCGGCGGCGTGGGCCTGCTGGTCCGCGTGGTAGCTGCTGCGCACCATGGCCCCCACGGCGGCGTGGCTGAAGCCCATCTTGTAGGCCTCTTCCTCGAACATCTTGAAGGTGTCCGGGTGGACATAGCGGCGCACCGGCAGGTGGCTGTTGCTGGGGGCCAGGTACTGGCCGATCGTGAGCATGTCGATGTCGTGCGCACGCATATCGCGCATCACCTGCAGGATCTCTTCGTCCGTTTCGCCCAGGCCCACCATGATGCCGCTCTTGGTCGGGACCTGCGGGTGCAGGGCCTTGAACTTCTTCAGCAGATTCAGGCTGAACTGGTAGTCCGAACCCGGGCGCGCTTCCTTGTAGAGGCGGGGCGCGGTTTCCAGGTTGTGGTTCATCACGTCGGGGGGGGCGGCCTTCAAAATCTCGAGCGCGCGGTCATCGCGGCCGCGGAAGTCGGGCACCAGAATCTCGATCTGGGTCTGGGGCGAGAGTTCGCGGATGTGCTGAATGCACGCCACGAAGTGACCGCTGCCGCCATCGCGCAGGTCGTCGCGGTCCACGCTGGTGATCACCACATATTTGAGCTTGAGTGCCGCAATCGTCTTGGCCAGGTTCAGTGGCTCGTCGGTGTCCAGCGGATCGGGGCGGCCATGGCCCACGTCGCAAAACGGGCAGCGGCGCGTGCACTTGTCGCCCATGATCATGAAGGTGGCCGTGCCCTTGCCAAAGCATTCGCCGATGTTGGGGCAGCTGGCTTCTTCGCACACCGTGTGCAGCTTGTGCTCGCGCAGGATGTCCTTGATTTCATAGAAGCGCGTGGTGGGCGAGCCCGCCTTGACGCGAATCCAATCGGGCTTTTTCAGGATCTCGCCCTGTTCCACCTTGATCGGAATGCGGGACAGCTTGGCCGCGGCCTTTTGCTTGGCCAACGGGTTGTAGTCTTCGGGAGATTGCGCTTCGCGCACGACGTCGGTGGTGCTCATGGCTCTTGGTGGGTCAGGGCGCCAGCAGAAGGCCGAGTTGTTGGCTCAGCAGGTCTGCGGCTTCAGTCCAGGTGGTGTGGACCCCGATTGTAGAAAGGTCGACGGTGCGCAAGCCCGCATACCCACACGGGTTGATGCGCGTGAATGGCTCCAGGTCCATGGCCACATTGAGGGCCACACCGTGGTAGGTGCAATGCCGACTGACCTTGATGCCCAGTGCGGCAATTTTGCCCAGGCCTTCAAAGTCGGGCGTGGGGGGCTTGCCGTCTTCCCTTTTCTGGGGGCGCTGGGGTAGCAAGGCGTGGCTGCCAGGGTCGTCCAGGCGCACGTAGATGCCGGGCGCGCCCCCAACGCGGTGGCCTGTCACCCCCAGCTGCGCCAGGGTGCGGATCACTGCTTCTTCGACGCGGTAGACATATTCCTTGACGTAGTAGCCAGCGCGCTGCAGGTCGATCAGCGGGTAGGCGACGACCTGGCCAGGGCCGTGAAAGGTGACCTGTCCCCCTCGGTTGGTGGGGTGCACCGGAATATCTCCCGGAGCCAAAATATGGTCACTTTTGCCCGCCAGGCCTTGTGTATAAAGCGCTGTGTGCTCACATATCCAGAGCGCGTCCGGGCTTTCAGGGGTTCGGCTCGCCGTGTAATCCTGCATGGCCTGCACCGTGGCCAGGTAGTCCACCCGACCCCGCAGATGAAGGGCGATGGCCATGGCTTAGAGCACGATCTTGACCAGGGGGTGGGACGACAGGGCCTGGTACAGTCCGTCGAGTTGTTCGCGGCTCGTGGCCGTGATGGTGATGGTGATGCCTTGGTAGTTGCCCGCACGGCTGTCGCGCAATTCGATGCTCCCGACATCAAAGCCTGGGTCGAACTGCAGCGCCAAAGCGGTCACGGCGGGAACCAGGGCATCTACTTTGGCCCCCATGACCTTGATCGGGAACTGGCTGGGATACTCGATCAGGGAGTCTCTCCGGGGATCGGTGGCGCTGGCATCGGGTCCATTCGGGCGGGGCGGTTGGGGAGAGGTCATGGGCGGTTTGACGTGATTTTGATAGCTTGAAGCGCTGAGCTGTATTGGCTTGTGAGCTGATTGGAGTGGGAAGTCTGCGCAAAGTGCCTGGTCCCGGGGTGGTTTGCCCCCGGGGAAAGGGCGGGCGAAAGTGTTGTTGGTGCGCCGCACTGCAGCGGGCTTACATGGGGCTGATACCCGTTTTTATGGACAAGCCTTTGACGATTGTCATGGTATTTACCTATAATCAAAAGCTTTGGAAAAGTAGCGGTCTGTAACGCGAGCGTCGTTCAATCTTGAAAACATTCGTCGACATCGCTGAAGAAGAATCTGAGGCTGAAGAATCGGACTTCAAGCCCCTGACTGCTGAAGAAGCGGATCAATGGCGCAAGCGCTATGCACCCCTCTCCATGGGTTTGATTGTGGGGGGGCAGGTTCTGGTCGGTCTGCTGGTGGTCTTGCTGGTATGGCTTGGGGTGGGTCGGGCAGAAGTTGTCTGGTCTGCTGCCTACGGTGTCCTGGCGGTGGTGGTTCCGGCGGGCTTGTTTGCCCGGGGGCTGTCGCCGAAGCGGCTGTCAGCAGGTTCCGGGAATGCCATGGCCAAGTTTGTGGTCTGGGAGTTCGGCAAAGTATTTTTGACGGTTGCCATGTTGGTGGCTGCGCCCCGGCTGGTGTCGGGGTTGAATTGGCTGGCTTTGCTGGCAAGCATGGTTATCACCATGAAAACGTACTGGGTGGCGCTTTTGGTAAAGCCCGGTTTTTTGAAGTTGATTCATAAAGAGAAGAGTTGATCGATGGCAGCAGAAGCTCACGCACCCACCGCCAGTGAATACATCGTTCATCACCTGCAACATCTGCAAACGATCAAGCAGGAGAAGATTGTTGACTTCTCTGTGATCAATGTGGATTCCGTCATCATTTCGTTCGTGGTTGGCGCCATCAGCCTGTTTGTGCTTTGGTTGGCTGCGCGCAAGGCGCATGCCGGTGTACCAGGTCGCTTTCAGGCCGCAGTTGAAATGCTGGTCGAGATGGTGGACACACAAGCCAAGGCCAATATCCACAATGCCGAGAGCCGCAAGTTCATTGCGCCCCTGGCCTTGACGGTGTTTGTCTGGATTTTCATGATGAATGCCATGGACATGTTACCCGTGGATTTGCTGCCCGTCGTCTGGGCGCAAATTTACGGTGCGGCGGGCCATGATGCCGCCCACGCCTACCTCCGTGTTGTGCCTACGGCCGACTTGTCGACGACCCTGGGTCTGTCCACAGCGGTGCTGATCCTTTGCTTGATCTACAGCGTCAAGATCAAGGGTCTGGGTGGCTGGGCGCATGAGTTGGTTTCGGCTCCTTTTGGTATGCCCAAGAATCCCCTTCTGGCCGTGCCCATGGCATTGGTGAATTTCACGATGCAGGTTATCGAGTACCTCGCTAAGACCGTGTCTCATGGCATGCGGTTGTTCGGCAATATGTATGCTGGCGAACTGGTATTCATGTTGATCGCGCTCATGGGTGGAGCCGCCGCCATGTCGCTTTCTGGTGTGCTCCTCCCTGTGGGGCATGTCATTGCCGGTACCCTCTGGGCGATCTTCCACATTCTGGTGATCACCTTGCAGGCCTTCATCTTCATGATGCTGACGCTGATTTATCTCGGCCAGGCACATGAGGCTCACTAAGTTCTTTTTCTTTCTCAACCTCCGCTAACTTAAGGAATCATCATGGAAAACGTTCTCGGCATGGTCGCTCTGGCATGTGCATTCATCGTGGGTCTCGGTGCCATTGGTGCCTCCATCGGTATCGCCATCATGGGTGGCAAGTTCCTCGAATCTTCGGCTCGCCAGCCTGAGTTGATCAACGAACTGCAAACCAAGATGTTCATCTTGGCCGGTCTGATCGATGCGGCCTTCCTGATCGGCGTGGCTATTGCCCTGCTGTTCGCCTTCGCAAATCCCTTCGTTCTGAAGTAATTCGCCCGCGATCAACAACCATAGAAAGGTGTTGCCGTGAGTATCAACGCGACCCTGTTCGCTCAATGCATCGTATTTTTGCTGCTGGTGTTGTTCACGATGAAATTCGTGTGGCCACCGATTGCAAAAGCGCTGGATGAGCGGGCCCAGAAAATCGCCGATGGCCTCGCTGCTGCCGACCGTGCCAAATCCGAACTGACCGCTGTCAATCAGCGCGTTGAAAAGGAATTGGCGCAAACGCGCAACGAAACCACCACGCGTCTTGCCGATGCAGACCGCCGTGCTCAGGCCATCATCGAAGAGGCCAAGGCCCGTGCGACCGAAGAAGGCAACAAGATTGTTGCAGCGGCTCGCGCAGAGGCTCAGCAGCAAACGGCCCAAGCACGCGACGCTTTGCGCGAGCAGGTGGCAGCGTTGGCTGTGAAAGGTGCCGAGCAGATTCTCCGCAAGGAAGTCAATGCGGGTGTCCATGCCGATTTGCTCAATCGCCTGAAGACCGAGCTGTAAGGGGATACACATGGCCGAACTCGCCACCATTGCCCGCCCTTACGCCGACGCCTTGTTCAAGGCTGCTACAGCGGGTGCGGGTGTCGATCTGAGCGGTGTAGCCGCTTGGGTGGACGAACTGGCGGCGATTGCCGCCAACCCCCAACTGCGCCAGCTGGCCGACAATCCCAAGGTAACGACAAACCAGTTGTTTGACGTCTTCCTCGGGGTTGCCCGTACAGCACTGCCAGACACAGCGAAGAATTTCCTGCGTACGGTCATTGAAAATGGGCGTATCGATACGCTCCCTGAAGTGGCTGCGCAGTTTCGTGTTCTCGTCAACCGCCGCAACGGCACATCCGATGCTGTTGTGTACAGCGCATTCCCCATGGACAGTGGCGCACTGTCTGACGTGGGTGTGGCGCTCGAAAAGCGCTTTGGCCGCAAGTTGAATCTCTCTGTTCGGCAGGATGATTCCCTGATCGGCGGGATTCGCGTAGTGGTCGGTGACGAGGTGTTGGACACCTCCGTCAAGGCCCGTCTTGAACAAATGAAAGCGGCCCTTGCTGCGTAAAGCGCAGCAAGGTCTCAGCGAACCAAAGAAAGAAGGAAAGAGTCATGCAACTCAATCCCGCAGAAATTTCTGAACTCATCAAGAGCCGCATCGAAGGGCTTGCCGCCAGCAGCGATATCCGCAACCAAGGCACCGTGGTGTCTGTGTCGGACGGTATTGTCCGCGTGCACGGTCTTTCCGACGTGATGCAAGGCGAAATGCTGGAGTTCCCCGCCGCCAAGGATGGTTCTGCCTCCTACGGTCTGGCTCTGAATCTGGAGCGCGATTCTGTTGGCGCCGTGATTCTGGGTGAATACGAGCATATCTCCGAAGGCGACACCGTCAAGTGCACGGGCCGCATTCTGGAAGTTCCCGTCGGTCCTGAACTGATCGGCCGTGTGGTGAATGCGCTGGGCCAGCCTATCGACGGCAAGGGTCCTATCAACGCCAAGCTCACCGACGTGATCGAAAAAGTCGCCCCTGGCGTGATCGCACGGAAGTCTGTGGACCAGCCTCTGCAAACCGGTTTGAAGTCCATTGACTCCATGGTGCCCGTGGGCCGTGGCCAGCGCGAACTGATCATTGGTGACCGCCAGACTGGCAAGACGGCTGTCGCCATCGACGCCATCATCGCCCAAAAGGGCCAGGGCGTGACCTGTATCTACGTTGCCATCGGTCAAAAGGCTTCGTCGATCAAGAACGTCGTGCGCGCTCTGGAACAAGCCGGCGCCATGGAATACACCATCGTCGTGGCTGCTTCGGCTTCCGAATCGGCTGCCATGCAGTACGTGTCGGCCTATTCGGGCTGCACGATGGGCGAATACTTCCGTGACCGTGGTGAAGACGCGCTGATCGTTTATGATGATCTGTCCAAGCAAGCTGTGGCCTACCGTCAGGTGTCCCTGCTGCTGCGTCGCCCACCAGGCCGCGAAGCCTATCCTGGCGATGTGTTTTATCTCCACAGCCGTCTGCTGGAACGTGCAGCCCGTGTGAATGCCGACTACGTCGAAGCTTTCACCAAGGGGGCTGTCAAAGGCAAGACCGGTTCGTTGACCGCGTTGCCTATCATTGAAACGCAAGCTGGCGACGTGTCTGCTTTCGTTCCTACCAACGTGATCTCG